>DCUS01000115.1 GCA_002327885.1 Syntrophaceae bacterium UBA2208
TTATTTATGACGCTTTATATAGTATTAAGCTTGGGTATAATTTCATTTTTTCAAAGAAACCTACTGGGGCTTCTTTTGGTCCATTCCGAAAAGATGACGATGTTTACCTTACTATAAAGTATGAGTTTTAGTATGTGTGATGATCTCGTAAAAAGTCCGATTCAGCCCATTATTGTCATTCCCGTGAAAACGGGAATCCAGTGAATTCAAATACTTCTGGACTCCTGCTTTCGCAGGAGTGACAGATTGATAGACTTTTTACGAGACCATCATGTTTAAGAATCCGAAAAAGGGGAGGCAGACCTTCATTAAGAGGTGGTTTTTATAATCACAATCTCCTGGAAAGATAGAGCCAGGAAATTGGAGGATGAATTTTTTTAATGAAGGCTTTAGAAAAAAGGCTAAAAACAATAAAACAATTTTAGGAAAGGAGGATATTAAGATGGAGAATCTTCAAGTAAAGAATATTAGGCGGATGGGTTTTTATTTCATAATGTTTCTTACTATGCTCTGTATCTCTCTAAGCGCATATGGACAGGAGGGTCGTCTATCCCCGACGGGTCTGCCCGCTGCCCCGGGGTGGAGGTTTGATAGGGAATTAAGTACCTTAAAAAGGAATCCAGAATTCGGTAAGATAGTCTATAAATACACAGAAATGGGGCTGGAGGATGAGGAATATAATCATCAGAAAATTATTAATTCGTGGGGGTATGGAGCCAGGAACGTGGACGAGATTAAGGATCTCTTACCAGAACCTTTATACCAGATGGTAAAACATCCTGAAATATGGGGAGAAATAAGAATAAACGAAACGCCAGATTCGCCTGAGAAACCATCCCCAGCATGGAATGCTTACAAAGAGGCGACAGCGAAATACAAAGGGAGATCCTCTCTTGATAAAAACGATTGGCTTCAAAATTACACTGCAGGCTGTCCATTTCCAGATATAGATTTCGAGAAGGATCCTAAGGCGGCAATAAAGTTGGCTTGGAATCATGATAGGAGGATTTGGTTCGATGACAGAGAGGCTCCCCACATAGGCCAAATAGTCGATAAACATGGTAATGTTTCAGAGTCTTGTGGCTACGAATTTCGATTAATGTTTGATGGGCGACTATTAGTAGATCCCAAACCGTTAATCACACCCAATCCTCGGCGCCTTCGATATGCCCTATCTTTCCCCTACGTTGATCCCTACAACCTTAGGGGCATAGTCACAGTTATTCACAGGTACATGGATGACAAAGATGATGATATGTGGGTTTATTTGCCTTCCCTGCGGAGGGTGCGGCGATTTTCTACAGCTCAAACCCAGGATCCTATTTCCGCAGGTAATGACACCGTATGGGATTTGTTTGCAACGTTCGCTGGGAATATAAGAAAATTGAATTGGCAATATCTGGGTTTGAAAACCATGTTAATTCCCCTCAAGGCCAGCAACATATGGCAAGTTAACGAGGGGAAAAAGCCAACTATAGGGGGAGTCGATCAATACTACCAAAGACGAAAGGTACACGTGCTTAAAGGAACTTACAAAATCCCAATTATCTTAAAAGATGTTTATATCTACATTGACCCAGAGACATGGAAGAGTTGTTATGGAGTTGCGACAGACATAAAGGGAAAAGATTATAAATTTGTATATTACTCCTATGGGAGAAATAAGACCGGGTTTCCCAATGAAAAACTTATGACCCATTGTGACCTCCAGAGATATCACGTTACTCCGACAGTTACTTCGGGTTCAAATTCAACAGGGTTTGACCCTAGATTGACAGAGATGGACTTTTGCGTAAGGAAATTTGGGGGTGCTCGTTAGGATATTCTTCTTCTTTGGGGGCCACCTGGGTTAGGGGGTAGTTACGAAATTTTTTAACGCCTAAATGAACAGAAGCTTAACGAAGGTGAAAGCATTCGAAGAAGTCCGAATTAGTTAAAGATTTTGGATGAAGTTGCCATGGCAGAAACGATGTTAGAAATGATCAACGTTAGCAAACGCTTTGGATCAATACTTGCCCTTGATGAAGTCAGTTTTAAGGTCCAGTCTGGAGAAATTGTTGGTCTTTTAGGTCCAAATAGTGGGGGGAAAACCACGATTATGCGGATCCTGGCCTGTTTTTTTCCCCCCACGAATGGTGCTGCAAGGGTAGCTGGTATTGATGTGGAGAGGGATTCTCTTTCAATCAGAAGAAAAATTGGTTATTTTTTAGAAAAGGCATCCAGTTACCCTAATTTGCGAGTGTCTGAATTTCTTTGGTTTGTGGCCGGGATGAAAGGTGTTCCCAGAAGTTTTAGGAGAAAGGCTATCTCAGAGGTAGTGGTTGCTTGTAATCTTGACAACGTAGTGTCCCGAATTATCGGGAACCTGTCCAAAGGATATCGTCAACGGGTTGGTCTGGCCCAGGCTCTCTTGAACGACCCTGAAGTCCTATTACTTGATGAACCAACCATCGGACTCGATCCAGAGCAGGTTTCCGAAATTCGGGGTTTTATCAAAGGCCTTAGGGGCCGAAAAACAGTACTTTTGAGCACCCATATCCTCTCTGAGGTCAGCCAATTGTGTGATAAAATTATAATTATCGATAAGGGGCGAATCGTTGCTGTGGATACGGCAGAGAAATTGAGTGCCCACCTCGAGGAGTCCGCCGCGATATTTGTCCAAATAGAGGCTTCAAACGGGGACATACTAGAAGAATTGAAGAAGATTCAAGGGATTGTTCGAATCGAGAAGGAGCGGACCGTATCCCCTGAAGTTTCTAACTATTTAATCAAGGCTGGCAAGGGGTTTGATATCCCTCGGGAGCTGTGCGCACTGGCTTTCAAGAACCAGTGGATATTGAGGGAAATGCGATCGGTAAAATTGAGTTTGGAAGATATCTTCTTGAGGTTGGTAGCTAAAGAAAGGCAGGGTTCATAAGTGAATTTCTCCCCGATTTTTAGGAAAGAGGTTAGGTTTTATTTCGCTTCGCCAATTCTATATATTGTTCTCACCACTTACTTAGTTCTCTCAGGGTATTTTTTTTTCACCGACATTATGCTCTATAATTTGGGAAACGTAACAGGGAAATCTAATCCAGTGGAAGGCTTTTGGCAGTACTACTTCAATGATTTAAGGTTCGTGTTGATGCTTCTTATGCCGTTTATCACAATGGGGCTCCTCGCCGATGAGAAGAGACTGGGGACTTTCGAACTAATTACCTCTTACCCGGTAAGAGGTATTGAGATCGTATTTGGGAAATATTTGGCTTGTGCTCTGATCTTTATTCTGATGATGGCCCTGTCATGGATAAATGTTATCTTTTGGTGTTTCCTTTGGGGATTCTCGGGGCTGGAACCATTGCTGGCAGGTTATTTTGGCCTTTTTCTCCTTGGTTGTTCCATGATTTCGTGTGGGATCTTTGTTTCTTCTTTAACCGAAAATCAGTTGGTAGCCGGAATGGCTACCCTTGGTATTTTTATCTTTTTCTGGTTTCTGACCTGGAACGAAATGATGGCCAGTGAACGGGCAATAAATGTTCTGGTGCGATTTTCTTTGTTTGATCGAATTGAAAATTTTTTTAAAGGGGTGATTGACACGAAGGACGGTGTGTTTTTCACCCTCTTTATTCTCTTTTTTCAATTTTTGACTCTGATCAATTTGAAATCCAGATCCTGGTGAGGAGTTAAAAAATAAGCATGTTCAACAAACCGATTCTTAAACAGTCGGCAAGATATTGGATGATCTCGTACTTTGCTGTGCTTCTTGCTTTGGGGATTGCGGTCTCTTTGGAGATTATCTCCTTTAATCACAATGTCCGGGTAGATCTCACACCAGGCAAAATTTACTCCCTTTCGGATCAGACCATAAAGGTCCTAAAAGGACTTGATAAAGATATTCTGTTTACCGTCTTTTATCAGGCGGGTGAGAGAAAAAAACATGATGAATTTTTCAGGCTGATGTCTTCTTTTACTCACCATATCAGATACAGGTTGTTTGATCTTGATCGTAATCCCAACCAGGCTAAGTTGTTTGGGATTGCTGCATACGGGCAGACGATTGCAGAGTGTGAAGGGAGAGAAACGGTCCTCTCTTCTCCCACTGAAAAAGTAGTCACGAGTGCCATATTAAGGCTTATCAAGTTTAATCGGCGAGAGATCTATTTTACAGATGGTCATGGAGAGCCTAACCTCAAGAGGGATTATGCTCTCCTAAGCGACACCTTGAGAGGCGAAGGTTGGCAGGTGGAGGCATTCAATCTGGCCAGCGGAAAGGATATTCCTGGACGGGCGTATGTTTTAGTTGTTGCTGGACCAAAGAGTGATTTTCTCGACGGAGAACTGGAGGCAATAGAGCGATACATTCAGGGCGGGGGAAAGGTCATCTTTATGATGGAACCGCTTACGCACCTGCCGAGGGTTAAGAAGTTTTTGGGAAAATATCAGATTATTTTAGACAATGACGTGGTTATAGACAAAGAGAATAAACTCTTTGGCAGTGAGTCTTTGGCGCCACTTATCTTCTCTGAACCCCATCCTATAACTAATTCTTTGAGATCTCCGGCTCTCTTTTCCACGACCCGTTCCGTAGAGATTGAGAATGGGTCGGGGAAAGGAAGTTTTGCCTCTTATCTGGCTAAAAGTTCGCCCTATAGCTGGATTAAGAAAGCAACTGCAGAGGTGATGAAAAAAGGAAACATCGATTTTCAAAAAGGAATCGACCGCAAAGGACCGATTTCGGTTGCTGTTATCGTAAAAGCGTCAGGCATTGAGGGTGGAAAAACTGGACCGGAGGGAGAAATTGTTTGTTTTGGAGATTCTGATTTTGTCAATGATAAATATATTGGGGTGCTTGCCAATAAGGATCTTTTCCTGAATACGGTGGAATGGCTTTTTGGAAAGAAAGAACTGATCTCCATTCGGCTCAAAAGTTATGAATATCCTTTTCACCACATGACCGTGAGGCAGGGTAAATGGGCCTTCTGGCTTCCAGTGGTCATTGTACCAGGGATTTTCTTAATTATGGGGGTGAGTGTTTTAGTTTATAGAAAATGGCGCGGATGAGCCCTAACAGAATTGTCATTGTCGTTCTAATCCCGCTTTTTGTGCTTTTAGGGGGGTATGCTTATTTTTATGAGATAAATCGGGGAGAAAGAAGGACAAAGAAGACATCGAGAATTGAGATATTCAATTTTAGCACGAATGACGTCCAGGAAATAGAATTAAGACAAAGGGATCAGACGTTGCTGTTTAAAAAAGAGAAGGGTCAATGGAGCATTAAAAGACCAATTCAGACTTTTGTAGATAACAATAAGATCGATGATCTATTATCAGTGTTCGATTACGGGGTAATTAGAGTGATAGACGTAGACCCTTCAGAAAATGGTCAGTACGGCTTGGAGCGGCCTGAAATCGAGTTTGGCATTAAAGTAAAAGGAGATTCTGAATTTCGTACGCTTTTGATTGGGAGTAATCACCCTACGAACGTCAGTTGCTATGCAAGAGTAAAAGGTGAGTTCCGGGTTTTACTTGTTGGTATTGTATATAAAAGAGAACTAGAGAGGGTGTTGTCTTTTTTTGAATCAAGACGAAGTAAGGGGAAGCCAAGATAGTATTAGAACTGTGTCCCTTTATACATCCAAATTTAGAAGAGGACGGAGTAGAACCAGGAGAAACCCTATGGATCGAAGGAGAGCCGAGTTTTACCATCACCGCAAAATGTACCCCAGTGGAAGAGGATGTAGGGAAAATCTCTCTTCCCGTGCCATTGACAACGCTGAAGATCCATGCCCGCTCGGAGGAGGTTTTCTTCGATGCCAGGACCTCGACGTGGGGATGAAATGTAAATGGAAGCGAGGGTGACGTTGCAGCCAGGATAGAACACGCGGATGTTTATGGGTCCCATAGTTATCGACAATCAAATGCAGTTGCAGTCTATCAGGCATTTCGGCATCGATACGTTTCAGAAAACGAATGAATTCCTGATGTCGGTGCCGGGGCATGCAATCGCCGATCACTTTGCCGTCGAGCATATTGAGAGCCGCAAAGAGGGTGGTCGTACCGTTGCGCTTATAGTCGTGCGTTTGGCGGGCAGGCAGCCCGGGGCGCAACGGCAACAATGGTTGTGTTCGATCCAGAGCTTGAATCTGACTCTTCTCGTCTACGCAAAGGACCATGGCTTTATCAGGAGGATTCAAATAAAGCCCAACAATGTCCTGGAGTTTCTCCAGGAAATGTTTGTCCCGGCTGAGCTTGAAGGTTTCAATCAAATGCGGTTTGAGGTTATATTGCTTCCAAATACGTTGAACGGTCATACGGCTCAGTCCTTGCGCTTTGGCCATGGATCGAGCACTCCAGTGAGTTGCGTTTGGCGGCGTGCCATGAAGTGTCGCTTCGACGACGGCTGCCACTCGGGCTTGAGGAATCTTAGGAATCCGGCCGGGACGGGGGGCATCCTTTTCCAATCCGGCCAGACGCAAGGCAAGAAAGCGGTCGCGCCAGAGCTGGACGGTAGGACGAGAAATCTTGAGCGTCTCAGCGATCGTTTCGTTCAACGCACCATGGGCCGCCATTTGGATGATCCGGGCACGCTGGACCAGACGCAACGGCAGGCTGCGCCCCCGGGACCAGACCTCCAACGTCGACCTCTCTTCCGGCGACAACATAATTGGGCTCGCTCGATTCATGAGACTAATTATAGCATAGTCAGCCTCAAATGTAAAGCTATTTATGGGACAATACATTAGATTGGTATAGGTTGATAGTAAAAATCGCTAATTTTTAGAGGAACCCTTAAATTAGATCACGTACTGTGATCATTATACAAGGAGGATGAAAATGAATGGTTGGTGTGGAAAGCTGTTAAGGGTAGATTTAACAAAACGTGCAACGTCTGTTGAGGAAATTGATCAAAAGCCGCTAAGGAATTTTCTAGGGGGCCGAGGCTTAGCAGTTAAGTACTTGTTCGATGAGGTAGATCCTAAAGTAGAACCTTTAAGCTCAGACAATAAGATCATATTTTCAACGGGACCTGCGACTGGAACTTTGGCTATGGGTGGTAATAGCTACGAGGTGGTTACAAAATCTCCCTTAACTGGAACGAATACTGGTGCACGCTCAGCTGGTTTCTGGGGCCCTGAATTGAAGTTTGCAGGATACGACATGATAATTATAGAAGGAAAAGCAAAAGAGCCTGTGTATCTTTGGATAGAAGATGGAAAACCAGAAATCAGGTCCGCTGCGAATATTTGGGGAAAAAATACATATGAGACGCAGGAGTTGATATGTGGAGAGACTCAAAAGCGTGCAAGAGTCGCTTGCATTGGACCGGCGGGTGAGAGGTTGGTAAGATTTGCGTGCATAATCAATGATGAGGGTCGAGCAGCAGGTCGTGGAGGAGTTGGAGCTGTAATGGGGTCAAAGAACCTGAAAGCAATAGCGGTTCGAGGAACAAAGAAAGTGAGTGTATCCGATGAAAAGAAATTACGCCAGATAGTTAAGAAAGTTTGGGCTGGAGTTAAAAAGCCTCAAATGTTAGCAGAATATGGCACTGCTTATGTAGTGAGGTTTACTAATGAACTTGGGGTGTTACCTACGCGTAATTTCCAAACCGGAGTTTTTGAAGGAGCTGAGAAAATCAGTGGGGAAGCAATCAAAGAGAGTTTTTTAATACACCGCAAGGCCTGCTATCGTTGCCCCATTGGCTGTGCTCCAATAACAAGGGTTACAGACCCCGCTTTTGCTGGCGAAGGGGCAGGCCCTGAATATGAAGGATTGTATTCATTAGGAAGTTGTTGTGGAATAGATAATACGGGCGCTTTTTTGAGGGCTTATTATGATTGTAATGAGCTTGGAATGGATGTAATGAGTGCTGGAGCTACAATAGCTTGTGCAATGGAAATGGCTGAGAGAGGGATTTTATCAGAAAAAGATGTTGGTATGGGGTTAAGATTTGGTGATGCCAAAGCCTTAATAGAATTAGTTAGGAAAACAGCTTATAGGGAGGGTTTTGGAGATGCTCTTGCGGAAGGGTCATATAGATTAGCTGAGAAGTATGGGCATCCTGAGTTTTCGATGAGTGTGAAAAAGCAAGAGCCAGCGGGGTATGACCCCCGTGGTGCTCAGGGTATGGGTTTAGCTTATGTTACCTCAACGAGAGGGGCTGACCATATGCGGAGTCAGTTTGAGGATATAGATGTGTTCGGAATGGTGATGCCAGAGCTTGGTATAACAGTACCTACAAACCGGTTTTCCACAGAAGGTAAGGCTTCTCTTGTGATAGTAATGGAAAATGATAAGGCTGCTATCGACTCAATGGGCATCTGCGCCTTTCTCTCGGGTTATAAGATCGGACTTCGAAATGTATTGCTGGAGCTGGAAGCGATTACTGGGTATAATTACGATTCAGATGCTTGGTTGAAGATTGGGGAAAGAATTTATAATTTAGAAAGATTATTTAATATCAGAGCGGGATTTACAAAAAAAGACGATACCTTACCGAAGAGATTCCTTGAGGAACCGATGCCAGAGGGTCCATCAAAGGGATATGTTTGTAAGCTGAATGAGATGCTACCAGAATATTATCAATTGAGGGGATGGGATGAAGAGGGAAGGCCCACACCAGAAAAGTTGAAGGAACTGAGCTTAAAAAATTAGAATCAATCTACTATCCTGGATTCCCATAAAGGATGAAAAACCTAACGGATTCTTAGTTCAAAATGGTTAAGAGGCGTCTTTTGATCACCCATATGTTAAGAAAGGAGATGGTAAGATGAAAAGCAAGCAGGAAATTGAGGAAATTTTGAGGAAGATGGATGACTATAGAAAGAAACATGGTTTTCCGGAACCTGCTATAGTCTCAGAGGGTTTTGAGGCAGAAGATTTAGACCCCGTTACTTTTGCGGTGATACGAGCAAGAGTTGAAGGGGTTATAAGGCAGATGGCTGATGTAATATTGAGAAGCGCAAGAAATCCAATTTTATATTGTGCGAAAGATTTTACCTGCTCTATTTTGACTTATGATGCCAAGTTGTTGACGATGGCGAATAGCATTCCTGTGCACCTCGGTTCAATGGAACCTTCACTTGCGGGCATAATAGCACAAAATAAAGGCGATATAAAGCCTGGGGATGCTTTTGTTAACAATTCTCCATACTATGGGAATAATCATGTGGGCGACTTTATGGTACACAGTCCGATTTTTTATGGAGATGAAATTGTTGCTTGGGGATCTTCGCTGTGTCACTTGATGGATACTGGCGCTCATGTTCCGAGCAATCTTGACCCGTTAGCTGCTGATGTATATCAAGAAGCATTACATTTTCCTATCATGCGGATAGCCGAAAATTACAAGCCACATGAGGAATTTGTCAGGTTTTTCCAGTCTAATGTGCGATATCCTGACCAATGGTATGGTGATTATCTTGCCCAACTTGGATCACTCTGGATTGCTAACCAAGAGATACGTAAGCTATGTGATAAGTACGGCGCTAAGGTCTTCAAGGCTTTCCAAATTCAACTCTTAGATTATGGTGATAGGCTCGTGACAGATTTAATCAAAAAGATGCCTAAAGTGGAAGTTAGGGGAGAACGGCTAAGTGAAAAGGTGTTACCTATTGTACCTGATGGGGTTATGTTGAAGGTAACAATGTGGATTGAGCCAGATGAAGGAAAGATATATTTTGACTACACTGATATGCCAGATCAGTTGCCCTGGGGTCTTAACCTATCTTATGCGACATGTATATGTTCTGCCAGGCAGGGCTCTTTGCCAATGTTTAAGAACGCGCCCAAGAATCATGGAGTGTTTAAGCATTTCGTTGTTTTGGCCAGAGAAGGCGCTGTAGCAGGTATGCCGAAGTGGCCTGTGGGGACATCCGTGGCTACGGTTGGCATCTCTGATCAAGTAACAGGCCTCGTGATGAATCTGTGGAATGAAATCTCGCCTAAGTTTGGTTTTGCTGGGCCTGGTGAGCTCGGCGGGTCTATCTCTTCAAGTGGAGGGTATGATTACCGGCGAGACAAACCGTATGGGCATATGTTTTTTATTGGTATTTCCGGGGGCGGGGCACATGAGGGTTATGATGGTGAGCCTATCTTTTTTGGGCCGTGTATTTCCCGCAATATGTTGGTGGAGAGTATTGAGGTTGTGGAATCGTCCTGCCCACTAATTGTTTGGGAAGCAGGTATTCAAACGGATTCCGGTGGTGCGGGTAAACAGGAGGGCGGAGTTGCAACCTACCATATAATTCAACCAATCAAACATACTCTTACGTTAGTGCCCTTTGGAACCGGGCATACCAGTCCTCCAAAGGGGCTTAGGGGTGGCAAAGACGGTTCCCTTTGCGATCATTATTCGCGCAAGCACGAAGGCTTAAGCTTCGCTACCGATCGAAGCTGGGCAGATAAGTCCAGGATGACCACTCAATTCTTTAATGCTGGACTATTTGAAGTTCATCAAGACGAAGAGTGGGTTGCACTTAGCAATGGAGGAGGAGGGTATGGAGATCCTCTTGAGAGGGATCCAGAGGTTGTGGCCATGGCAGCAACAGATTACATTGTTTCTGTTGAAGGAGCGAAGGAGAATTATGGAGTAATCTTGAAGAAAGACGACCCGGATGAGGAGTTTTGGAAAGTAGACTGGGATGCTACCCAGACACTGCGTCAGAAAATGAAGCAAGATAGAGAAAAAAATTGAAGAAGGAGGCACCAAAAATGGGAAAAGAACTGTTCAGGGTAGGCATCGACACTGGAGGGACCTTTACTGACCTTGTGGTGATGGATAGTAAAGGAAAGCTTAGCACATATAAAAGCCCTAGTACACCTCCGAGCTTTGAAGAAGGAATTTTGAATGTGATCGAATTGGGATCCCGATCCCTGGTTTTAAGCGTCGCTGAGTTTTTACAAAGGGTAGAGTTTTTTGCCATTCATGGCTCAACAGTGGCCACAAATGCAGTGATTCAATGGAGAACAGCTAAGATAGGAATCATTTGCACCGCTGGCCATAGCAGTATCCTATATAGGGGGGAGGGTGGAAAGGAGAATCCGTTCGATCTTGATACGGTTTATCGCAGACCACTTGTCCCGCCCCATTTATGTAGGGAAGTGCGTGAAAGGATATCTTCATTCGGTGAGGTCTTGGTACCTTTAAATGAAGACGATGTGCTCGAAGCAATAAGGCTGTTTAAAAAATGGGACGTTAAGTCAATAGGTATATGCTTGTTGTGGTCAGTAGCGAATCCTGTACATGAGAAGCGAGTTAAGGAGATAATACAACGGGAGTGGCCCGATATCCCGGTTTCTGTATCGTCAGAGCTACAGCCGATTATTGGGGAATATCACAGAAAATCCTGTACAGCTTTGAATGCCACATTGATGCCGATTATGAAGAGATATATGCTATCTTTAAAGAAAAGGCTAAAAGATGTGGGATTTGCAAGGGATATCGCATTTGTTGTTTCATCTGGCGGCTTAATGATGTCTGATGACGCCGTGGAAAAGTGCGTACTTTCGCTGTTTTCAGGCCCATCTATGGGGCCAGTGGCAGGAAAGATGGCAAGTAAATTTATGGGTGGCAAGGAAAGTGATAATATTTCTACCAATAATGTTATTACCATAGATATGGGAGGAACGAGCTTTGATGTTGGTACTATAGTAGAAAATGAAATTACAATGACCCAAGAGGCGAAAGTGGGTGAATACCCTACGGGGGTAGTCTCTGTGGATATTAATACGCTCGGAGCTGGAGGCGGTAGTTTTGCCTGGGTAGACCAAGGTGGGATGATAAGAGTTGGCCCCTTTAGTGCTGAGGCTATTCCTGGGCCAGCCTGTTATGGCAAAGGCGGAAAGAATTGCACTGTAACCGATGCTAATGTTGTTTTGGGTTATCTAGATCCCGATAACTTCTGCGGTGGTGACATAAAGATATATCCGGAACTTGCTGAAGAGGCGATAAGAAAGTTTGCTGACACCGCCAAATTAGAAGTGATAGATGCTGCTATGGGGATATACAGAATAGTGAACGAAAATATGATTTCTGGAATACTAGATATGACTGTGCGAAAGGGAATTGATCCCAGGGAGTTTATTATTCTTGCTGGTGGGGGCGCGACGGCACTCCATGTTGTTGCTATCGCAAAGGAACTCGGGATAAAGAAAGTTATAGTGCCGAAAACCGCCCCTGCCTTGTGTGCTATGGGGATGTTGGCTGCTGATATTATTTTTTCCCATGTAGCCACAAAAATTACGGACAGCATAAATTTCGATTATGAAGCAGTTAATCCCGTTCTAGAAAACCTTGAAAAAATAGGGAAGAAAGAGCTGACAAGTCAAGGTATCCCACTTGAAAATTGGAAGTTCATTTATTATGTGGGGGTAAGGTATCCATTGCAGGCTAGCACCCTGAGTATACCTTTTCAGGGATTCCCAATTAACGTAGACTTGTTACAGCGGTTGGTTGATGATTTTCACGATACTCATGAGAAGAGATTTGGCACATGTAACAGGAAGGAATGGGTTGAATTTACTGATTGGCGAGTGGAAAGTAAGGGATTATTGCCCAAACGTGAACCCGAACGGTTCCAGTTCACCGGGAAAAACGCTAATATAGCTCTGAAGGGGAAGAGGCGTGCTTATTTCCATGGGTTAGGATTTATTGATACACCTTATTATCATGGTGATCTGTTGGAGTGCGGGATGGAAATAGATGGGCCAGCTATTATAGATGACAAGTACACAACAACACTGGTTATTTCTGGCTGGAGAGCTAAAATAAGCGATACCAAGAGCTATATTTTGGAGGATATCGGGAACCCCTAAAATGCGGCAAAGACATCCCCTCGACCTTTTGACGGTCACAGAGTCCTGTAGCTTTGCCGAAAAGTCCCAATAGAGAGAGGAGGGATTTAAAATGTTAGGGAAACTTGAAAAGCGCAGACATTTCAGTTCGGAATTTTGGCTTTCTGTATATCTATCAACCGTCCCTCGCAACAGAATCGGATTTCGGACCTGCTTGTGCGGTAAGTAGGAATTTCGTTATTATGGGGGGGGGGTGGATCCGCAGATAAACCTGTTTGTGAGGAATGGCGTGGACCCCGAGTTTTACAGAGCTAACGAAGGCATACTGGTGAGGCTTTACGGTCCGATCCATCCTGAGGCAGAAGATACCTTTTGCTGATTGGTAAGAGGGGAGTAATTTTGAATTCTCGAAAGAGAGAGCGCCTCTTTCTCAAAGCTCCCTGAAAACGAAAAATAGGGGAATCTCGAGGGTGGTCGAGTGAACTTGCTTGTAGTTATATCGGCAGATTTCTTGCCGTAGGATTTGATGGGTTAGTACCTACTCGACATAGTAAAGTGTAATTGGGGTAAGATGCTTTTAGTGGACACCAAAGTTGAGGTAAAATACTAAAAACGGAGGTGTCAAAATGGAAAGAATACCCAGAGGGATCTACACCAGGGAGCTTCGAGAGTAAGCAGTGAAACTCGTAACAGAAGAGGGATTGAAGATACCGGAGGTAGGGCGAAGGTTATCGATAGCCCCCTCGACCATACGGTACTGGGTGAAGGCAGATCGAGAAGGCAAGCTGAAGGAGGTTGGGAAGCAGCAGAGGCCGCTGACGGAAATAGAGATGGAGCTTGCCCGGGTCAAGCGTGAACTGGCAGAGGCGAGGATGGAGCGAGACATCTTAAAAAAAGCGGCGGCGTACTTTGCGAAGGAATCGCTGCCAGGTACGCGATCATGAAACAGATGCGATTCAAGTATGGTGTTGCGGCGATGAGTGAAATTCTGAAGGTATCCAAGAGTGGTTATTATCGATGGCTGAATCGGAAGCCTTCCAGGCGTATCCAGGAGGAAGGAAGGTTGGAGATAGAGATTAAAGCTGCTCATAAGAAGACTCGAGAGACATTTGGTCCTGAGAGATTACAGCATGAGCTTTGAGAGCAGGGTGTGGAGGTAGGAATCTGCCGGATCAGAAGAATTCGAAAGAAGCTGGGGATACGGTGCAAGCAGAGGAGAAAGTTTAGGGCTACGACAGATTCCAAACATACCTTTCCTGTGGTGGAGAATCTGATCAATCAGGAGTTTAAGGCAGAGGGGCCGAACGCAGTTTGGGTGAGTGACATTACCTATATTCCCACCGAAGAAGGCTGGCTTTATCTGGCAGGGCATAAGGACCTCTTTACGGGAGAAATCGTAGGGTATGCTATGGGCAATCGAATCACCAAGAACCTGGTGAGCCAGTCTCTGTTTAGGGCGGTGGCAGCTAAACGACCTGGATCAGGTTTGATCCACCATTCGGATCGTGGGAGGCAGTACTGCGCCTATGAATACCGAGGGTTGATGGATCAGTTCAAGATGAGAGCCTCCATGAGCAGAAAAGGCGACTGCTTTGATAATGCTCCTATGGAGAGTTTCTGGGGGACGCTCAAAAGTGAGCATGTCCATCATTGTCGTTACAAGACAAGAGAGGAGGCCGTCCGAGAGATCACCGAATACATCGAGGTCTTTTACAATCGGCAAAGAAGGCAAGCACGGCTGGGGTACCTATCCCCGGTTAATTATGAACGGCAGTTCTATGCAAGGCAGGTTGCAGCATGAGAGAAGGTTTCGTGTCCACTATTGCCATCAGGGGTCACTATTATTGTTTAAACATTGATGGACTCGTAAAAAGCAAGCAG
>DCUS01000044.1 GCA_002327885.1 Syntrophaceae bacterium UBA2208
TCTGCGGCGCCAAGAATAGCAACCGGTAAAACCCCCTGGCTCTTTATATTTAAAGGGTTTGGACAGCTCCCGGGTTTGATGTCTACGGCAACTACAGTTTGGGCTAAAGCACCAAAGGGCAGCAGAAAAATAGTCATCCCAAGAACTAATGACAGGATAAAGGTTCTCCTAAAGTAATGTCTAATCATTTTTATTTCTCCTTTCATTCAAAGTTTTCATTGGCAAAGTTTTCATACTGAAAAAATTGTTAATCGTCACCCCCTTTTTATAGAACAAGATTAAAACTTAGATAATATTTGCCACAATAAGTGTTAATCGTCACCTCCTTTTATATAGCAAAATCGGAAATAAAAATTTGCAATATCGATACCAAGTTTAAATTCGGCATTTTGAAAAAAATGGAATTAAATGGGGAAAAATCACGCAAATTAAACCATCACCAATTATCGACAATTTGTTCAATTTTGGAAAATAGTCCACAAGAAAATAAGGGTCTTGAATCTTGACTTATTTTTTTAGTTTCTCTAAAGCTTTCATCAAATCCTCGAGAGGGGGCCTTTTATTTATATCGTGGACATCAATATAACGAATGATTCCCTTTTTATTGATGACAAATAAAGCCCTTTCAGATACCCCATCGGACCGCAACACGCCATATTTTTTAGCCACGCCTCCATGGGGCCAGAAATCGGAAAGGACTGGAAACCATAACTGACCCATCTGGTTGGTCCATGCAAAAAGAGTGGGGATGCTGTCCACCGTAATTCCGAGAAGGATAGCATCATGTTGGTTGAAAATATCCTTCACAATATTGTATCCAGGCCATTGATCAGAGCAGACCGGCGTCCAGGCCGCAGGAACAAAAGAGAGGACAACATTCTTTTTCCCACGATATTGAGCCAGAGAAATTTTTTCTCCGGAAATTGCAGGAAGAGTGAAGTGAGGAGCTGGGTCCCCAACTTTTACTTTTAGCTTGCTATCTGTCGGTTTAAGCGCCCCCGGCTGATAAATATTTTCTTTATAAGCATCCGAGATGGCAAGGGCCATTGGAGCTGAGACAAGGACAGAGAGAACTCCGATCATCAAAAAAAAATAAATAACTCTCCTCTTTTCCATGGGTTTTCCTCCTGCTGTCTACTTTAATCCGGAAACTTTGAGAACCAGGTCCAGAAAAGGTTGTGCCCCCGGGTATTCTCCTAACTGAGTATGTACAATCTGATGAGATCCATCCTCATTAATTTTAACCACCATAAAGTAAGGGGTTCTCACTTCTCCACAGGCCTTATGAATAACGAAATCTTTATCCGGAAAAAGTGGAAAGGGAACATGATATGTTTTTTTGAATATTTCTACTTCGTATGAGGAATTTCCGGCGCCAATCCCGATTAACTTGATTTTGTTTTGAAGGTCTGGGTTATTTTCAACCAGGCGATACAGTTCGTTGACCCCGGGTGCATCCTTCTGGCAGTAGGGACAATACATGCTATAGATTTCAATGATGATGACTCTGGCTTTGATCTGCGGGATTTTAAATGAACCACTTCCGGAAAGCCCCAAATAGTTCCTTTCGTCAGGATTTTTGGGAATGGGAAGATTGATGGCTGGCAGCGCCTCCCCCTTTTCGGGCGCCTTATTTGCGGAGAATACAGAAAAGCAAGGGATCGAAAGCAAAAGGATCATGATGGTTAATGCCGTTAAGGTTTTTTTCATAAATTATCCCCCCTATAAAAACAAAATGTTCACAAAAGGCGTGATGATCCCTGCGATGGGAAAAAAGGTTAGGCCCCCAGTTTTTCACTGATGGCTTTCCCATAATCATGACAGGATTTCATTCCCTCTCTTGTGTCCACAAGATGTTCCAATAGATTAAAAGAACCTAAATCCACCACATTCATTTTATAGACGAACTCCATGGTGTCGAAAATCATCTTGGGTGCATCCCCGCTGTGAGTATAGGAACCGAAAGCCCCTCCGACCTTTCCTTGAAGGCCCGCTTTTTGAGCTAAAAAAAGAAAAGTTTCTACCGGCCCCGGCATGGCCCGATGGTAGGTGGGGGCTCCAAAGACAAATCCGTCATATCCCGTCAACTCTTTTTCATTTTTGATATCGGATATTTTCCTGAGCTCTACCTCATTTCCGCTAATTCTTATCCCTTCGGCAATATATTCCGCCATCTGCTGAGTTTTCCCTGTTCTGCTGAAATATGAAACCAGTACCTTCTTCATTGCTCCCCCTCCTTTTCTATTTATATTTACTATTACATAGGAGCTATTATTTTAAAGGAATTTAGCAAATTTAGCAAATGTCGAAAATTCTCGGGACATGAAAAAATTGGGTCTGTTCATAAAGAAAAAAATTTGGTATAATATAAAAAAGTGGTTCAAAGAAAAACACTGATGAGGGAGGAAAGATGAGCAATCTCTTTATGGGTCTGATCACCCTTGCAATTATTGTTGGAATGATTATTTTGATATTGGTTATGATAGAGTTAAGGAAAGCAATCGCATCCCTGAAGGAGCTGGTGAAGACCACCGAGGAGTCTTTAAAGCCAACGGTCTTTGAGCTTCAGGAAACTCTTAAGAGCGTCAGGAATGTAACGGAAAATGCCACAGCGATCACCGGGGACATGAAAGTGCTTTCGGGGGCCATGAAAGACCTTGGAGAGAATGTGAAGCACGTGAGCGGGGATGTCAAACATCTGGTGGAATACGTGGATGGTGTGGCTCAATCTGCAGTGGTAGAAGCTTCCGGTCTGAAAGCAGGGGTCAACGCCGGATTTAGGGTTTTTCTAAAAAGTCTTTTCAAGTAGGGTGGTTATCATACCAATTCGTCTTTCACCATCGAATAAAATAGAAGGAGGATCGTTATGGGAAATCAAGAAAGTGGTCACAGTTCAGGGTCTATCATTCTTGCGTTTTTTGTCGGAGGGTTGGTGGGTGCGGGGATCGCCCTGCTAATGGCTCCTCAAGCTGGGAAGGAGACCAGGCATAAGATTAAAGATTTAGCAGAAGAGGCTAAGGAAAAGGCAGCCGAGGTCGCTGAGCAGGTAAAAGGAAAAGTTACCTCTACCGTAGGGAAGGGCAAAGAACTTTTTGAAGAAAAAAAGTCTTTAGTCACAACAGCCATTGAAGCAGGTAAAGAGGCCTACGGAAAAGAGAAAGAAAAACTTGTAAAGGGGAGTTGATACCGTTACGCTTGCTTTATGGTGACGATGGTGGCTCCCCATGAACCTGCTTCAGGGGGAGCCATTCTGAAAGAATCGATGAGCGGACTCTTTTCGAGAAAAGAATGGACGATGTTCCTTTGGACTCCCTTCCCCTTTCCATGAATGATTCGTACCTCTTTAAAGCCTTTCTTCTGACATTCCAGGAGATATTCCTCTAAAAGAGAAGGAATCTCCCCGGGAGAGAAGGTATGAAGGTCAATCCAATCTTCAATAGGAATCCGTTTGACCATAAAAGTCATTGAGCCCCTACGTCTCGTAGTCTTATATTTTTGACTATCCAACGAACAAACTATTCGACTATTTGATTTTGAACTTTTTGCCTCCGACCTCTAACCTTTATCCTCAATCTCCTTGTCCAATAAATCGAAAGAAATCTATAATCCTAAATCTGCAATCTTAAATCTATCTAACCATACCCTCCCGTCATTTTTCAAGTGGAAATTGCGTTTTGACAGAAGTATTTTTTCTTGTTAGAAATAAACAATATTGCCCTGGTGAAGATGGATGAAAACCAGACTTCCGAAGGGCAGGCAAGGAGATCCACGATGCCAATCTATTCTCACTCTCAACTTTCTACATACGAAACCTGCCCTCATCAATATAAGCTTGCGTACATTGACAAGATTGAGGCCGAGACAGAGGGGATTGAAGCTTTCATGGGTTCAAGAGTTCACGAAGCCCTGGAGAAGCTTTACCGGGATCTGAAGGTGACCAAACTTAATCCCCTGGAGGAACTCCTCAATTTCTACCATCAGGGCTGGGAAAAGAATTGGAACGATAGAATTCAAATTGTACGAAAAGATTTCAATGCAGAAGACTACCTTCGTCTGGGAAAAAAGTGTATCACGGATTATTACAAGCGGTATTATCCCTTTGATCAGGGGAAAACCTTGGGCATCGAAGAGTATGTCTATTTCCCCCTGGAAGAAGAAAAGGGTTACTGGATCAGAGGGTTTATTGACCGCGTGACGCTCGTGGATAGTTCGATCCTCGAAATCCATGACTACAAAACCTCGAACCGGCTTCCCTCTGCGGCAGAGGCTAAGTCAGACCGGCAATTGGCTCTCTATCAGATGGGAGTCGGAGGGAAATGGCAGGGGGTTCAGGAAGTCAGACTGATCTGGCACTACCTGACCTTCGATGCCGAAATACATTCTTCAAGAACACCTGGGGAGCTCCATCAACTCCGGGAGGCAACTCTGGAACTCATCCGGAGAATCGAAACAGACAGGCAATTCCTTCCTAAAGAAGGCCCCCTTTGTGCTTGGTGCGATTATCAGGGATTCTGCCCCAAAAGAAAACATCTCATCGCTGTGGGTAGTCTTCCGCCCAATGAGTACCTTCATGAGGAAGGCGTAATCCTGGTCAACCGGTATGCGGAACTGAAAGAAAGAAAACGGATATTGAATGAGGAGATCGACACTGAATTGGCCAAGGTCGAAGAAGCCCTTTATGCCTATGCCCGGAGTGAAGGAATCGATGCAATTTTCGGAAGCGATCATGCGGCAAAGATTAAGATCGAGACGAAAGAGAAATATCCTTTAAAAGGGGATCCCAGCCGGCGAGCACTCGATGAGCTGATTAAGAAAGCAGGGAAGTGGATGGAGGTCTCCGATTTAAATCCCTGGATGCTGGCGAGGGTGATCGGTCGAGGAGGTTGGCCCCCCTCTTTGGCAAATAAAGTCAGAGCATTTTGCTCTTCAGAGGAGAGTCGATCCATTACGGTCTCCAAGCTGAAAGAAAAGGAATAGCCATTCATGAAAGGTCATTCTGGAATAATGGAAGGTTGGAATAATGTTTAAAGTCGAAAATACTTTTTTCTCAACCCAATATTCCAATGTTCCATCATTCTATTCTTCCACAAACTTTTCCAATTTTGGCGGCATGAACGAGTGGCATGAACGAAAGGAGATTATATGGAGGTAAAAGTTGAAAAGAGTAGGCCCGAAAAGTTTCCCTGTGAGCTTCTTCTTCTCTTTTCCTTTGAATTCCCCGAAGCGCTGGCAGGGCCCATCCAGAATGTGGATCTGGAGTGGAAAGGGTTCATCTCCACCTTGATGAAACAGGGAGATTTTAAAGGAGAGTTGTTCGAGTGCCGTCTCTGTTACACCCAGGGGGTTCTTCCCGCCAAAAGGGTCGTGCTGACGGGCCTGGGTAAAAGAGGGGAGTTCGATTTAGAGAAATGGCGGGGGGCGGCCTCAAAAGCCGGCCAGTTCATCAGGAATTCAGGAATTAAACAATTTGCTTTTCAAATAGAGTCATTCGACGGCTTTTCAGAAGAGGAGTTCACCGAATCCTTTGTCATTGGACTTCTTCTGGGCGTTTATCAATTCAATGAATTTAAAACACTCGAACGAGAAAAGATCCGGGCGATTGAGGAATTGATTCTCCTGGGAGAGAAAGATGAAAAAACGAAACGGATTGGCAACGGTCTTAAGACAGGGCAGATTATTTCAGAGGCCGTCTGCCTTGCAAGGGATCTGGTCAATGGGCCCAGTAACGAGGTGACTCCCAGTGTTTTAGCAGAGAAGGCGCGGCAGATTGCGAAAGACCAATCCATGGAGATTCAAGTCGTTGAGGTGAGTCAGGCAGAAGCCATGGGCATGGGAGCATTTGTGGCGGTGGCCAAAGGAAGTCAGGAGCCCGGGAAGTTCATCATCTTGGAATACAATAAAGGGAAAGGATTGGATACCATCGCTTTGGTCGGAAAGGGAATTACTTTTGATAGCGGGGGAATCTCCCTCAAGCCTTCGGAAAATATGGATCGGATGAAAGAGGATATGTCAGGAGCCGCAGCGGTCCTGGCGACCCTGGAGGCTGCTTCCAAGCTGCAACTTCCCCTGCATCTGGTTGGACTCCTGCCCGCCACCGAGAATCTCCCGAGTGGAAAAGCCTATAAACCCGGTGATATTTTAAAGACCCTTTCGGGTCAAACGGTGGAGGTGATCAGCACCGACGCGGAAGGAAGGCTGATCCTTTCGGATGCGCTGACATATAGTTTACGGTATCAACCCAAGGCCATCATCGATCTTGCCACATTGACAGGTGCGTGCGTCGTCGCACTGGGAGATTATACCATTGGGCTTTTCGGAAATGATGAGTCACTCTTGAAACGGATCGAAGAAGCTTCTGCCAGGACAAGAGAAAAAGTCTGGAGAATGCCGCTCTGGGAGGAGTATTTTGAGTATCTGAAAAGTGATGTGGCTGATTTCAAGAATGTGGGAACACGGGCCGCAGGAGCCATCATCGGAGGAATCTTTTTGAGTAAATTCATAGAAAAAACACCATGGGCTCATCTCGATATTGCCGGGCCTGCATCGATTGAAAAAGAGAGGCCCTATATCCCGCGAGGGGGAACAGGGGTAGGTGTGAGATTGCTCCTCCAGTTGCTCAAGGATTGGCAAAAAGATCGAATATCAAATGTCAAAGCTCAAAGTTCAAATGAAATTTAAAGTTCAAATGACAAATTTCAAAAAAAAGTTTTAGCATTGAGTTATTTTGGCATTCATTTGACATGTGAACTTTTATTCATAATTTTAGATTTTGGATTCATATCATGAGCGAGATTGAAAAACAATACCCCTTCCTCATGGCCTGCCGAAGGCAGCCGACAGAGTATACACCCATCTGGTTAATGCGTCAGGCGGGGCGTTATCTGAAGGAATATCGGGCGCTCCGTGAAAAATATTCTTTCCTGGAGATGTGTAAAAATCCAGAATTGGCAGCACAGGTGACGCTTCAGCCAATTCATAGGTTTAAACTGGATGCGGCGATCATCTTTTCGGATATCCTGATTCCCCTGGAGCCCATGGGAGTCGACTTTGAATTTGCAAAGGGAGAAGGGCCTGTGTTCCATCATCCTCTCAGGGAGAGGAAAGATGTTGAGAAGTTAAGAATCATTAATCCAGAGGAAGATGTTTCTTTTCTCCTGAAGGCGATCCGGATCGTCCGAAAGGAACTCGAAGGGAAGATTCCTTTAATCGGATTTTGTGGCGCTCCTTTCACCCTGGCAAGTTACCTCATTGAAGGAGGCCATTCGAGAGACTATATCCTCACCAAGGGGATGATGTATCGGGATCGTCCGACATGGGATGCACTCATGGAGAAAATTTCCGATGTGCTCATCCGGTATCTTCAGGCACAGATAAATGCCGGGGCCCAGGCGGTTCAGGTCTTTGACTCGTGGGTGGGTTGCTTGAGTCCACGAGATTATAAAGCGTATGTTCTCCCCTATTCTAAAAAGGTTATAAAGGGTGTCGGTAAGCAAGTTCCTCTGATTCACTTTGCCACCTCCTCCTCAACCCTCCTGGAGTTGATGAAGCAGGCGGGTGGGGATGTCATCGGGGTGGATTGGCGTGTGGATATCGGTGAGGCCTGGGAGCGGCTTGGACACAATATTGCTATCCAGGGAAATCTTGATCCGGTTATCCTGTTCGGCTCGGCCGATTTGATTGGAAAGGAAGCCAAGACGATTCTTCATCTTGTGAAGGGCCGGCCGGGTCATATCTTCAATCTCGGCCACGGAATCCTTCCAAACACTCCCGTTGATCATGTGGCCGCTTTGATCAATATGGTCCACGAATATAGTTCAAGATAGAGATAGTTGGAGGTTAGAGGTAGAGGTAGAGGTATTTATGAAAGCCCTTCTCCTTTTAGCTTTTGGAGGTCCCCGTTCTCTTGATGAAGTAGAACCTTTTCTGACCCGTCTCTTCAGGGGTCGAAAGCCTTCTCCGGAGCAATTGGACAGGATCAAGGAACGTTATCGTCTCATCGGTGGGAGGTCACCTCTCACAGAGATTACATTCGAACAAGCCAAGGCTCTGGAAAACATCCTGAATACAAGAGGCAACCGTTTCAAATCCTATGTAGGGATGCGATACGGTCATCCATTGATTGAAGAGACATTAGGAAAAATTCTTCAAGACGGAATCAGGACAATCGTGGCCCTTCCCATGGCGCCTTTTCGGTCCCGTGCAAGCACAGGGGCCTACATCGAGGAAGTAGACCAAGCCCAAAAGAAATTGGAAGAGAAAATGGAAATTTCTTTTGTTGTGGGATGGCACCTGCACCCTCTCTTTCTTGAAGCGATCAAGGAGAAGGTTGAGGAAGGGTTATTCCGTTTCACGGAGGAAGAGAGAAAGAGGATTCACCTTATCTTCACCGCGCACAGTCTTCCCAAATCACTGGTTGAGGGTGAACCCTATGTCAGGGATATGGAAGAAAGCGTTAGAGGGGTTCTTCAAAAGATTGGACCTCTTCCATGGCATATCGCTTTTCAGAGCAGAGGAATGGGAGCAGAAGAGTGGTTGGGCCCGGATGTCGAGTCCGTTCTGGTTGAACTCTCGCAACAAAAGGTCAGAGAAATCCTCATCATCCCTATCGGGTTTGTTGCGGATCATATCGAAGTGCTTTACGATATTGATATTCTTTATCGAGAAAAAGCGGAATTGATGGGGATGGTTTTGAAACGAACCGCTTCCCTCAATTTTTCAGGGAGATTTATTAAGGCGCTTGCAACCATTGTGGAAGAACACGAAACAAAATAGCAAGGAGTTCGGAGTTTGGAAATCGGTGGATTTCAAGCGTATTGCTCCGAACTCCGAACTATAGTGAGCGACCCCAAAAAGTTGTCATTGCGAGGAGCGTAGCGACGTGGCAATNNCTTGGTAATATCCACATATTTAAGTCGTTCACTATAATAACTCCAAACCATTCGTTTTTAAGGAGTTATATGAGACGGATCATTATTGTCGGTGGCGGCGTTGCAGGGCTCGGTGCTGCTTATAAGGTGACCCGGGCTAAATCCGAGGGCCACGATGTGGAATTCACCCTACTTGAGAAGGACAAGCGTCTGGGCGGCAAGATCCAGACAGAGATGGTTCCGGATCCCTCAGAAAAGGGCAGATTCATCGTGGACGGCGGTCCAGACTGTTTCCTGACCGAAAAGCCAGCCTGCCACCGCATCGCAAAACTCACAGGGATTTTTGATGATGAGTTGCCGACAGACGACTCCCGGAAGCGCACGTGGATCCTGTCTCGTGGCAGACTTCATGAGATGCCAGATGGCGTCATGATGTTTGCCCCCACGAAGTTCGTGCCATTTGCCACGACTCACCTGTTCTCATGGCCCGGCAAAATCAGGATGGCTATGGACCTCTTCATTCCACGGAAGAAGGTCTCACCGGGCAAGATCAACGATGAAACACTTGAGAGCTTTGTCGTCCGCCGTATGGGCCGTGAGTGCCTTGATCGTCTTGCCGAGCCGCTGGTCGGGGGCGTTCACGCATCCGATCCAAAACAGATGTCACTTGCCGCTACCTTCCCGCGCCTTCTCGAGATGGAACAAAATTACGGCTCTCTGTTAAAGGCTTTTATCGCCGTCCGCCGTAAGGTCGAGGAGATGCGGCGTAAATATCCTGTCAAACCTGGCGAAAAGCCTCGTACCTTCTTCACCTCGTTTGTCAACGGGATGCAGCAACTCACGGATAGCATGGCCAATGCCGCAGGTCGTGAGCGCATGCGAACGGGTATTTCCGTCAGCACACTCCAGCGGACGCCCAGAGGTGGATGGCGTGCCTTGCTCTCCGATGGTTCTTCCATTGACGGGGATGCGGTCGTCGTGGCCACCGAGTCATGGACTGCCGAGCCGCTCCTTCGGCCACTTGACGTAGCCATTGCAGATGCACTCGCTGCCATACCGACTTCCTCCTCAGCAACCCTCTCAATCGCCTTCAACGAGAATGAAGTTGGGTTTAATCTAAATGCCTTTGGGGTGTTGTGTCCACTCATAGAAGGCCGTGCGCTCATGGCGGCTACGTATTCCTCCACCAAGTGGCCTGGTCGCGCCCCGATAGGAAGGATACTTCTCCGTGGTTTCGTCGGCGGTCCGCACAACCAGGAAATTTTGAAACGGTCGGATGAGGAACTCGTTCAAACAGTACTCGCCGAATTTCGTGACATCCTGGGCCTCAACCCCTTTGCAAAGCCGCTCTTCTCGCGTGTCTTCCGGTGGCACCTCGGCATGCCACAATACACGGTCGGGCATGTTAAGCGGGTCGAATTAATCGAGGACCGTAGCGCCGGGATTCCCGGCCTTGCCCTTGCCGGCGGTTGCTATCGAGGGGTAGGTGTCCCCAATTGTATCGAGAGCGGCGAGCGGGCCGTTTCGAAGATCATCAGTGAATGGGGCATTGACCTTGCAGAGGACCATGTTGAGGAGAAGCGGTACTATTGAGAGGGTTGGGGGCAGAAGGCAGAAGGAGGATAGAAAAAGGTCAGGGATGGATAATCGAACCAGGAGAATTTTAAAATATGTTCCGGTTTTTCTTGTTTCAGTCAATATGATCTTTCCATTGGTGCCCCCCTGTATTTCCGCTGAAAAGATTCCAACCAAAGTCATCGTTCGAGTTGTCTCAAAAGACTCTAAGGTCATTGGCTCAGGCGTGGGGGGGGCTCTGGTTCGAATTAAGAATTTTGAAACTGGTGAGATCCTCGCACAGGGCAAACAGGAGGGAGGAACGGGCGATACGGAAAGAATCATGGTTCGACCCCGGCGGAGAGGGGAGATGGTTTATGGAACTTCGGGTGCCGCTTTCTTCCAGGCTGAGATTTTGTTAGATCGACCCACTCAGGTTGAGATTTATACCGAAGCTCCTCTTGCTTATCCCCATGCCATACAGAAAGGGTCAAAGACAGTTACCCTCATTCCCGGAAAACATATTTTAGGGGAGGGGGTCATGATCGAACTGGATGGTTTGATTGTTCATATTCTGAATCCTTCTCCTAAGGAGAATTTAAAGAGAGGAGAAGGAGTTTTAGTAAGGGCTGAGGTCCGGATGCTCTGAGGATGCCCGCTCACTCCCGGAGGTCTCTGGGACTCTAATAAATTTCAAATATGGGGGCGGTGGTTTTTTGGAGATAAAGTTTCAGAGAAATTCAATTTGGATTATAGCGGCAAACCGAGCCTCTTTGAAGGGAATACGACTCCTCCTTCAGACTTTGATGAAGTTAAACTCCAGATTCTCGCCGCCGATCCGGCAAACAATTTCGGCCAGCACACC
>DCUS01000233.1:0-48248 GCA_002327885.1 Syntrophaceae bacterium UBA2208
AGCATAATGAGACGTGAACTTACCTAGCGTGACTTTATTACGATAGTATCATGATACCAAGAAGCGCAAAGTATTTCCGCATTGATATCGCAATGTTAGCCGATTTAGCTTGGTCTAAATTGTGTATACACTGATTTAATGTGTTTTATGGTTTCGATTCAATTCGGTATAATACTTTAATTATCAATTATACATTGAATATAATGAAAAATAGTTCTTGACATTTTCTGCCATATTTGGTATTGTATACACCAATTATGGCAACCCTTCAAAAACGGCGATCCCGAGGGCATGTCTACTGGAGCATCGTAGAGTCCCGGAGGATCAATGGAAAGCCCAGACCGGTTATTCTGGCCTATCTGGGACGGGCCGAAGACCTGCTGAAACGCCTGACCGAGGGCATTCCTCAGAAGGTCAAGAGTTCCAGCCATGGTGCGGTGGCTGCCCTGCTCGGTTTGGCCGAAGAGCTTCAGGTTGTTGACATCATCAACCGCCATCTTCCTGACTCTTCTAAGAAGCTCCGAGACAACTTTACCGTAGGAGGATCCTTGCTGCTTTCCGCTTTGGGAAGAGCCTGCCATCCGACAAGTAAAATGAACTGGTACGATGGCTTTGCGAAACATACGAGTCTTTCCCATTTATTAAAGATGTCTCTGATCAAACTCGACAGTCAGCACTTCTGGGACCAGATGGAGGCCGTTCCGGTCTCGGTTCTTCCACTGATCGAGGAGGATCTGGTCTCCAAAGTAATCGGAATCGAGAAGGTCCAACTGGATACCTTGTTCTGTGACATGAGCAACTTTTTTACTTACATCGCTTCTACCAATAAGCATTGTAGCTTACCTCAAAGGGGCAAGAACAAACAGAAGCGAATCGATCTGAGGCAGTTAGGTCTTTTGCTCCTTGTCACTCGCCGGGATCATCTTCCGCTGCTTCACAAGATTTATCAGGGAAACCTTCAGGATCGAACGATTTTCAAAGAATATTTTCAGCAGATGGTCCAACGGTTTAAAGCCCTCTCCGGTTCTTTGGAACAAATCACCCTGGTCTTTGACCAGGGAAACAATGCCAGGACAACGTTACGGGAGGTGGATGGACAAATCCACTTTGTCGGGGCGATCTCTCCCTGTCATCATAAAGAGATCATCGAAAAAGCGAATCCTGCGATGCACCGAGTCTCCATTTCAGATAAGGAGATCGACTGTTATCGGACACGGACCCAGATCTGGGACCTCGACCTCACCGTGGTGGTCTACATCTCTGAGAAGCTCCTGCAGGGTCAGATCCGGGGGATTCAGCAGAATATCAAGAAACTCTTCTCGGCCCTCGATCGCCTCAAGGAGAAGATTCGCCTTCCTGTTCGCCAGGGTCCAAAGAGGACCCGCCAGGCTCTGGAGAAAAGAATTCGGGCCTTGATTGCTTCTCACGATCTTGAGGATTTGATCTGCTGGAACCTCCAAGAACTTGCTGAGCATGCCTTTGATCTGATCTTCGGGATTGACGAGAATCGATTCAAAAGGCTACAGGAAAATTGGCTGGGCCGCCGAATTCTGATCACCAATCGTCATGACTGGTCCGAAGAAGAGATCATCTCCGCTTACTGGGGCCAGGCTCAGGTGGAATATGCTTTCAAGACCATGAAAAATCCCTTCCATTTGGCTCTTCGACCGCAATATCATTGGACGGATCAGAAGATCGAAGTGCATGGCTTCATCTGTCTCCTGGCTTTTCTTCTCTCCATGCTCTTGTACAAAAGAGCCAAGGAGCGGAGTGGTTTCACGGGGTGCCCCCATACTCTTTTCGAGAAGCTTTCCACCATCAGACTTGCCACATTTGTCGAAACCCCGTTACAGAAAACAAAAGGCCGCTACAAGGCAGTTCATCGAATTGAAGAGATGGAGGAAGAAATTCATGTCCTTGCCCGTGGACTCGATTTAGTTGACAAAGAACAGAAAACCAATATCCCATTCAGTGTATACAACTAAGATGAATGATTATCGTTGTAGTTACAACATGTTATGTCTTCAAAGCGAATTAGCGTAATAAAGTCACGCTAGACCCCTTGGTCCCTAGGCTCCTTTCCTCATTACTTCTTCAGGATGGCAGATCCAGCCCCGGATCGAGCTGGCGGCAGCCACTGCCGGGCCGGAAAGATAAACCTCGCTTTTGGCGTGGCCCATCCTACCTCGAAAATTGCGATTCGTGGTGGCCAATGCCTTTTCCCCTTCGGCCAGGACACCCATATGCCCTCCGAGACAGGGCCCGCAGGTGGGCGGACTGATGACAGCGCCCGCCGAAAGAAATATTTCGAACAGCCCTTCTCTCAAAGCCTGATGGTAGATCTCCTGGGTGGAGGGGATGATGATAAGCCGCAAGGAGGAAGCGATTTTTCTTCCTTTTAATATTCTGGCGGCCACCCGAAGATCGTCGAGATGACCATTGGTGCAAGAGCCGATGACGACCTGGTCGATCTCGGTCTTTCCAATCTCTCTCACATCCTTCACATTCGATGGGAGATGAGGAAGCGCCACTTGAGGATGAATCTTTGAGGCGTTAAATTCTTTCACTTCCGCATAAAGCGCTTCTCTGTCGCTCCGAAAAATTCGATAGGGTCTCTTGGTTTTAGATTTGACAAACTCGAGAGTGGTTTCATCCGGTTCCATGATTCCATTCTTTGCCCCGGCTTCAATGGCCATATTGGCCATTGTAAAACGGCTCGCCATAGGAAGCTTATGGAGTGTTTCTCCACAAAACTCCATGGCTTGATAGAGGGCTCCATCGACACCGATATTGCCGATCGTGAAGAGGATCAAGTCCTTTCCGGAAACCCAGGGATTGATTTTTCCATAATAGATGAGTTTGAGGCTTTTAGGAACTTTAAACCAGAGCTTTCCTGTCGCCATGACCGCACCAAGGTCTGTGCTGCCCACCCCCGTTGAAAAAGCACCGAGAGCGCCATAGGTGCAGGTGTGACTGTCGGCGCCGATGACGACTTCCCCGGGAAGAACCAACCCTTTTTCTGGAAGAAGGGCATGTTCGATTCCGCATTGTCCGATTTCAAAGAAATGGGTGAGACGTTGGGCCTTTGCAAATTCTCTGAGGATTTTACACTGCTCCGCAGAGAGGATGTCCTTGGCCGGTGTGAAGTGATCGGGAACTAAAACAACCCGATCCCGATGAAAAACTTTTTTCGCTTTAGTTTCTTTGAAGGCTTTGATGGCAAGGGGAGCGGTGATATCGTTGCCAAGAGCCAGGTCAATTCGGACATTGAGAAGCTCTCCGGGGGCAACTCGGTTTTTCCCTGCATGGGCAGAGAGGATCTTTTCCGTGATCGTCATGGGAGGTTTGGTTTTCATATTCTTCTATCTTATATGAAGCATGGGGCATGGAGCATAGGGCAAGGAGTTAAAGTTCTTAACGCTTTGCGCTTAGCGCCATGCGCTTTTCGGCTCACATTCCCACTAACTTCTGTTTTCTAAATTCCATCTTATTGAGGGCATTGATATAGGCCTTGGCACTGGCGACGATGACATCCGTGTCAGCTCCCTGGCCAATCACCGTTTGGCCCTTTTCCTCCAGTTTGACGGTCACTTCTCCCTGAGCCTCCGTTCCGCTGGTGATGGCGTTGATCGCAAATTGTAAAAGCTTCGATTTGGTGCGCGTGATCTTCTTGATCGTTTTGAAGGTGGCATCCACGGGTCCATCCCCAAAGCCTGCCTCCTGAAGGAGTTGCCCCCCTATCTCCATTTGAACGGTGGCCGTTGGGACCGTGACATTTCCTGCAACGACATTGATGTAGACCAATTTAAAGCGGCGAGGCATTCGGAGAATTTCCTCCACGACGATCGATTCAATATCCTCATCAAAAATATCACGCTTTTTATCGGCAAGCTGTTTAAAACGTCTGAAAGCAAGTCCCAGATCTGCTTCGGAGAGCCGATATCCCAATTCCTTCACTCTCTCTCTGAAGGCATGACGTCCGGAGAGTTTTCCTAAAACAATCGAAGTTTTAGGGATTCCCACTGAATCCGGAGTCATAATCTCATAGGTTAATTTTTCCTTGAGAATACCATCCTGATGAATTCCTGATTGATGCGCAAAGGCATTGGCGCCTACGACCGCCTTGTTGGGCTGGACGGCCATACCGGTAATCTTTGAGATCAAACGGCTCGTGGCAAAGAGGTGTCTGGGGATAATACGAGTATGATATCGCAGCAGGTCGCTCCGTGTCCGAATAGCCATGACCACCTCTTCGAGGGAGGTGTTGCCTGCCCTTTCACCAATTCCATTGATCGCGCACTCCACCTGCTTGGCGCCATTTTGGACTGCGATGAGGGAATTAGCTACTGCCAGACCGAGATCATCATGACAGTGAACGCTTAATGTCACCTTCTCTATTCCCCGGACCTTTTGCCGGAGGGTTCGGACGAGGTCCCCAAACTCCGAGGGAATGGCATAGCCGACGGTATCTGGGAGGTTAATGGTGGTTGCCCCGGCTCGAATGGCGGCTTCATAGACGGCCGAGAGAAACTCAACATCGCTTCGGGTGGCATCCATGGCCGAGAATTCAACATTGGACGTATATCGCTTTGCTCTTGCGACAGACCGCGCAGCGATCTGGATGACTTCTTCCTTTGATTTCTTGAGCTGGTGTTTGAGATGGATGTCGGAGGTCGAGATAAAAGTATGGAGCCGGGGGAATTTGGCTCCCTTCACGGCGCCCCAAGCTTGGTCAATATCCTTTGGATTAGCCCTGGCGAGGGCGGCCACTTCGGAGTGTTTGATGGTTTTAGAAATGGCCCTGACAGCTTCGAAGTCTCCTTCTGAAGAGATGGGGAAACCTGCTTCAATGATATCGACATTCAATTTTTCCAATTGTTCGGCAATCCTCACCTTTTCAGCAATGTTCATCGTCGCTCCAGGGGACTGCTCTCCATCGCGTAAAGTGGTATCAAAAATTTTAATGAGCTCACTCATTGCCTTTCCTTTCTTCAGAATAACGTAACCGTATCGCTGTCAGGTCCGTAATTTATAATTCTTAACTCTAAACTCATAACTTATAACTTAAAAAATTCCCATCACCCTGTGATAAAATTCTTTTTCCTCCCATATTTTGGCTTCGACACGGAGAGCCCGAAGGGGAAGGTCGCCAAGAGGCAAGTGCCTTAATTTTACCATATCTTTCTCCGTTGTGACAATGCAATCGACTTGTTTGTTTTTCTCTTTTATGGAAGATAAATCTTTGACGGTGTAGTGGTGGTGATCCGGGAAGATCAGTTCTCTAACAATCTCCATTCCGCATTTCCTTAACAGGGAAGAGAAATAGCCGGAGTGGGCGATTCCGGAAAGAGCAAGTATCCTTTTCCCTTTCAAAGTATGAAGCGCCTCTTGCTCTTCCTGTGGACCCACCAGGCTGACGGGTTCATAATGGCTGTGAAACACCGGTGACGCGGGATGGATTTTATGAATTTTTTCCTCCAAGGATCGACAGGTCTCGAGTTCCTCCACTTTGGTGAGAACGAAAAGGTCGGCCCTGCGAAGATGAGAGAGAGGTTCTCTCAGGATTCCTCTCGGCAGAAGGTGAGGGTCCCCAAAACCGATGTGTGAGTCGACAAGCAGTATATTGATGTCTCGATGAAGGGGAAGATGCTGATAGCCATCGTCCAGCAGCAGCCCTTTCACGCCGAATCGTTGCAAAGCGAGTCGGCCATTTCGGAATCGATCCCTGCCAACCAGGACAGGAATTTCCTTGCAAACCTGAGCCATCAGGAACGGTTCATCCCCTGATTCTTCAAGGGAGAGGGAGAGGGTCTTGCCATCACTCACGACTGACTCAGCGGTCTTCTTTCTTTTATATCCCCGGCTCAGGATAGCGACATGGATTCCTCTGCTCATCAATCCCTTTGCGATGGCCATCACGAGAGGAGTCTTCCCCGTTCCTCCCGCCGTGATGTTTCCTACGCTGATCACTCTACAGGGGAGGGTTTTTGTTTTCAAAAATCCAAGGGAGTAGAAAAGAGATCTTGTCCGGACCACTCCTTCATAAAGGAGAGAGAGGATGTAAAGAGGGAAGAGGAGCGCCTGATCTCCAAAGGATTTCTCTTTTTGATAAAGGAATCGGTCAAAACGCCTGTTCATCTCCAATCCAATTTTAGATTTCAGATTTTAGATTTGAGATTTTTCAATCTGCTATCTGCTATCTGAAATCTGCAATGTCTTTCAAAAAAGGTCTTATTTCCTCAAGCATTCTATCCGTTGCTCCCTGATGGTTCTGAAGAAATTGATAGCCTTTCTCTCCTATCTCTTGACGCCGTGCTCCATCAATAAAGAGACGTTTCGTTTGAGCGAAGAGGTCTTCTTTCCCGGACACCTGAATGGCTCCTCCCATCTCAATCAGGCGGCTGGAAATTTCTAAGAAATTAAACATGTAGGGACCGAATAGAACACACTTCCTGAAAAGCAAGGGCTCAAGAGGATTATGGCCCCCAACCGGGACAAGGCTTCCACCCACAAAGACCAACGTCCCAAGACTGTAAAGGCCTATCAATTCGCCCATGGTATCGAGGAGGATGATCCTGGATTGTTCTTGATCACACCCGCCACCCTTCATCAAAAAAGAAGTTTTCCTCTGCCAGGACAGGGATTCTTTTTTGAGGATCTTCTCCACTTCCTCCAAACGCTCGAGGTGTCGAGGAGCAAGAATGAGGACAAGATGGGGATCGATCTCTTTCAACTCTTTATAAAGGTTAATTAGGATCTCCTCCTCCCCAGAGTGGGTGGAGCCTGCAATCAGAATGTTTTCATTCCCGCGGAGGCCAAGGGATTGGCTCATCCCAACCATTGCCTCTGAGGTGAAGGAAGGAAGGGTCTGGTCGAATTTTAGATTTCCAACGGTCTTTGCCTTTTGGGGTTCCCCCCCCATCTCAATGATCCGGGTCCGGTCTTCTTCTGTCTGCATTAAGAAGCAGGAGATGTATTTTAAACATTGTTTGAAAAAGAATTTGAAGAAGAGGTAACGTTGAAATGACTTTTGGGAAATCCTCCCGTTGAAGAGAACAATGGGAATTCCTTTTTTTCCGCAGGACCTGAGTAAGTTGGGCCAAAGTTCTGTTTCAGCAATGAGCAGGAGGCTGGGTTGGATTTTTTCGAGAACTCTCCGGATAACAAGGGGGTGGTCTATCGGCATAAAAAGAAATTGATCCGCCTCAGGGAGATAAGTTTTTGCTGTCTCATTCCCTGTCGAGGTCATCGTGGTTAAAATAATTTTGGAATGAGGAAAATCCTTTTTAATCTTCTTCACAAGAGGGATAGAACAACGCACCTCACCGACCGATGCGGCATGAACCCAAATAGCCCTTTTGGAAGATGAACTCTGAAAAAATCCCATCCGCTGGAGCAGTGACTTCCGAAACTGTTTTTGTACGAGGCACTTAAAAAGAACATAAGGGGTGGCAAGAAGGAGGGAAAATGTGAGCAGGATGTTGTAAAGGTAGTAAATCATTGAACCATCGAGAGATTAGAATGTCAAATGACAAAGTTCAAAGGTCAAATGATTTTCTGAATTTGAGGCTTGACATTCATTTGACATTTGCCTGCCTGCGCGAAGCCGCTTCGGCGAAGGCAGGGATTTTAGCATTTGGCATTGCTTTTGTTGAAATAATGGTCCGCTCTTTCGGTCAATTCATTGAGTCGTTTCTCTAAAAGAGCCCTTTTCCCCTCGAGATGATTTCGATCCCCATTCTGATCGATATGGATTGGTTCTCCCCAGATGAACACCCCTTTTGAAAAAGGGAAGGGAAGGAGAAATTGATCCCAGGTGTTAAAAATCTTCCCTTTTGAGGCACTGAAGGAGATTGGAATCACAACCCTTCCGGTCAGTTTGGCCAATTCGATCACACCAATTTGTACCCGGTGACGGGGTCCCCTCGGCCCATCCGGGACAATCCCAATATCGGATCCATGAGCCTTCACCATCTGCTTGAAACCGGAGAAACCTTTCCGAGTGCTTGAGCCCAGGATGGCATGGAAACCAAACCGTTTAAGGGCTTTTCCCACCACTTGACCATCCCGGTGGGGAGAGACGAGGAAACTTAATTTCTTCCCTCTATAGACGATGGGCATCATCAAGAGCCTCCCATGCCAGCAAGCCCCAATGACAGGGATTCCCTTCTCCCAAAACCCTTTCGGAATCTCTGGATGGATCTCGTCAAACCGCATGGTCCAGGATAATATCTTGATGGCCCAGTAGGCACTCCACGGGCCCAGCCACACCACCAATTTCTTCTTTAAAGTTTTAAGGCCCATTTTAGAATAAACAGTCTGAACTCAAAACTACTTAATAGACTTCCTTCCCCTTGGATGTTGTCTGAGCCCCCATCCCATCATCTTTAAACTGAAGATCATAAACCCGCCGATATTCCCCATTAAGGGCCATCAATTCGTCGTGGGTTCCTTCTTCCGCAATCCGGCCTTCCGAGAGGACGACAATTCGATGGGCATTTCGGATGGTCGAAAGTCGATGGGCGATGACAAAGACGGTTCTCCCTTTCATCACCTCTTCCAATGCCTTCTGGACTTCTGTTTCAGAATCGGAATCAAGGGAAGAGGTGGCTTCGTCCAAAATAAGAATGGGGGCGTTTTTTAAAAGGGCTCTGGCGATGGAGATGCGTTGGCGTTCTCCACCCGAAAGTTTAACGCCTTGTTCACCGATGATCGTATGGTACCCTTGAGGCAGTCTTTGAATGAAATCATGGGCGTTGGCCGCCTTCGCGGCTTCAATAATTTCTTGATCCGTAGATTTTAGGTTTCCATACGCTATATTATTTCGAACCGTATCATTGAAGAGGATCGTCTGCTGCGTGACCAAACCGATCTGATCCCTGAGAGATTTAAGAGTGACTGTTCGAATGTCATAACCGTCGATGAGGACTTGACCTTTCTCGACATCGTAAAAGCGGGGGAGCAGGTTCACCAGAGAGGTCTTGCCCCCTCCGCTCATCCCCACCAGGGCAATGACTTCGCCTACCTTCACATCCAGGGAGATATCATGGAGCACGATCTCCTCATCGTATTTAAAGGTGACGTTTTGAAAGCGAATTTCCTTGGAGATGGGCGGGAGAAGGATGGCTCCCTCTTCATCCTTGATCTCTGAGGTTGTATCGAGGAGTTCAAACACCCGCGTTGCCGCTGCCAGACCTTCCTGAATCTGAAGATTGACCTTGTTTAAATCACGAATGGGAGCATAAAGCATCAGAATGGCTGTCATGAATGAGAAAAAGGTCCCTGGAGTTAATTCCCCTCGAATTACACTATAACCGCCTACCCAAATGATTACCGCCACGCCGATTCCTCCCAATAATTCCATTAAGGGGTGGGACAGGGCCCGGATCCTGATCTGTTTGAGGGCAATTTTGAATAGCCGATGGATTTCTCCAGCAAAGCGTCTTTTCTCATAATCCTCCATGTTGAAAGCCTTGACAATGCGGTTACCCGTGATGGTTTCATGAAGGAAAGTCGTGATGGAACCCATTTGCTGTTGACCTTTTCGGCTAAATTTCCGAAGCCTTTTCCCAAACTCGACAATCGGGAAGATGGCCAGAGGGAAGATGATAAAGGCAATGATCGCTAATTTCCAATCGCGGTAGAAAACGACCCCGGTCAATGCAAAGATGGTAAAAGCATCTTTGATGAGGCCCGTGATGGTATTGGAGACGGAGGATTGGATCAAGATCACGTCATAGGTGATTCGTGAAATGAGAATGCCCGTAGGGGTTCTCGTAAAGAAAGAGAGGGAAAGGTTCTGGAGATGGTTGTAAAGTTTCTCTCTCATATCATTGATTATTTTCAGACCTACAAAGTTCATCAGATAAGCCTGCCCGTAATCGAAGGTTCCTCTAATTAAGAAAAGGAGGATAATGGCGACGGGGAGTAAAAGAAGCATCTCCATATCTTTCTTAAGCAGCAGATCTCCGAGATGAAGTTGGATAATGATATTCTTAATGAAGGGTGGCACCCCCTCTCTCTTGAGAAAAACGCCATCGAAGGCAGGTTTAACAAGAAAGGCTTGGCCGGCGGTCAAAAGGGAGTAAAAGATCATACAGATCATGGCCAAACCCAACTTGACCCAATAGGGCTTGACCATAACAAGTAGTCTGCGATAGAGAGACATATTCAATCCCATTGCAAAGTGTAAAATGAAAAATGCAAAATGGAACCCTTTGAATTTTCCAATAGGCACTTTTCAATTTACATGGAGGGGACGCTCCTCCGATTGATAGAGTAACGATAAGACAATACGGGCAGCCCGTTGAGCGGCTCCCGGTTCCCCAAGTTTTTGACACATCTCATTCATGGCGTCGGTCATTTTCCGACTCCGCGTGGGATCCCTTAAGATCAGAATGGCCTCCTCAGCAATCCTTTGAGGATGGACATCCTGCTGGATCAATTCGGGGGCGATTTCTTTTCCAGCTAACAGATTAACCAGGCCAATGTGGTCCACTTGAATCAATGCCCTGCCAATCCAGTAAGAGAGAAAGGAGACTCTATAAATGATGATCATGGGTTTTCTTAGGATGGCTCCCTCCAATGTCGCCGTTCCGGAGGCGGTGATGAGAAGGTCAGAAAGGTTCATCACATCGTAGTTGAAACCCTCCACCACTTTTACAGGGATAGAAATATTTTCTAAATAGGGGGTTAAGATTGTTTTGGGAAGGCTTGGAGCGAATGGGAGGATGAACTGAAGATCTGGAATCTCTTGTTGGAGGAGATGGGCGGAGGCCAGAAGAGGAGGGAGAAGCCTCTCGACCTCATGGATTCGGCTTCCAGGGAGAAGCCCCACGGTTCTTCGTTTGGGATCCAGTCCGAATTTTCGGAAAGCGACTTCTTTGGAGAGAGTGGGTTTCACGATGTCGATCAGGGGATGGCCTACCCACTCGACATCCACTCCGGCTGCCTCATAGAGAGGAACCTCAAAAGGAAAGAGGACGAGCATTTTTTTTACCCATCGAGCGATCCGCCGAATCCTTTTAGGCCTCCAGGCCCATACCTGAGGGCTGATATAGTAGAGAATCGGAATTCCCCTTCGATGGGCGATCTTGGCCAGCCGAAAATTGAAATCAGGAAAATCAATTAAAATAACAAGGTCCGGTCTCTCCTGCTCAATGGATTTTTTTAATCCCCGGAGGGCTTTTAAAATAGGTCGAAGTTTGGTGAAGACTTCTGTCACCCCCACCACAGAAAGGGAGTGAGCAGAATAGAGGAGCTTCATCCCGCTTCTTTTCAAGCCCTCCCCCCCCACACCCAAAAAATGAACCTCCGGATCCATGCCTTGGATGGCTTCCACGAGATGGGATCCATGGAGGTCTCCCGAAACTTCTCCGGCGACCAACAGGATCTTCTTTGATTTCATCAGACCAGTCGCCCCATTATTTCTTTTTCGTATTGAGGTCATCAATTTTCTGGATGATCTGGAGAGCCACTTCTAATACCCGTTTTCCATCCCGTCCAGAAACCCGAGCCTCTTTTCGATCCCTGACACTCTGGAGAAAAGAGCGGATCTCATTTTCCAGAAGATCGATTTTCTTGACCGGGATCTCTTCCGTGACCATTTCCGGAATCTTTTCCTTTCCGGGAAAGCCTCCCTTTTTAGAAAAGGAGAGTTTTTGAGAAAGGTAGTCGATGGAGAAGATTCCCTCCGGTTGGAAGATCCGAGTTTTCCGTATCTTCTCTTCAGAAATTCGGCTTACGGTTAAACTCGCTGTACATCCATTTTCGAATTCGATCCGGGCATTGGCAATATCCGGGTAGCAGGTGATGAATGGAATGCCGACGGCCTGAAGCCCTTTGATCTTTGAACCCACCAGGCTCAAAATGATATCGATATCGTGGACCATTAAATCCAATACCACGTCGACCTCTGCTCCCCTTCCTGAGAAGGGGCCCAGACGATGGGATTCGATGAACCTTGGATTTGTTACCCTCCCGGTTAAGCCGGACAGAGCTCCATTGAATCGTTCAAGATGGCCTACCTGGAAAATGAGCCCCTTTGATTGGGCCAGTCCAATTAATTCATCAGCCTCCTCAAGAGTGTTCGAAATGGGTTTTTCCAAAAGGACATCAACCCCTCGCAAGAAGAAGTCTTTCGTCACGGGATAGTGAAAAGGAGTGGGGATAGCGACACTGACAGCCTGAACTTTATTGAAGAGGTCTGCGTGATGAAAGAAGGATTGGGTATGGGTTCGTTTCGCGATATCCCTGGCACGAGAGAGGTCAACGTCCACCACACCGACCAGCTCCACGCCATCGATATGAGCATATTTTTCAGCATGGAATTGGCCAAAGTACCCGACACCGACGACACCGATCTTGATTTTGTTCACTTAACGAGTGATCCCCCTCTTGGATTGTTGGATGAAATGGAGGAGGTGTTGGATCTCAGGGGTTTGATAGATTTCGTCCTCTCCGATCTGTTTGATGGCTTTTTCTAAAGTCAGGCTGGAGCGGAAAATGATGCGGTAGGCTTTTTTCAAGGCCCGGATGGTTTTTTCCGAAAAGTTCAAACGTTTCAGACCCACCGTGTTCAACCCATAAAGTTTTGCCCTGCTTCCAGCGGCCGTCACATATGGGATGATATCCTGAGACACGCCGGTTAAACCACTGATAATAGCGTGGGCGCCAATCCGGCAGAATTGATGGACCGCCGCCAATCCACCGATGATGGCGTGATCTTCCACCGTAATATGTCCTCCCAGAGTGGCTCCATTGGCCAGGACCACCTGATTTCCGATATGACAGTCATGCGCCACGTGAGAGTAGGCCATGAAGAAATTGTCATTTCCGATGACGGTTTTTCCCCCTCCCTTGATCGTGCCTCGATGAAAAGTAACAAACTCCCGAATAATATTGTGATTACCGATGAATAAGGAGGTCTTCTCTCCTCTATAAAAAAATGCCTGGGGAGCTTCCCCGATGGAGGCAAACTGAAAGATCTGGCATTGTTTTCCAATATGCGTTCCTTCTCGGATGACCACATGGGGGCCAATCCTTGTTCCCTCATCAATGAAAACATTTCTTTCAACCACAGAAAAAGGACCGATTTCCGCTCCTCCACTGATTTCGGCCTCCGGATCAACGAGCGCAGCGGGATGAATCATGTTTCATCTCCTAACATAGCTAAGAGTTCGGCTTCGGCTACTATTTTCCCTTCGACCAGGGCCCTCCCTTTAAACCCCCAGATCGATTGGCGATGTTTGGTGATCTCGATTTCAAGGCGAAGTTGGTCTCCTGGTACAACGGGTTTTCTGAAACGAACACCGTCGATTCCCAAAAAGTAAACCGGCTTTTTCTGATCCTGGTCGGGCAACGATTTGAAAGCAAGCACTCCAGCCGTCTGAGCCAATGCCTCCACGATCAGGACCCCCGGCATGATGGGATGACTTGGAAAATGGCCAGGGAAGAAGGGTTCGTTATAAGTCACATTCTTTATCCCGACAATTCGTTTTCCTGTTTCCATCTCAATAATTCGGTCCACGAGCAGGAAAGGGTAGGCGTGAGGAAGGATCTTCATGATCTCTTTAATCTCAATCATCTACTTCTCCTTTTCACTCGAAGAGAGGGTCTCCTCGATCTTTTTTAGGCGTTTCTCAATTTCGATGAGAGTTCTTCTCATCTCCGGCAGTTTCGGGAAGACGGTGACCGATCGAAGCCATTCACGATGAGGGATGGCGGGGGATCCAGTGAATACCTGATTGGCAGGGAGATCATGGCCCACTCCGGACTGAGCGCCCACCATCACGTTATCCCCAATTTCGATGTGGCCGACCATTCCCACCTGTCCGGCGAGTGTGACATTGCTTCCGATCTTTGTTGAACCTGAGATCCCGACCTGAGCGACAATGATGGAATCTTCGCCGATGATGACATTATGAGCCACCTGAGCGAGGTTGTCGATTTTCACTCCTCTTCGGATGATCGTTTTACCCAAAGTGGCTCGGTCAATGGTGGTATTGGAACCAATTTCGACATCGTCTTCAATTTCCACCCCTCCTACTTGTGGAATTTTCACGTTTTTCTTTCCTTCTTTGACATATCCGAATCCATCACTCCCAACCACCACGCCACTGTGAAGGATGACCCGCTTTCCGATGGTTGTCCCTGAATAGACGGAGACATTTGGGTAGAGGATCGAATCCTCTCCGACGGAGGAACCATCGCCGATACAGACCCCGGGATAGAGGGTGACCCGATCCCCGATGGAGCAGTGGTCACCAATATAGACGAAAGGATAGAGGGTCAGGTCTTTCCCTAAGCTCGCCGTGGGACTGATCCAGGCATTGGAATCGATCCCTTTGGGTTGATAAGGTTTTTGTGAAAAGAAGGCGAGGATTTTGGCGAAGGCCAAATAGGGATGGGATACGCTCAGAAGGGGCTTTTCCCCTCGAGTCACCGCTTTGGAGACGATGACTGCGGAAGCACGAGTTTCATTGAGTTTCGGGAGGTATTTCGGATTGGCGATGAAGGTGATCTCTCCGGCCTGAGCCTCATCAATGGCCGACACTCCGGAGATTTCTACCTCTCCATCTCCAATTACTGTTCCATCTACCCACTGGGCTAATTCCTTAAGTTTCTTTTTCATCCTCTTTTCATTAAAATAGGTCATGCTTCATATCGAAATCCTGATTCGGAAGAGATAAGGCATCATCCTTTGTACAGCGGTGTTGCAGTGCTGCGGTTTTGGATTTAACGGCAACACGGCAAAACAGCATCACAGCAGCACAATCATAAGCCATTTACGACATACCCCTCACGCTCTAACGGAATTCAAGATTTCGTGATTCGTATTTCAGTTTTTATTTTTTCTGGGCGTCATACGCTTTGATCACCCGGTCGGTGATATCAATCGTTTTGGATGCAAAGAGGACAATGGTTTCATTTTTTTCTAAGATGAAGGTGTAGCCTTCGTCCGCGCCCACTTTTTGAATCACCTTTTGGAGACCTATGGCGATCGTCCGTTCCATCTCCATGGTCTTCTGTTGGATCTCTTTTTGGTTATCATCCACCCACCTCTGGTAATCCCGGAGTTTACCCTGAAATTCCTTTTCCTTATTGGCCCTGGCGTCCGGGGTCAGCATGCTTAACTGCTTTTCCAGGGTCTCCTTCATGGTTTGAAGTTCTTTTTGTTTCTCTCCGTTGAGACGTTGAATTTTTTCCATATCCTTGGTAATCAGTTTCTTCGCCTCTTTGCCGGCAGTACATTCATTAATCGCCCTCTGAATATCGACGTAAGCGATCTTTAAATCTGCAGCCAGAGCAGATCCGAAAAATCCAAACAGGACAATCCCAATAACCGCCATCATCCTTTTTCCAACCATCTCTACTTCTCCTCTCTCTGAAAAGTATCAACTCTATTGATTAATAAACGGTTCCTGCCGTGAATTCGATCACATTTCCTTTCTCTCCTTTCTTCGGATTAAGGTTAAACCCGATATCGACATGAATGGGACCGAATGGAGAGAACCAACGAATTCCAGGCCCTGCCCCGAATTTCAAAGGGAAAAGTCCTTTGCCCGGCCTGGACACGACTCTATCGGTATTTTGGTCTAAAACATAATGGCTTTTGTCTCTCAACTTGTCAAACCCCTTCCCGACGTCGAAGAACAGAGCTCCTCTCAAACCGATCTCACGGGACAATGGGAAGATCCATTCAGCATTGAAAACCACCATCTTTTTAGCGCCGGAAGGCTCATTTTTTTCATCAATGGGGCCCGCCCTTCCGTATTCAAACCCCCGGACGGTTTGGATGCCACCCACAAAAAATTTTTCATAGATGGGGAGTTCTTTCCCACCATAAGGAGCGATCATTCCTGCCTTGGCGCGAAGGTTGAGGGTCGTATTTAAGGGGAGCGGGAAAAACCAGCTGGTCTCTCCGGTCACTTTGACGAAATAGTTGTCCCCTCCTAAAATACCTCCGGCGTTTTGGACTAAAAGGCTGTGCTTACTTCCTCTCCTGGGATTGAAATAATCGTCACGGGTATCTATCGAGGGGGATATAGAAATGGCACTGGTCGTCTTCCTCCCTTTCTGCTCTTTGATATAGGTAGAAGCTGCTCTTTCGACGTCATAAACATTGATGTTCTCCAGTTTATACATCAAATCGATACGAAGCTTATCCGTCAATTCCTTTCCAAATTTGAGATCTCCTCCCGTGATTTTATAAGAATAAGTGTCAAAAACCTCCACATCTTCGTGATAGAGATCAATGCCCGCTGATAAGGGATATCCTAAGAAGTAAGGATCCGTAAGGCTCAATCTAAAATTTTGGGTTTCCGTTCCCAAGCTGAACTTCAAAACACCCTGATATCCATAACCAAAAAGGTTTCGATCAGAGATGGAGGCAGAGCCCACCGCGCCTTCCAAAGAACTATAACCGATTCCAAAGCTGATGGCCCCTGTCGGAGCTTCCTCGACTTTGATATCAAGATTAATTTTTTCTTCGGTGCTTCCACGGCTGGTCGTGAAATCCGCTTCTTTGAAGAATCCTGTCCTTTTCAGTCGGTCGCGACTTTTATTCATATCGGCCGCGCTATAAAGTTCCCCCTCAGCGACCCGGAGCTCCCTCCGGATCACCTTGTCCCGGGTTTTCGAATTGCCGACCACATGGATCTTTTCAAAAGAGACCTGTTTCTTTTTTTCAATCTCATAGGTGATGTGGACTAAAAGAGTTTTATGATCCACAATGGTTTCCGGGTTGACCTCCACATAGGCATAGCCGTGATTGGCAAACTTTTCGGTAAGGAGATTGACATCCCTTCGAATGGCCGTGGTACTATAGAAATCGTTCCGCTTCATTTTGAGCCCTTTGAAGAGGTCCTCCTTGGTGGTGAGAAGATCACCTTTGAAGTCAATATCCCCCACATGGTATCGGGATCCTTCCACAATCTCGATCTCGATCCTAATTTTTTTGGGGTTGGAGAAATCGATCCGCGGTTCAGAGATCTTCGCTTCGATAAAACCCTGATCAATATAATAGGCGTTCAGTAGTTGAAGATCGTTTTTAAAAATATCCTCATCTAACGTTCCGGTTTTGGTGATAATGGACAATATATTCCTCTTTTTCGTCGTCATCACTTTCTTCAAATCGGAGGATTTGATATTTTTATTGCCTTTGAATACTATTTTTCGGATATGCCCCTTGGGTCCTTCGGAGATCGCAAAAGTGATGACCGCCTCATTGGTTTCCAAATAGTTGACCTTGTGTTCCACTTTGACCCCATAATAACCTCTTGAAAAATAAAGCTTACGGATCTGTTCGGAATTTTCCTTCACCTTCTCGAGGTTGAAGATAGAACGAGGCACAAGGGTCATCTTCTCTTTTATATCTTCCAGCTTTACCTTTTCATTTCCGGTAATTAAGATTTCTTTGATAGAGGGTTTTTCCACCACAATGAAGATCACTTCTTTGCCCTGCGGGGTTGATTTGATATCGACTTGTACATCGGTGAAGTAGCCTAAGTCGAAGATGGATCGTAAATCCTCCCGGACCCGTTGAACAGAAAAGGGTTCCCCTTCCTGGCTCTTGATCGTTCCTCGAATGACCCCTTCTTCGGTCTTCACATTTCCAAGTATCACGATTTTCTGGATGTCTTCTTCAGCACCATTGCAAATCCCCATCAGGAATGAAATGATGAAGAGGATAAGTACTATTTGTCTCGTAATCATATATAGGTTCCTTCCCATTCTTTTGAATCTGAAACGAAACCCGCATTCCAATTTATCATTGAGAGGGGAGAAGATGAGGGAATTTTCATTTTCATATCAAATCCTTACCCTTTTGTAAAGTGGGCTTTTTCTATCACTGCTTTGCCATCGATGAGTTGGATCTGCCGGGCCATGTTCTGAGCCAATCTTAGATTGTGCGTCACGATAATGAGGGTGACCCCTTTGATGTCGTTCAGTTCTTGAAGGAGATCAAAAACCGAGTCGCCTGTTTTGGCATCCAAGTTCCCAGTCGGTTCATCGGCCAGCAGGACCTTTGGTTCCAACACTAAAGCCCTTGCCACGGCCACGCGCTGTTGCTCGCCACCGGAAAGCTCCCCTGGTTTATGAGAAAGACGTTCTTTGAGACCCACCAAGGTAAGAATCGCCTCTGCCCGGAAAGCGGCCTCCTTTTTCGGGAGGCCTTGGATCAGACAAGGCATCATCGTATTTTCCAGGGCATTAAACTCAGGAAGCAAATGATGGAATTGGAAGACAAATCCGATCTCACGATTTCGAAAAAAGGCGAGATCCTTTTCATTCAGGGCATAAATGTCTTTCCCTTCATAGAGAATCTTCCCTGCAGTCGGCCGATCGAGTGTCCCCAGGATATGGAGGAAGGTGGTTTTTCCAACGCCGGAGGCTCCAACAATAGCTGCTTTCTCCCCGAGAGAAAAAGTGAGGTCCACCCCTTTGAGAACCTCCACACGTTTCATTCCATTTCCGTAAGACTTGAAAAGTTGCTGGACCTGGATGAGCTCCTTCAAACCATTGTCTCCTTGGATTTTTCAACGGCTTCTTGAGAGAGCAGCTCTCTCATCTGGGCAAGGCGCTTTGAAGAGATCTCCTTCAGAATGGGTCGGAGTTTAGGGAATTTAAGGAGGCAGGCTTCCATCTCCTCTTTGGTCAGCTCCAGTAATTCCGAAGGCTGAGTGGCTTTGGCAAAGGCCATTCGAGGTTTGTTCATTACCACTCCGATCTCCCCAAAAAAATTTCCACTTCTCAATGTCGCCAAAGTGGTTTTTCTCTCACGACGATCTTGAATAAATATTTCTACCTCTCCACGCTTGATCATATAAAGGGAGCGAGGAGGGTCTCCGCCTTTGAAGAGGAGGGTGTTTTCAGAGACCTCATGAAGATGGAACCGTTTGAAAATTTCATCTCTTTCCGCAACTGTCAGGGAGGAGAACAGAGGGGAGGAGGCGAAAAAAAGGTCTAAGACCCGTTGCTTAAAAAAGTTTTGAAGCACCTGTTTCAGATGGGGGTGGGTCTTGATCATTCCATTCAATTCGTTTTGAGGGATCTCCAACACCTCACATTCCGTCACGGCTTTGACGCTGGCATGTCTCTTTTGATCGGTGAAGAAACCAAACTCCCCGAAAAAATCTCCCTCTTTGAGATTTCGGATTAACCCCTCTTTTCCCTCGGGCGTTTGTTTGATAATCGCCACCTCTCCCCGGCTGATCACATAGAGGGAATTTCCTCCTTCTCCTTCTTGGCAGATGAGGGACCCTTTCAGAAAGGATTTGCTTCGGATATGGGGGAGCAGGGATTGAAGCTCCTGTTCGTTCAGTTCAGAAAAAAGAGGGATGTGCGGAAAGGGACGAAGTGGTTTTCCCTCCCTGGATTTTTCTGCATAAAGTTGTACCAAGCGGTCGCTGACATGCTTGGAAACGGGATCCATCCTCAAGATCATTTTATTGATAGAGATGGCTTGAAGCAAAAAGCCATCCTGGGCATAAGCCTCCGCCACCTTCTGATACATTCGGAGGGCCTCTTTTTTTTGACCCAAACGTTCTAACAATTCAGCCACTTTCAGCTGGGATCGAAGATCCCTGGGCTCCCGGCCACAATGGATTTGAAAACATTCGAGGGCCTTTCTCCATTCTCCCCGGGAGAGAGCCTGGTGGGCGGCTTCTTTATGAGACATCCTATCGTTATTCATATCGCAATGACTCCGCCGGGTCGAGTCTTGACGCCCTCCAGGAGGGATAAAGGGTGGCGAGGAGACTGATGAGAATCGCAGTGACGACGATCAGGCCAATGTCCATCGGATTCACCTGAGAGGGGAGTTTGTCGATATAGTAGACATCACTTGCAAGAATTTTGAATCCAAATAAGTTTTCAACAAAGACGGTGATCTTTTCCAAATTGAAAGCAGCCCCAAGGCCTAAAAGCGTCCCTAAGATTGTCCCCACCACTCCGATGACCCCCCCCTCGATGACGAATATCTTTAAGATTCCACTGGAAGGAGCGCCCATTGATTTCAGAATAGCAATATCCTTATGCTTCTCCATCACCACCATAATAAGCGTGGAGATGATGTTGAAAGCGGCCACCAAAACGATCAAAACGAGGATAATAAACATGGCGATCTTCTCCAGCTTCAGGGCGGAGAAGAGGTTTCTGTTCATTTCCATCCAGTCTTTCGTCCAGAAAGGAAATCCCATTTTTTGGCGGATCTCCTTTCCAACTTCTTTCACTTTATAAATATCTTTGGTTTTGATCTCAATGCCTGTAACACGAGGTCCCATGCTGAAAAACTTCTGAGCGCTTTCAAGAGAAACATAGGCCATGGTGTTATCATACTCATACATTCCGGAATAAAAAATACCCACGACCCGAAAACGTTTCATTTTGGGCATCATCCCCATCGGTGTCATGGTGCCGAGAGGGGAGATCACCTGGATGGCATCGTTGAGCGAAACGCCGAGATGCTTCGCCAATTCTATCCCGAGAATGATGCCGGGTGAATCATTTCCCCCCATTTCTCTTAAGTCCTGGAGGCGGCCGGCTTTCATATTGTGCGCCAATTCAGTCACTTTTCCCACTCGATCCGGGTCAATCCCTTTGATGACGACGCCGGAAACATTGGACTCGGAAGAGAGCATCACCTGGTTGAAGATGAACGGAGCGGCAGAGACGACGCTCTTCACCTCTTGAAGTTTCTTCGCCACCTCCTCATAATCATCCATCCCTTCTTGATTCGCCTTGAGGAGGACGAGGTGAGCCTGGGTGCCTAAGATCTTTTCCTTCAGGGTTTTTTCAAAACCACTCATCACGGCCAACACAACGATCAAGGCCATGACCCCTACCATGACCCCGGCGATGGAGATGATGGTAATGATGGAGATGAAGGTTTGTTTCCGTTTCGCCTTGAGATATCTCAGACCGATGAACCATTCATATCTCATAAGACATTATTTCTCCATTCGAAGCAAAGGGAAGAAGATGACTTCCCGGATGGACGGCGCATCCGTGAGGAGCATCACCAAACGATCAATCCCAATCCCTTCTCCGGCTGTAGGAGGCATTCCGAATTCAATCGATCGAAGAAAATCCTCATCAAGAATGAGAGACGCATCTGCCTCTTCGCCCTTTTCTTTTAATTGTTGTACAAAGCGTTCCCGTTGATCGAGGGGGTCGTTCAATTCGGAGAACCCATTGGCAATCTCCCGACCGGCAATGAAAAGTTCAAACCGGTCGACCACCTCAGGATCCTCCCCATTTCGGCGAGAGAGAGGGGAGATCTCTGTCGGATAAAGAATGACAAAGGTGGGTTGAAGGAGATGGGGTTCAACCATTTCTTTGAAGAGTTCCGCTAAAACTCTCCCATGGGGGGTTCCCTTTTTGAGCTCAAGGCTAAGGTTCTCGGCCAATTCGACCGCTTTGGAGGGTTCTCTTAGGACAGTCGGGTCAACCCTCCCGTATTCTAAAAGAGATTCTTTGAAGGGAATCCTCTTCCAGGGTGGAGTAAAATCGAGTTCTTTTCCCTGATAGGTAAAGCGGAGTCCGCCATAAATTTCTTTGACCATGGAACAGAAAAGTTCCTCGGTCATCTTCATCATCTCTTCATAGGTGGCGTAACTTTGGTAGAACTCGAGCATGGTAAATTCAGGATTGTGTTGGGTGGAGACCCCCTCGTTTCGGAAACAGCGATTGATCTCAAAGATTCTTTCAAGTCCTCCGATCACCAGTCGTTTCAGAAAGAGTTCAGGCGCGACCCTCATGTAGAGCTCCATATCCAGGGCATTGTGGTGGGTCTTGAAGGGTTTGGCTGTTGCGCCTCCGGGAATAGGGTGAAGCATGGGAGTTTCCACCTCGATGAAATCCCGCTTGGTAAAAAAATCTCTGATTTTCTGAATGACCTTGATCCGTGTGAGAAAAATCTCTTTAACTTTGGGATTGACGATGAGGTCTAAATAGCGCTGACGATAACGGGCTTCGATGTCAGTGAGACCATGCCACTTTTCCGGAAGGGGCCGAAGAGTCTTCACCAGTAGCCTGAAGTTCTGAACCTGGAGGGTCAGCTCACGAGTTTTTGTTCGAAATATTTTACCCTCTATCCCGATGATGTCTCCGATATCGAATGCCTTAAAGAATTGAAAGGCCTCATTACCAACAATATCCCTTTGTAGGTAAGCCTGGATTCTCCCCTTTCGGTCCTGAAGGTGAATAAAACTGGCTTTGCCAAAGTCACGGATCCCCATAATCCGGCCGGCAAGTGAGAAGGTTTCGCCCATTGATTTCAATTCCTCGTCCGGCAGAGAACCGAAGGTCTCATGAAGGTCTTTTGAAGTATGGGTCACCAGAAAATCGTTTGGATAGGGATCGATCCCTTTTTCCCTCAATGCCCCAAGTTTTCGGATCCTCTGTTGGATCAGGTCGCTCGTATCATCCATTTCTTTTTTCCGAATCGTAGTCTTTTTTTATTTATCCCTTTAAGATTTAAGACAATTTCAAGATTTAACAAACTAACCCATTTTCGCATATCCGTCAAGAGAAAAGCCCATTGGGGAAGCTATTTTCGATTTAAAATCGAAGAGTTAAGATTGGGGTGGAAAATTAAAGTTGTTGGTCTAAGGGTTAAGGCAGGGATGCCGGGTCTGAACCCTTGCCTCTAAGCCAAACTGGCGTCCTAACCTTGACCCAATCCCGATAGACAATTTTCACCATTCGTACTTGCCTGTGGCAGCCATGTAAAATGTGTAATCTAAGGCAGGACCTTTTCAATCCGGGCGATGAGGTCATGAGGAAGGGCCTGGATCATTCGGGCTTCTACCCAGTCCCCAGGCCGAGCTTTTCCATTTAATAAGACAGAACCATCAATTTCAGGGGCTTGTCTTTGAAGCCTTCCATGCAGGACACCCCCTTCATCTTGTGCCCCTTCGACGAGAACCAACTTTCTTTGGCCTACCAGCGATTGGTTTTTTTTCAAAGAGATCTTTCCCTGAATCTCCATCAGAATTTTTAGACGTTCCTCCTTAAGGGGCCCCGGGATAGGGTGAGGAAGTCGGGAGGCAGGTGTTCCCTCTTCTGAAGAATATTTAAAGGCTCCGAGGTGATCGAATTGAATCTCCTTCACAAAATCGAGGAGTGCTTTGAATTGGGTCTCCTTTTCTCCCGGGAATCCCATAATGAAAGAGGAACGCAAGCTGATCTCCGGGATAACGCTTCGGATCTTTTGCAAGAGACACCGGATTTCTGCACTTTTTGATTTTCGCCCCATCCGTCTTAAAATTTCATCATCGATGTGCTGGATAGGGAGGTCGAGGTAAGGGCAAATTTTATTTTCTTGAGCCATGAGCTCAAGAAGTCCATCGTTAAAATGATCCATCTTGGGATAAGAATAGAGGATTCGAATCCAGCGAAGTCCTTCCACTTTTATCAAGGATTTCAAGAGCTTTTCCAGACCGGTTCCATCTCTTAGGTCCCTTCCGTAAGCGGTGGTATCCTGGGCGATCAGGATGAGTTCTTGAACTCCTTGTCCTGCCAGTCTTTGAGCCTCATTGATGACAGATCGAAGTTTCCTACTTCTATAGTGACCCCGGATGTGTGGAACGGTGCAGAAGGTGCAGGCATTGGAGCAACCTTCTGCTATTTTTAAGTAGGCGATGAAGGGAGGGGTGGAGAGAATTCGAGGCGTCTTCTCGTTATAAAGAAAAATAGGTTTGGAGAGATAACTCTTTTTCTTTGGTTTCTTTTTTAAAATTTCAGGGAGGTTTTGAAAGTCTCCGGTGCCGACGAAGTAATCCACTTCTGGCAATTCCTTTTCTAAAACTTTCCCATATCGTTGGGGGAAACACCCGGAAACGATGAGAAGGCGACAGCGACCTTCTTTTTTAAAACGGGAAAAATGTATAATGGTTTCGATGGCTTCCTTCGTCGCCTCTTCTATAAAAGAGCAGGTGTTGATGATGAGGATATCCGCTCCAAAAGGATCGGTGGTTAAAAGATAGCCCTCTTTTGAAAGAAGTCCGAGGATCACTTCGGAGTCGACTAAATTCTTGGGGCATCCCAGACTGACCAGGCAAACTGATTCTTTCATTCCATTCCCATTATACCCGAAAGATTGTTTTATCAGCCAAAAAAAATTATTTTAAGTGAAGTCGATGATTATGATATAAAATCTTTATGGAAAGGAATCATCCATGGAAGTAGCCGTCATTGGTGGTGGCATTGTGGGATGTCATATTGCCTATTGTTTGGCCAAAGAGGGAAAGGAAATTTTTCTGTTGGAAAAGGAGGGGGCGTTGGGGGAGCATACCAGCACACGAAACAGTGGTGTGATCCATGGGGGGATTTACTATCCCCAGGAATCTCTCAAGGCGAAATTATGTGTTCGAGGTCGCCATCGGACCTATGAGTTTTTAGAAAACCACGGCATCCCCCATTGGAAATGTGGGAAGATCATCGTGGCCATGGTTGTTTCGGAAATGAAGGCACTCCAAGATTTAAAAAAACGGGGGGATGGAAACGGAGTAGAAAACCTAAGGCTGATCGATGAGAACGAGGTTCGGAAGATGGAACCCCGGGTCAGGTGTTTAGGGGCCCTTCACTCCCCTGAGACAGGGATTCTTGACATGGCCGCCTATATGAGGGTCATGGAAAGGATGCTCAAAGGATTGAGGGTGACGATTGTGAAACAGTGCGAGGTTATTTCCATTGACGATCGAAACAATCTTCGTACCACTCGAGGTGAAATGGGAGCCGAGATGATTATCAATGCGGCAGGCCTCTATAGCGACAGCATTGCAGGGATGTGCGGCCTGGTGGGATACGAGATCATTCCTCACAAGGGCGATTATTATAATACGACCGAGGAAGTGATCAGAGGGTTGGTCTACCCTGTTCCGGACTCTCCTCACAGCCTGGGAATCCATCTGACCCGGACACTTGGAGAAGAGACCCTGATCGGTCCTTCGGCTTTTCAAGTATTGAACAAAGATGACTACGAAATAAGGACACCCCGAGAAGAATTTGAGCAAGGGGCTCTTTCCTTGATTCCTGACTTTAATATCCATCGAATCTACCCAGGCTATTCAGGCCATCGCCCAAAGCTATACTATCACGGTGAATTGCAGACAGATTTTTTGATCCAGAGACAGGAAGAAGGAAGGATCCATCTTCTGGGAATTGAGTCGCCTGGATTAACCGCTGCCCCTGCCATCGCTGAATATGTTTCAAAGATGATAAAATGAGTATCCACCAGACATCTTCAGATTTCACACCCCACAAAAATCTCAATCGTTGGACAAGGAAAAGGGATTCATAAACGGTGAGGTATTGACAAATCTAAGTTTCGTGGTAATTTTTAAAGTCAATTTGGGAAAGCGGCGATGCATTGCGATTACGATGTCATTGTGGTAGGGGGAGGGCCTGGGGGTTCAACGGCGGCAAGATTTTGTGCCGGGGCCGGGCTGAAAACCCTCCTCATCGAGAAGGAACGATTCCCCAGATACAAGCCCTGTGGGGGTTGTCTTTCCAAAAAAACGTTTCATCTGTTTGACTTCGATCTCAGTCCGGTCATTGAAAACACCATTTACGGTTCAAAATTTACATACCGTTCCGGAGATCCCTTCTTCATCGAAAAAAAAGACCCCATTGCATTTTTAATAATGAGAGATCGCTTTGATCAGCTCCTCGTCCATAAAGCTCTGGAAGAGGGGGCCGAACTACTCGAAGGAGAGAGAGTGATCAGAGTCAAAGAGAAGGGCGAAGGGGTTGAGGTAGAATTAGCAAAGGGAGAGAGGCTTCATAGTCAATATCTCATCGGTGCAGACGGACCGGAGAGTATGGTTGCCAAATCCTTACCATGGCCATCGCAGAGAAATGATGAAAACGGGATTGCCGTAGAAAGTGAGATTCCTTTTGATTCCTCCATCCATTTCCCCCAGAAGGAACTTCAATTCGTCCATTTAGATTTTGGGAGTATTCCCAATGGTTATGGCTGGGTTTTTCCTAAAAAGGAATATCTCTCCATCGGGATCGGCGGCATGTTCAGAGAAACAAAGAAAATGAATCCCCGCCAATACTTCAGTGATTTTCTCAAAGGGCTGGACTATATTCCCGAGGGAAAGACGGGGAGGACCATGGGGTATCCCCTCCCTTCTTTTTATGATGAGAAACAGAAGGTTTCACAGGGAAGGTTTCTTCTTGTCGGTGATGCGGCCCATTTGATGGATCCATTGCAGGGTGAGGGAATCTACTATGCCATTCGAAGCGGAATGCTGGCTGCCGAAGCCATCACGGAATGGAAAAAGGAAGGGATCGCCCCCTCCGATTATTATCAAAAAGCGGTTTATGATAACCTCTATGGAAACCTGAAATGGGCGCTCACTTTTTCTCGTTTCGTTTTCCGGTTTACAAAATTAGCCTACCGGACACTGAAGCGTTATCCGGATTTGGGAGAGTTCTATCTCCAGGTCTTGGAGGGGACGGAAACCTATCAGGGGTTTGTGACGAAAGTCAAGACAAGAATGAAGGATCTTCTTAAAGGAAAACTGAGTGATAAGATTAAAAAAGCGATGGCAAGGACGTGAGGATTTAAAGACAAAAGTCAGAAAGATCACTCTCCTTCTTGAAAAGCAATATGGGGTTCCCCGAAAAAAGGGGTCGGGGGATCTTCTTGATATTCTCATCGAGACCATTCTCTCACAGAACACCAATGATCGAAACCGAGATGAAGCCTTTCGGAGATTGACAACGCGGTTTCCCCGTTGGGAGGATATTCTCAAGACCAAAACAAAATCTATTGTTTCAGCTATCCGACCAGGAGGATTGGCCGAGCGGAAGGCGAGGCGTATCCGTGAAATTCTTAATTGGATCAAAGAAAGGGAGGGGAGGTTAAGCCTTTCGTTTCTAAAGACAATGGGTTCGGAGGAGATTGAGAAAACGATGGGCGCCCTGAAAGGGGTCGGTCCGAAGACCGTTCATTGTCTCCTTCTCTTCGGTCTTGGCAGAGATGCTTTTCCGGTCGACACGCATATCCTCCGGATCGGGAAGCGTCTCGGTTTCATTCCGGAAGGGATGAATGCAGAAAAAGCCCATACATGGATGGATCCGCTCATCTCAAAAGGAAAATCCTTGTCGTTACACCTCAACCTCATCCAATTTGGAAGATCGGTTTGTAAAGCAAAAAATCCTCAATGCGGTGTGTGCTTTCTCACGAATGAATGTATTCAATTTAGGTCATTTCTATGAATTCCCTCTTCTTATTTTGTCATTCCTGGAGAAGCAGGAATCCATCATATCATGGCTTCCGATCCTTAAAAGGACAAGTCTGGATTCCCGTTGACACGGGAATGACAGAATTGGAAAACAAGATTAGGTAGTTCAATGCGCCATTTGAAAAACCTGTTCGAGAAACTTCTCTATATCGAAGACACCCCTGAGCGAACGGCGTTGGCTTACTCCATTGGCATCTTCCTGGGTTTTTCACCATTTTTAGGTTTTCATACCCTTGCCGGGTTAGCGATTGCTTTTTTATTCAGAATGAATCGGGTGGCCATTCTTTTAGGAGTCTGGTCAAATACTCCCTGGTGGATCGTTCCCTATTATATGATCGCCACATGGGTGGGGATGTGGGTGGTCGGATTTTGGATGGATTGGGCGACACTCAAAGAGATTTTTCAATTTGGAGTGCATCAAGGATTTATGAATTCTGATTTTTGGAACCGTCTCGCTTCCCAGCGGGGTCTCCTCCTCTCCTTTCTCGTCGGTTCGCTCATTCTCTCGACTCTTCTCAGCTTCATTTGCTATCCTCTCGCCCTGAAATGGATTCGATTTTATCGGTCAAAGAAAAAACCGCCGAGGTCAGAGGGCAGAGTGTGAAGAGGTCGACGCTATGCTCTGCGCCATGCGCCGCCATTCAGTCCTTGACACCTCTCCCGATTTAATTGAAAAATAAATACGTATGGCCGTACCGATTAAAGAAAATTCCTATCCTTTTAATTTTTGGTTTGACTCAGAGCCGTGGAGAAAGTGGAGACGTCTTGGATTGACTCATCTCGCCGGTTCTTCCAAAGCCTATCTTTTATCCTGTTGGAAAGAGAAGGGAAGGGGCCCTTTACTGGTCATTGTTCCCCACATTCGGAGCGCCGAGATCCTCCTCGAAGATCTCCGGTTTTTTATGAAAGACTTGGAGTTTCCTACCTTTCTCTTTCCTCAATGGGAAACCCTTCCGTATGATGAAATTCCTCCTCATCCTGAAATTATCAGGGAAAGGGTGAGAGCCCTTTTTTTTCTCCTCAACGGTGAGAGGGGAGTAATCGTCTCTTCGATCAGGGCATTGATGCAGAGGATTCTGGCCCCAAACGATTTGAAAGAATCTGTTTTCTCCCTTTCCGTGGGAGAAGAAATCGAACGTGAGGGATTCATCCGTTTTCTCCATGAAGGAGGATATACATCAGCAAGGATCGTGGAAGAGAGAGGAGATTTTAGCGTCCGGGGGGCGATCATCGATCTTTATACTCCGTTTTATGAAGAGCCCCTTCGATTGGAATTTGATGGAGACCAATTAGAGTCCATCCGCTTCTTTGAGATAGGGACTCAACGTTCGCTTCCCCAAAGGATGATGGAAAATGCGATCCTTCTTCCGGCGAGGGATGTTTCAAAAGATTCCTCCAGTCCACCGTTAAAAACCCTTTTCGAGTATCTGAAAGGAAATGAAGTCGTCATTATTGATGAGGGGCATGAAGTCGAAAAGGAAGCCGAAGCCTTTTCTCACCAAGTCAAAGAGCGTTATGAAAAGGCCCTGTCAAAAGGGAGGTCCGTGCCTCCGCCAGAGGTCGCTTATCTCGATAACGAACAGGTCTGGCATTATTTGAAAAGATTTCAAACCGTCTTTCTTCAAGAAGGACCCCTCGCCCCTGCTACCAGTCAGCAAGTATTTTCTTTTGACATGGAGACCAATGAAAATCTTCAGAGGGAGATGAAAGCTGCCCTCTCCGCGAAAACGGGTTCTTCAGAAATTTCGCCTTTTTCAATCCTTGTGAAAAACCTTCGTGATTGGCAGGGAAAGGGAATAGAAGTCTTTATCGTTTCCCATACCGAGGGTCAAGCGGAACGCTTAAGGGAACTTCTTTCTCAGTATGGAGCGGAACCACGACTGGAAAAAACGAAAAGTTTCAGGGCGGCTCTTGATGGAGCCGGAGAGAGTCTTATCCTTCTCGTGGGTTCCCTCTCTTCAGGTTTTCGAAACTTCAGGGAAGGTTGGGTGATTCTCACCGAAGAGGAGATCTTTGGTGAGAGAAAACGGCTTCCTGAGAGAAAGATTCGGACTTCTCCCGCCCCTGTTTCATGGCAAAGGGGAGGGGCAACCCTCTCTTCATGGAACGAGCTGGGGGAGGATGATTTTATTGTCCACATCGACTACGGGATAGGTCGTTACAAGGGGCTGAAACATTTGAAGATTTGGGGAGTTTCGAATGATTATCTCCTTTTAGAATATCAAGACGGGGATAAACTCTACCTCCCCGTGGATCGGCTCAATTTAATTCAACGCTATATCGGGGGAGATGGACAATCACCGAGACTCGACAAATTGGGAAGTCATTCATGGCAGAGGGCAAAAAAGAAAGCACAGGCTGTTGTTTCAGAGATGATCAAAGAACTCCTTGACCTCTATGCCGCCAGACAGGTTTTTAAAGGGTTCCAGTTTCCTCCCTTAGATCAGTTTTATAAAGAGTTTGAAGCCGGCTTTGAGTATGAGGAAACCCCGGATCAGATCCAAGCGATTGAAGAAGTTGTGAAGGATATGGGGAACCCCAAACCCATGGATCGGTTGATCTGCGGGGATGTTGGATATGGTAAGACAGAGGTTGCCATCCGGGCGGCCTACCGCACCGTCATGAGTGGAAAACAGGTTGCTCTTTTGGTTCCCACCACCGTTTTGGCCCAACAACATCACCAGACCTTCCGTGAGCGATTCAAAATTTATCCTGTTGTCATCGAGGTCCTGAGCCGATTTAAAAGTCCCCGGGAGCAGAGGGAAATCGTTGAACGTCTGAAGGAAGGAAAGGTGGATATTATCATCGGGACACACCGGCTTCTGCAGAAAGATGTTTCTTTCCGAGATTTAGGTTTGGTGGTGATTGACGAGGAACATCGTTTTGGCGTCTCCCACAAAGAGAAATTGAAACAGATGAGGAAATTAGTGGATGTGATCACACTCACGGCAACCCCTATCCCGAGAACACTTCAGATGGCGATCTCTGGAATTCGGGATCTCAGTCTCATCCAGACTCCTCCTGAAAATCGCCTGTCGATTCGGACTGTTGTCATCCGTTATGATGATGGGATTATCCGGGAAGCCATTCAAAGGGAGTTCGACCGAGGAGGACAAGTCTTCTTCGTCCATCCTCGCGTCCAGAACATTCAGATCATGGCCAATCATCTGAAGCGACTTATTCCAGAGGCCTCCCTGGGCGTTGCCCATGGTCAGATGAGGGGAAAGGAATTGGAGAAGGTGATGCTCCAATTTGTCAAAAAAGAAATTAATCTTCTCGTCTGTACCAGTATCATTGAATCCGGGTTGGACATCCCTGCGGCCAACACCATTCTGATCCATCATGCCGAGCGTTTTGGCCTGGCAGACCTCTATCAAATCCGCGGGCGAGTGGGTCGTGGAAGCCACCAAGCCTATGCCTACCTCATCATTCCCGGATCCCTTCATCTCTCCAGGGATGCCATGAGGAGGCTCCGGGCCATTCAGGAATTGAGTGAACTGGGATCCGGATTTAAACTTGCCCTTCATGATCTGGAGATTCGTGGAGCGGGAAACCTCCTCGGGCCTTCTCAGTCAGGAACCATTGCTGCCGTGGGATTTGAATTCTACACTCAATTGATGGAAAAAGCCGTTCGGGAACTCAAAGGGGAAGAAGTGATAGAGGAGATTACTCCGGAAATTCACTTCCATCTTCCCGCCTTCATCCCCGAGACCTACGTGGAGGATCCGGGAGAAAGATTGAGTCTTTATCGAAGGCTCTCTCTTTCTCGTTCTGACGAGGAGGTGGAGATGATCCGGGAGGAACTGATGGATCGATTCGGAAAAATTCCAAAAGAGGTCGATTGTCTTCTGGAAGTGATCAAAGTGAAAATTCTCCTGACGAAGTTGTCCATTAAAAAGCTGGAGGAAACTCCCTCTCAATTTATTCTCACCTTTGATGAGACCACACGGGTGTCTCCACAGAGGATCGTTGATTTTATTCATCGAAGAACAGGTCGCTCTCGGTTGACACCGGACTCTAAATTGATTATTGAAGGATGGCCCGATATGAAGAGGGATCCCTTTGGAGCGGCCAAAAACCTATTGCAAGCCTTGGCCTGATATGATAGATTTCCTAACAACGGGCACGACAATCATCTCTGATTTAGCCCTTGATCATAAAACTCTTATTTTCTCCAATGGGGGAGGGTGATGATGAAAAGATGGGCATTCTTTGGGATCTTGCTCTTCCTATCCATTTTTCTTTCCGATTGTCAAAAAACGGGGGAGAAAGGATTGGGGAAGAAAGAGCTGGTTAGGATCAATGAGGTTTCTATTTCCATAGAGGAGTTCCAACAGATGTTGGAAAAACAACCCTTGGAAGGAAAGATGAAGTTGTTGAGCGAAAAGGGGACAAGAGATTTTCTCGAAAATTATGTTATCCCCCGGGAGGTCCTTTATCAGACAGCGAAGCAGAAGGGCTTGGATAAAAATAAAGAAATTCTGGCCAAGATCGATGATGCGAGGAGAATCATTCTGATTGAGGCCCTTCTTGATGAGGCGTTGAGGGGAAGGGGTGAGATTTCAGAAGAGGATGTCCAGCGATACTATAAAGAAAATCAGACACTTTTTTCGGAACCGCAGGAGGTGAGGATTCGTCACATTGTTGTCAACTCCGAGCCGATCCTAAAAGAAGTGGTGACCAAGCTTTCGCGGGGTGAAAGTTTTGAGAAGTTGGCATCTACTTATAATATTGGTAATTTCAAAGAGGATGGAGGGAATCTCGGCTATATTCGGAGAGGACAGTTAGCCCCCCCCTTCGCTGAGTTTGAAGAAGCCGCTTTTTCCTTGAAGAAAAGGGGGGAGACCAGTGAGGTCGTCCGTACGCCCTTTGGGTTCCATATCATCCGATTAGAGGATATGCGGGGAAGCGCCTTGAGGCCTCTGAATCAAGTCAAAGAGAGAATTCGTTTTTTCTTGCAGCCGAAGAAAAAGCAGGAGGCCTATCTTGAATATGTAAAAGAAGCGAAATCGCAAGCCAAGATCCTGATCAACGAAAAGCTGTGGGCGGAAGAAGAAAAAAAAGAGGTGAAGCCAAAAGAAGAGAAGCCAAAAAAAGAGAAGAAATGAAAAAACCTTCACCCCTTCTCCTTCTCATTACCCTTTTATTTTTCCTGTGGGGATGTGGCCAATGGGGGATGGGGCTTCCTGGACATATTATCGCTCAAGTCAATGAAGAGCGGATTTCGGTAGAAGAATTTGATCGAGAATTTAAGGAATTGATATTAGAACCGGGTAAGGAACCGGAGGGAATAGATCTTATAGATCTGAAACGGGCTTATCTCGATCAAGTCATTGAACGCAAGATTCTCATCCAGGAAGCCAGACGATTGGGAATCAAGATTTCTCAGGAGGAATTGAATCAGGCAATTTCTGAAATAATAATGGATTATCCCGAAGAGGGATTTGGAGAGAAATTAGGCCTTAAAGGGACAACGTTGGAGGAGTGGAAACCCCGGTTGGAAGAAAAGTTATTAGCCGAGAAGGTTATCCGGGGCGCTTTTTATCCTCCGGAGAAAATCGATGAAAAAGAAGCCCTTCAATATTATGAAGACAACCGGTCTTCCTTCCAGATTCCTCAGAAAGGGAGGGTACGGCAGATTGTCGTGGCAGATGGGGAAGAAGCGATCCAGATCCTGAAACGCCTGAAGAAAGGGGAAAGCTTTGAAAAGTTAGCCAGGGAAAAATCATCGGGGCCCGAAAAGGTTCAGGATGGGGATCTGGGTTATTTTAGCCAGGGAGAGAAACCCACCGAATTCGACTCTGTTTTTACGATGGACGCGGGCGCCATCAGCGAGGTGATCAAAAGTCCTTATGGATATCACATCTTTAGGCTGGAAGAAAGAATCCCAGCCCGGCAGATCCCGTTTGAAGAGGCCCGGTTAGAGATCCTCCAAGAGCTGGGACGAAAAAAAGGGGAGGAAAATTACCAGAAATGGTTTAAAATTCTAAAGGAAAAGGCAACGGTGAAGGTCAACAAAAAGTGGCTTAGGTCATGAAAGGGAGTTTGGAGAAGATGAAAAAGGTCTTTTTATTATTCGTGTTCTTATTCCTTTTATTCGGAACGATCTCATCAAGTGAGGCAGTGGTTGATCGTGTGGTGGCGGTGGTGAATCAAGAAATTATTACCCTCTCCGAAGTCGAAAAATGGGCCAAACCTTTTCAAGAAAAGATCATTACAGAAGATCGATTGGAGAGGCGGGAACAATTGCAAGAGATCTATCGAAAGGTGCTGGAAAGGCTGATCGAGGAAAAATTAATTGACCAGGAAGTGAAAAGAAATGGGATTAAAATATCCAGCAAAGAGGTCGAAGCCACTTTAGAAGAGGTCAAACGGCGAAACACAGCCACCCAGGAGGAGTTAGAAAAAGCATTGGCCGTGGAGGGGTTGACCTTAGACGCCTATAAGAAGCAGATCGAAAAGGGACTCCAACGAAAGAAACTAATTCATTGGTCGGTGAAGGTTGAAATGAAGCTTGAGGAAAAAGAGTTAAGGGATTTCTATCAAAAGAATACCGATCGTTATCGACCGAATGAATCCTATCGCCCCAGCCACATCTTATTTGTCGTACCAAAAGAGGCAACACCCGAGGAGGTCAAAGAAATTAAAAAGAAATGTCAGGCCGTTTTGGAAAAAATTAAAAAGGGAAGTGATTTCAGAGAGATGGCCCTCCTCTATTCACAGGATGCATCCAACAAAGATATGGGAGATTTAGGTTATTTTAAGAAGGGGGAACTCGTCCCTGCTTTTGAAAGAGAAGCTCTCCGCCTAAAGGTTGGAGAGGTGAGCGGGATCGTGCGAACGGAATTTGGTTTCCATATCATCAAACTCCTCGATCGGAAAGGAACAGACCCTCTTCCTTTTGAGGAGGTCAAAGAGAGGATCCAGGCGGATTATTACGAAAGTGAAATGGAGAAGGCTTATAAACAGTTTCTTAGCACATTGAAAGAAAGATCCATCATCGAGATCAAACTGTAAATTTCCATTTTCTCCTTCTCCCCTTTTGCCTGCCTGCCGAAGGTAGATGAGAGGGTGGGGGTGAGGGAGGGGTGATTTGGAAGGGTGTGGGTTACTACACAAAGCCTATTCTTAAGAGGGGAATGGGCTTTTTTGTTTTTCGCCTGACTCCTTACGCTTCATGCTTTACGACTTACGATGGAAGATGCCCCATACGAAATGTTGGTAACAATTGAAAGGTGAAGGTGATGGAGGTTTTAATATGCAGAAACAATCAAATGAATTGAACAACATTCCAGGGAGCAACACCTACTGTTTGACGACTATTTAAGAGGAAACATTGAGCGATGTCTCTTGCCCTAAATAAACCAAGACTCGACAACCTCGCGAGTGATATCTGGAAGTCCGCCGAGCGGCTGCGCGGCAAGTTCAAGGATCTGATGGAGGGCAAGCCGGAGATTCTCGGCGTCGAGTGGACCCATCGCCACTATGTACAGGATGATGAGTTCATCCCCCACGGTGAAGACATCGAGGCGTTCTTGAAACGGGAAATCGCCAAGCCGATCATCCGCTGGAAAGACAGCCCGCAGCTTGGCTATGAGATCCTGCCAAACAAATACTTCTACCGCTACCAGCCCCCGATTCCCGCGAAGGAGTTGTTGGAGGAATTCTGGCGACTTGAAAAAGAGGCGGAGAAGATGCTGGAAGGATTGGGGCAGTAACTCCGGGCAGACGAGGGCCATTGAAAAACATCTAAAATAATGCCATATTTAATGCGAAATAATATGTTTCAGGAGGTACGTTATGTCACGCATAAGTCCTTCGGAAGATATCCGTTCCGTCACTGATTTGAAGCGTAACACGCGCGAAATTCTTGACCATCTACATACCAGTGGGCGACCGGTCATTTTAACGGTCAACGGAAGAGCCGATTCTGTGCTACTGGATGTGCGCGTCTATGAAAAGCACCTGCAAGCAGGGAATCTGGCAAAACTTCTTGCCCCGGCTGAGCAGGAGGTGGAAAGGGGACGGACTCGTCCTGCCCACGAGTTCCTGAAAGAGTTCAAGCGTGCCAAGAAAATTCAAGGTTGAGATCACACAGACCGCCGAGAAGGATGTGGCCGAAATTTGGGAGTACATCGCCCAGGACATACCTGATGCGGCAACGGCCTTTATCATGCGATTGGAGGAGCAGATCGGCACCCTGGAACGCTTTCCTGAACGCTGCCCGCTGGTACCGGAAAACGAATTACTCGGCACCGCCTATCGCCATCTGCTGTATGGTAATTATCGGACCATCTTCAAAATCGTCAGCTCCAGGGTAATCATTTTGCGGGTGCTGCATGGGGCTCGCTTACTGGATACAGGAATGCTGGAGAGGTTCGAAAAATGAGGCTCGACGAGAACAACATCCTTACTGAATTGCCTGACCGAATGAAAGCAATCGCCCACACCGCTGTCGATGAGGCAATTTGGCGACANNTGTCGCCAAATTGCCAGGAATGACTAAAACGGATAATAGCCAAATTCTGTGACAGCCTGTCGTAGAATTTGACCAAGATAGAAATTGGCCACAACCTGTGGCCAATTTTGACCGAGGTAAAGAACTAAGAAATTTGGTTGGACAAAAAATGTTCTGGTTCACCAGATTGAGAACAAAGCCTACGAAAAGACCTTGCTGGGCCAGACGAATTTTAATCAGACCTTGCCCGAGAACATCCGCAATCAGGCCAAGCTTGCAGTCAAAGACGAATATACATTCGACTTCCTTTATCTGGCCGATGAACACAGCGAGCGTCAGTTGGAAATGGCGATTATCAGGTTATTTTCTGATGGAGATGAGAGGTTAGTTTTATGATGCTTCCGAAAATCGGGATCACGATGGGAGATCCGACCGGGATTGGGCCCGAAATCATCGTAAAGGCCTTATCCATGGAGGAACCCTTTCAAGCCTGCAGACCTATCGTTTTGGGTGATCGTGAAGCGCTCTCAAGAGCCATCCAAATACAACACCTTTCTGCCACCTTGGAGATCATTGAAGAGGTTCCCGAAGAGGGATATCTTCCCGGGAAAATATTTCTCCTTCCTTTAAGCCGGTTAAAAGCGGCCTCTCTCCGTTTCGGACAACCGGACAGAGCCTGCGGAGAGGCCATGGTGAAATATATTGAAGGGGCGGTTAAGTGGGTGAGAAGCGGTCAATTGGATGCCATCACGACCTGTCCGATCAACAAACAGGCGATGAATGAAGCCGGGTATCATTTTCCCGGCCATACGGAGCTTTTAGCCCATCTGGCTCAAGCCTCAAATGTGGCGATGATGTTTTTAGGGTCAAGATGGAGAATTGTTTTGGTGACGACTCACCTTCCCCTCAAGGATGTTTCGAAATCAATCACTTCAAATCGGGTCCTGGCGACCCTGCGATTGGCAGATGAAGGGATGAAAAAATATTTCGGTATCCCAAACCCCAAAATGGCTGTGCTCGGCCTGAATCCCCATTGTGGAGAAGAAGGACTCCTGGGAGACGAGGAAAGAAAAGAGATTCTTCCAGCCATGGCCGAGGCAAAATCCCTCGGGATGGGTGTCGAGGGACCTTTTCCCGCTGATTCCTTTTTCAACCTTTCAGGTCGTTATGCTTTTGATGTTGTTATCTCCATGTATCACGACCAGGGTCTCATCCCTGTTAAGATGGTTGATTTTAAGGAGGCCGTTAATTTTACTCTTGGATTATCTTTTGTCCGGACATCAGTCGATCACGGGACAGCCTATGACATTGCAGGGAAAGGATTGGCTGATTCAAACAATCTTATCAAAGCCCTTCTTACAGCATCTAACTTATCAATATTAAAAGGAAATTATTAATATTAAAATCCGACAAAAAGATGTTGACAAAAAAGGTGTTTTGAGCTAAAAAACATACTTGTGAAAAATATCTTTTGGATTAGTTGATAACCTATTTTTCCATTTCACCGCCTATTCACCAATACGGGGAGATTAAAAAGGAGATTCATATGAAAGACGTTGTCATTGTGAGTGGAGTGCGGACAGCCATTGGAACATTTGGGGCTTCATTGAAAGATGTTTCGGCCATCAAATTAGGGGCTATGGCAATTAGAGAAGTTCTTAAAAAGGTTAATCTTAAACCGATTGTTAAGAAGGAACTTCTTGAGGTCTCTCCCGATGCTTTTAAAGGAGCAGGGATGACAGATCTGGAGAAGTCTCACTACAAATGGGATGAATCCATGACAGGGGTCCAAATCGATGAAGTGATCATGGGCAACGTCATCCAGGCCGGACAGGGTCAGAACCCGGCTCGTCAGGCCATGATTTATGCGGGGGTTCCCAAGGAAACCAATGCTTTTACGATCAACAAGGTCTGCGCCTCAGGTCTAAAAGCCATTGCCTTAGGAGCTCAATCGATCATGGTAGGGGAAGCAGAGGTCGTGGTGGCAGGGGGAATGGAAAACATGAGCCAGGTTCCATATGCATTTCCCCAGGGTCGTTGGGGCGCCAGGATGTTCAACCAGGAGATGGTTGATTTGATGGTGTTTGATGGTCTGTTTGAAATTTTTTATGGATACCACATGGGACTTACGGCGGAGAACATCGCCGAGAAATTTGGGATTTCGAGAAAGGAACAGGATGAATTAGGGTTGCTGAGCCATCAGAGGGCAAGAGCTGCTATCAAAAACGGAATTTTTAAAGAGGAGATCATTCCGGTGGTGATCCCGCAAAAAAAGGGTGAACCCATTATCTTCGATACGGATGAAAGGCCCATGGATACTTCTTTAGAAAAGATGGCCAAACTTTCAACCGCCTTTAAATCAGGAGGAACCGTGACAGCAGGAAATGCTTCCGGAATCAATGATGCGGCGGCGGCTGTCCTTTTGATGTCTAAGGAGATGGCAAAGGCATTGAATTTAGAGCCCATGGGAACAATTCGGTCTTATGCCGCAGGCGGGGTTGACCCCGCCTATATGGGACTGGGCCCTATTCCTGCAGTGAGGAAAACCCTCAAAAAAGCTGGAGTCACTCTTCAGGACATCGGACTGATTGAACTGAACGAAGCCTTTGCATCCCAAGCCATTGCGTGCATCCGTGAACTGCAATTCGATATGGAAAAGACAAATATTAATGGAAGCGGAATTTCTCTGGGTCATCCTATTGGATGTTCGGGAGCAAGGTTGATGGTCACGCTCCTTCATGAGATGAAACAGCGGAAGATCAATCTCGGTCTTGCCACGCTCTGTATTGGCGGAGGCCAGGGAATGGCGATGATCATCGAAAGAAGTTAATTGTTCGGAGTTAGGAGTTCGGAGTTAAGCGTTAAATCTCCGAACGAAACACTACGGACTCCGAACTGATTTGGAGGGGAGATGGACTATAAGAATATTTTGTTGACGTTTGAGGGGGAAATTGGGATCCTCACCATGAACCGGCCAAAGGCGCTCAACGCCTTAAATATTGAGACTCTTAAAGATGTCCAGATGGGCATCCAGGAGGCAAAGGACCACCCCGAACTCAGGGTTCTCATCTTGACAGGAAGCGGAGAAAAAGCATTTGTCGCAGGAGCCGATATTGCGGAGATGAAGGGGATGAACTCCATCGAGGCCCTGAACTTTTCAAAAATGGGTCATCTCACCCTGAAAATGATCCAAGATTTTGAGCGACCCGTCATCGCCGCCGTCAACGGTTATGCCCTGGGAGGAGGAACGGAAATTGCCGTCGCCTGTGATTTCATCTATGCCTCTGAGAACGCAAGGTTCGGTCTTCCGGAGGTCACCCTTGGCATCTTTCCAGGCTTCGGCGGGACACAGAGACTTCCTCGCCTGATCGGGAAAGGAAAGGCGAAGGAATTGATTCTAACAGGAAAGATGATCACCGCTCAGGAAGCGTTTGAGATGGGGATTGTCAATCGAGTCTTTCCCCAGGCTTCTCTGATGGAGGAGACAAAAAAAGTGGCTCTCCAGATTGCAGCCAATGGGGCCATTGGGGTCAGATTGGCCAAGATGGTTGTGGATGCTGGTTTTAATATGGACCTGACCGAGGCATGTTCCTTAGAATCCTATGCCTTTAGTTTCGGTTTTACCACTGAGGATCAGAAGGAAGGAATGACGGCATTCGTTGAAAAGAGGAAACCCAAATTTCAAGGAAAATGAGGAGGAGAAAGTGAAGATCGCCGTATGTATCAAACAAGTTCCAGACACGACGGATGTGAAGATTGACCCGAAGACCAACACGCTGGTTCGGGAAGGTGTGGCAAGCATTACCAATCCCTTCGATGAATACGCTGTCGAAGAGGCTCTTCTCATCAGAGAGAAGTACGGCGGAGAAATCCATGTCATCAGCATGGGCCCTCCGCAGGCCATCGAGGTATTGAAAAATGCCCTGGCCGTGGGCGTGGATAAGGTTTATCTGGTTTCGGACAGGGCCTTTGCCGGAGCCGACACCCTGGCCACGGCTTATACCGTTGCGAAAACGATTCAGGCGGTCGCCGGGGATGTGGATCTTGTCATCTGTGGAAAACAGGCTATCGATGGAGATACGGCTCAGGTCGGGCCGGGCATTGCCACCCGTTTGGGAATTCCACAGCTGACTTATGTTTCAAAGATCAAAGAGATCCAACCCGATAAAAAGAGGATTGTTGTTGAGCGACTGCTGGAATATGGAAGAGAAATCGTTGAGTCTTCCCTCCCAGCCCTGTTGACGGTGGTGAAAGACATCAATGAACCAAGACTCCCTTCTCTTTTAGGGATCAAGAAAGCAGCCAAGGCACAGATTCCCACCTTAACCGCTAAGGAGATCGGCGCGGATGAAAATCGCATCGGTTTGAAGGGATCACCCACCTGGGTGACAAAGGTTTTTTCTCCGGAGGCCAGAGGAGGAGGCGGTGAGATTTTAAAAGGGGAGTTGCCGGAGGTGATCCCCCTTCTGGTAAACAAATTGATGGATACGAAGTTTATTAAATAATCACAGTCAAAAATTACGTTGGAATGATGGAATATTGGAATAATGAGCAATCAAAACGGGAATCGCTGAATTGCCATATACTTTTTACCCAACATTCCGGCATTCCATTATTCCAATTTAGATAGGAGGAAAAACGAATGGCCAGACTAATCATTGACAAGGAAACGTGTACCGGATGTGAATCCTGTATTGCTGCTTGTCCCTTTAACGCACTGAGCATGAAAGAAGGGATTGCCGTGGTGGATGAGAAGTGTACCTTCTGCGGCGCCTGTGTGGATGTCTGTCCGGTGACTGCGATCACTCTTGAAAAGGAAGAGAAGGCTGTCACGATCGACATCACTGCCTATAAAGATGTCTGGATCTTTATCGAACACGAATTCGGCAAGGTCGGGAGTGTCTCCTTTGAGCTTCTGGGTGAGGGAAAGAAGTTGGCCGATGCGATCGGATGCAAATTGTGCGGGATGGTTTTCGGGGATAAGGAGACTGCCGAAAAATTTGCCGGGGAGGCGATCGCCTACGGAGCGGAGAAGGTCTATGTCATGGAAAGCCCTCTGCTCAAAGAATATCGCACCGACCCCTATGCGAAGGCAGCCGTCGATCTCATCCGGAAATATAAACCGGAGATCGTTCTCTTCGGGGCCACCACGCAGGGTCGGGATTTTGCAGGAACCGTGGCGACGACCATCGAGGCAGGATTGACAGCGGACTGCACAGGCCTTGATATCGATCCGGAGACAAAATATCTCAAACAGACGCGGCCCGCGTTTGGCGGAAACATCATGGCGACGATTCTCGACTATCCCAACTACCGGCCTCAGATGTCGACGGTTCGGCCCAAGGTCTTTGCCATGCCCCAGAGGGATGATTCGAGAAAGGGGGAGATCATCTGGGAGACTCTCCAGATGACGGCAGATCAAATCAGGACAAAGGTTGTGGAGTTCATCAGGGGGGCGGAGACCGTCAATCTGGCTGATGCGGAGATCATTGTCTCCGGGGGGAGAGGCGTCGGAGGACCAGATGGTTTCAAACCGATTCGGGAACTGGCGGGGGTTTTAGGAGCCGCGGTGGGTTCCTCTCGAGCGGCCGTTGATTCGGGCTGGATTCCTTACGAACATCAAGTGGGGCAGACCGGTCGGACCGTTCGGCCAAAGATCTATGTGGCGTGCGGTATCTCCGGGTCCATTCAACATCAGGCTGGAATGAAAACATCCGATATCATCGTTGCCATCAATAAAGATGCAGAAGCTCCTATTTTTAAGATCGCCACTTATGGGATTGTGGGCGATCTATTCACCGCCGTCCCCATGCTGACCGAGGAATTCAAGAAACGTTTGGGACGATAAGCTTGAAAAAATTATAAATGACAAATGTCAAAGTTCAAAGATCAAAGAAATGCATCCATGATCAATATCCAATCGTCGCCTTCGGCAGGCAAGCAGGAAATTTAATGTTTCACCCCGGTCATTGCTTTTATTTCATTTGAACTTTGGACTTTGTCATTTGCCCTTTCTTTCATCCGCCATTATTTTATTCTTGATTTTTTCTCTCCCTTTCATCATAATGTCAAAAGATTGTGAAGAGGAGTTTTTTTATGATTATCACCTGCGCCTCCTGCTTGACCAAGTTTAATTTGGACGATTCACGAATTTCGGCCAAAGGGATTAAGGTTCGTTGTTCCCGATGCAAGCATGTCTTTTACGTTGTTCCCCCTCCGGAGACCAAAGAGGAGATTATCGAGAATGCCGAGTCCTTTGCGAAATATCATGAAGATTTAATGGGGCCAGTTGAGAAAAAAGCGGAGTCCCCCCCGGAGCCGGAAATTGAAAAGGAAGAGATGGCTTCAGAGAAGGAAGAAGTCGCTTCAGAGGAGGAAGAGGAAACCCTCCTGTTTTCTGAAAAAGCTCCCATAGACAAAATGGAGAAAGAAACTCCTCCGGAGAAATTTATTTCTCCGGAAGAAATAGAGCAAATGGTTCCGCCGAAAAAAATGGAGGAATTATTCTCCGCAGAAACTTTCATGGAAGAAAGTATGGAGGTTTCCCCTCCCAAACCGAAAAGGATGGCACGAATGGAGAGAAGGGGCCTCTCCCGCTTTCTCGCTCTTTTTGTCGTTTTGGTCATCCTGATCTTCGGTGTCTTCTATGTATGGACAGAATTGGGTTCTGGTGGAAAACTCTCCCCTTATATAGAGTCTCCNNACACAAAAAAGCATATCAAAATAAGGGTCGTCATTTTTGGTCAGGACAAACTTAAAATGGCCCAGAAGGAAGCGATCTGCGGTCACATTATCAGTCGTGAGGAGTTAAAGAAGCAACCCTTGGAATTTTTTAGAGAGGAGATGGTCATTCAACCTAAAACGGATCAAGAGCGGATTACCCCTTCAGGCCAGACGACTCCTTTTATGGTCATCTTCAAGGATCCCCCCAGCCAAGCCAAAGAGTTCAAAGTCGAAATTGTCGAAGCCCCCCATCTCTGAGTCGTTCGGAGTCAAGAGTTCGAAGCCTTAAAACCTGGATCATATATGTTGTTCTAATAGTTCAGGATTTCCTCACTTTTTGCCTTGTCGATTTCCATGATGTAGGGGATCCCGCTGATTTGGGCAGCTTCAGGCGTGAGGGCTGCGATATCATCCCTCGATAGATGTTCCATAGAGAATTTTCTGCTCCCGGCCATGAACTGACGAATCCCCTGGGCTAAACGTTCGTAATAAGTATATAGGCCGAGAGCGCCGGTCGGGATTTTTTCAAACTCCGTGTCCCCTAATTCTTTACGCAAGGCACTCGCCGTCACGAAAATCTCATCTTTTGTGTGACCGAACCGTTCGATGTAAACGGGAATCTGGTGGTTATCGATCGTCCGGCCAATGGTTTTGCCTACCATGGCTGCGGCAATAGGCCCTCGGGCCATCCCCACGAGCTTCACAAAGGGCGCCCCCATGGCGAGGGCCTTAAAAATTCCATCTTCAAACGTGAATCCTCCCCCGACGGCTAACGGGGGAACATATTTTCCTTTTTGGGCAAGGAATGCCGCATGCTGATAAAGCAGGGAATGGAGTTCTACCGGTGGAATGCCCCATTCATTCATCATTCGCCAAGGGCTCATTCCTGTTCCACCTCCTGCGGCGTCTACGGTGAGAAGATCGAGTTTATATTTGGAGGCAAAAGAGATCGCCCTCGCAAGGTCCACCGGCCGATAGGCGCCTGTTTTGAGAAAGATATATTTGGCGCCCACTTTCCTTAGCGTCTCAACCCTATTTGCGAAAGATTCCTCGGTCACCATTCCGACTCTGGAATGTCGTTCAAATTCCTTAAAAGCGCCACGCTCAAAGGCTTTTATTACATTGGGGTCGGTCGGATCGGGAAGAACAATATATCCTCTTTCACAAAGCATCTGGGCCTTTTTAAGATCTCTTATCTTCACCTCTCCCCCGATATCTTTTGCCCCTTGCCCCCATTTAAGCTCAATGCATTCGACCCCAAGTTTTTCAATAGCGTACTCATGGACACCGAGGCGGGTATCCTCGATATTCGCTTGGACGACAATTGTCCCATAACCGTCCCGTTGATAATCCTGGTAGAGTTTGACACGGAATTTGAGGTCTCTGGTATCGAGGACACGACCGTTCTTGATCACGGCATCGGGATCCATCCCCACCACATTTTCACCGATGGTCAAACCTGTCCCGGCCAGAGCCGATCCAATGGCCAGCCCCTCCCAGTTATTTTTGGCGATGTCGGTTGATCCGATCCCGGAGATGATCCAGGGATAATGGAATTTAATTCCACGATCGTGGCCAATGATGACTTGGAGATCTACGGCAGGAAAGATCGCCTTATCACTATCCGGTTCGATTCCATAAGCTCCGGTGGCCGTCCCCATGATGTTGAAATGGGAATAATCTACGGGGTAGATCTTTTCACCCGCCGTGGTGATGACTCCAAACGGTTGTGGGTAGATGACTTCGTGGCCCCGATAAGCGGATTTTCCGATCTCGCACATCCCAATGCAACCGTCCACGCACGTCACGCACATCCCTGAGGTATGGACAATCGAACCTTCCGTCCTGTTTTTGGTCAGTGTTGCCGCTGACGCATTAATTCGAGATAATGACATGGGTTACGCTCCTTTCCTCTTCTCAATCCTTTTTGATCTCACCGGCCGCACAGGGCGACAGATAACACATCATATCGTCAAACCCCTCCTTTTCGAGGCAGGGAGGCCTGATATTGGCACAGCCTCCACAGATTGCCCTCTCGGGTTCCGTATAGGTGCATCGAAGCTCACAGGCAGGGCAGATATAGAGGCAAGCTCCGCATCGCCTGCAGTCCTCCGACTGGATGTCAAAGGGGGTCCCGATGCTCCTCTTTTCCCCTCGATTCCGGAAGCCGATGGCCTTGGCCATCATCTGCTCTTCACACATTCGGACACACAGACCGCAAAGGATGCAATTTTCGTATTCCTGTTTGAATCGTTGTCGCTGAATTCCATAAGCGGAAGCAAGATCCTGAATGGTCTTTGACTGAGGGCACGAGGCGATCAGGAGTTCGAGGATGATTCTTCTCGCCTGGATGACCCGTGAGGAGGCTGTCCGGACCTGTAGCCCTTTCTCGGCGGGATAGGTGCAGGAGGAAACCAACTTCGCCTTGGGTCCTTCTCCGATTTCCACCAAACAGAGGCGACAAGCTCCATAAGGTGAAAGGCCCTCTTTATGGCAGAGGGTGGGAATTGGAAATCCCATAAATTGGGCAGCTTCAAGGAGGGTCGTCCCTTCTTCAACCGAAACAGGCAATCCATTGATATGAAGTGTGATCATCTCCCTCGCCCCCCTGATCGATCGACGAATCCATTACATCTTTTATCTGGTTTCGACGGCATTAAATTTACAGACGCTTTGACAGACCCCGCATTTGATACACCTCTTGGGATCAATCACATGTCGTTCCTTCTTCTCTCCACGAATCGCCTCTGTAGAGCAGGATTTTAAACAAAGCCCGCATCCGGTACAATTTTCATTGATGGTGTAAGTGATGAGGTCTTTACAGACCCCTGCAGGACATCGTTTCCTCTGAATGTGCTCGATGTATTCTTCACGAAAATATCGAAGGGTGGAGAGCACCGGATTCGGTGAGGTTTGTCCGAGGCCACATAATGAAGCATCTTTTACGATGGGACCTAATTCTTCAAGAAGGTCGAGGTGTTCAAGCGTGCCCCTGCCGGCAGAGATGTCATCAAGGATCTCATACATCCTCTGAGTCCCTTTACGGCAGATGAAACATTTACCGCAGGATTCCTCCTTCAGAAATTTTGTAAAATACTTGGCCAAGTCGACCATACAGGTATGCTCATCCATCACGATCATTCCGCCCGAACCCATAATGGATCCTGCCCTGGTCAAACTCTCGTAATCGACTGGGAGATGGAACATTTCAGCGGGGATGCACCCGCCCGACGGTCCTCCGGTCTGAACGGCCTTGATCCTCGTCTGATGAATCGGCCCGCCTCCAATTTTATTGACGATCTCCTCAATGGGGGTGCCCATGGGGACCTCAACCAGTCCTGTATTCTTAATTCTCCCGACCAGGCTGAAGATCTTGGTGCCGGTGTTCTCGTTTGTCCCGACTTTTACAAATTCCTGAGCTCCAAACCCCATGATGACCGGAATATTGGCCCAGGTCTCCACGTTATTGATCAAGGTGGGTTGACCATGGATCCCTTTCTCAACGGGAAATGGGGGGCGTTGTTTCGGTTCACCCATCCTTCCTTCAATCGATTTGATGAGAGCGGTCTCTTCGCCGCAGACAAATGCACCGGCTCCTCGCACCATCTTGATATCGAAAGAGAATCCGGTTCCTAAAATATTCTCTCCTAAGAGGCCTAATTGATTTGCTTGCCGGAGGGCGATCAGCAAATGTTTGATCGCAAGAGGATATTCATTGCGGACATAGATGATTCCTCTTGTTGCTCCCGTTCCATAGGCGCCGATGATCATCCCTTCGATGATACTGTGGGGATTTCCTTCGAGAAGACTGCGATCCATGTAAGCGCCGGGGTCCCCTTCATCCGCATTGCAGACGATATACTTTCCATTTCCATTCGTTCGATTGGCCAATCTCTCCCACTTCAGGCCTGTTGGGAAACCCGCCCCCCCGCGACCCCGCAACCCGGACGCCTTGACCTCTTCAATCACCCGATGGGGATGACCGGAGGAAAGCACCTTGGCCACCGCTAAATAGCCGTTGTTCTCGATATAATTATAGATACGGATGGGATCGACTTTCTCATTACGGGAGAGAAGAGTTCGAACTTGTTTTTTGAAGAAGGGAATGTCCCCCTGCTTCTCTATTGGGTTTCCGGTGATCGGATCTATAAAGAGTAAGTTTTTGAGCACCTCTCCTTTTGCCACGCCCTCCACAATGTCAACCATCTTTTTTGGATCTACTTTTGGATAGTAAACTCCCCAGGGCTCAATGAGAATCGATGGTTCCATTTCACAAAATCCATGGCAGCCCGTGATTCGAAGTTTGATTTTTTCTGTCAATTTTTTGTTTAGTAACTCTCTTTTGGTGATACGGATCAGGTCATTGGCTCCGCTTGCCTGGCCGCAAGTTCCGGCAGGGATAATGATAGTCGGAAGACCGGAATTTTTATCAGCCGTCAGCCGATCATGAAGCGACAAAAATGCATCGAGCGATTTGACTTTCTCCATAAACGTCCTTTATAACTCTGGTTTTCCTGCTGATAAACTTTTCCCTCAAAGATTAACACCGGTCAGATCCAACATGTGCCCCTTGCATCCCCGGCGAGAGCAGATTTGAACCATCCCTCCTGCACGCACAAGCAAAGGCACCATCGGAGCCCCGCAGTCTGCGCAAATTGAGGAACTCCGCAACTCTGCATGACAAAAAGGGCAGAAAAAGTTTACCACCTCGTCCAGAGGAATTTCATATTCATGATCCACCGAGAAACTGCCGTAAAGGCAGGATAACCTCAGCCATCCATGTTTTTGATTGAAGGAGGCCGTCACCCGGATCGAAGGATAACCGTCAATGTATTTATTTTTATCCATGAGGCTGTGGTTGCAGCGAGGGCAGCTCACCTCGACAGGAAAAATTCTTTCATCGGACCGGATATCGACACGATCGAGGCCCGCACAAGTTCTATGGATAATTTCTTTTACCCTTTGTAAAGTTACATTCGAGAAGTAATGTCCGTCCGCAACGACGATGGGCCCAAGGGCGCAGGCACCGAGACAGTTCACTGTTTCCATGGTGATTTCGTTGTCGGAGGTTGTTCCCCCCGGTTTTATTCCAAGCTGGCGCTGGAATTCAGAGGCGATCATTTCTCCTCCGCGTACATGGCAGGCCGTGCCCAGGCAGACAGAGACGAGATGTTTCCCTCTGGGTTGGAGACTGAATGCCTTATAGAAAGTGGCCACTCCGTAAAGATCTACGAGAGAGCATCTCAGCTTTTGAGCGATGATCCTCAATGCCTCTTCGGGGAGATAGCTGTATTTAGCCTGGATTTCCTCAAGGATTGAAATGAGACCTGTTTGATCTCCCCCACGATGATCCTCTATGACTTTCAGGATATGCTCAGGATTCATAATGATTCTTCCCCGGGATTGTTTTTCTTTGGAGATAAATACTTTTCTGCTCTCTATTTAAATTCTTCACAGTGCCATACCCCTCCTTCCGGTTTAGGATAAGTGCAAGAGGTCCTGACCTCACAGGTCGAGCATAAACCCTTATATTGTTGAAAGAAAATTTTTCGTGGGAAAAGGGGTTTCCGAATGTTTGAAGGAGGATTATTTTTTAAGCCCTCCGGATTTGCAGGAGAACGGGTCATGGCCCCAAACTCTTCACACTGCAAAACGGGATGATTGGGATCCCTATCGTAGCTGCAGGTAAGCGAAGATTCACAACAGGAGCACAGCCCATGGTATTGCTTATTAAAAGGAATGTTCTCTTTCTTTTTTGCCTTGAGGGCATAAGCCGTTTTTTTCATATCGCACCCCTTTCATTTTTT
>DCUS01000233.1:48287-59820 GCA_002327885.1 Syntrophaceae bacterium UBA2208
TAAAGAAAATCAACGGATTAGACAAAGTCGAAATTTGAATAGGTGGGGGAGAGAAGAGAAAAGAAGAGATCAGCTGGCAGTCGTTTTATTGGGGAAAATTGAACCGCCGGGGTAAATCTCTCCAGTTTTCCTTTACGGGGAAGGTTTTTTTTCGATCTTATTCAGTTTCTCTCGAAGTGTCTTGCGGTCGATCCCGAGAATCTCTGACGCCCTTGTTTTATTACCCCTTACGCTGGCGAGGACATTGCAAATATATTCAGCCTCCACTTCGGCAAGGGACCGATTCAAACCCATTTTTTGCAAGGCTGAAAAACGCATTAAGGAGGGGAGATCCGGCACCTCTATTAAATCCCCTTCTGTCATCACGACAAGGCGCTGGATGACATTCTCCAATTCTCTTACGTTACCTGGCCAGTGGTAACTTCGTAAGACGTGGAGTGCATTCTCGGAAAACCGGGGCTCCGGTTTACTCAATTCGTTGGCAAATTTTGTTGCAAAGTGTTGGGTCAGGAGAAGAATGTCATCTCCCCTCTCCCGGAGGGGAGGAATTTCAATTGTAATGACATTGAGGCGGAAAAAAAGGTCTTCTCGGAAAAGCCCTTTTTTTAAGAGAATCACGAGGTCTTTGTTGGTCGATGCAAGGATCCTCACATCGACCTTGAGGGACCGGGTGGATCCAACCATATAGACTTCCTTGTTCTGAAGCACACGGAGGAGCTTGACTTGCATGGAAAGACTTGTCTCGCTGATTTCATCGAGGAAAATAGTCCCGCCATCCGCTGTTTGGAAGAAACCTGCTCTCGTTTCGGTCGCCCCGGTAAAGGCTCCCTTGATGTAGCCGAAAAGCTCACTTTCAAGCAACCCTTCCGGGATGGCCCCACAGTTGACAGGAACAAAAGGGGCTGAACTTCTTGGGCCGTTATAATGGATTGCTCTGGCCACCAGTTCTTTTCCCGTACCGCTTTCTCCTAAGATGAGCACGGTCGCTGAGGTGGTTGCCGCTTTCGAAATGAAACGAAATACCTTCTGCATCACCTCTGACTCACCAATAAACCCGTAACGGGAACCGAGTGCCTGAGGCGACTGGCTGTTTATCGCTCTATGGCCATGGAGTTTTTCAAGGATTTGTTGAACAGCGGATAAGAGCTCAGTCTCGGTAAAAGGCTTCGTTAAATATTCTTCGGCTCCCGCCTTCACCGCTTTGACCGCACTCTCAATCGTGGGGTAACCCGTGATCATCATGACTTCAATATCCCTGAAATTTTCCCGGATATGCCGGATCAGGTCAATGCCACTGGCCCCGGGCATCTTAAAGTCAGTGATGACCAAATCCACCGCTGTCGTCCCGAGGATTCTGATGGCTTCGTTGGCGTCAGAAGCAGTCAGGACTTGATAGCCCTGGGATTCGAGATTTCTCTGGAGAAGTTCCAGGGTATCCGGAGCATCATCCACCACTAAAATGGAGTCTTTTCCCGACGAGTTTTTCATCCTGATCCACTTTCATTCACGCTCGGTCCGGTCATTGGAAATTGGATCTCAAACCTCGTCCCCTGGCCGACCTTGCTTTCGACATGAATAGAGCCCCCATGGGAAGTGATGATTCCGTGGACAACGGGCAAACCCAATCCTGTCCCCTTCCCCACCTCTTTTGTCGTAAAAAAAGGAGTGAATATCTTTTTAAGGACCTCCTCGCCCATGCCGATGCCCGTGTCCTCAATAATGAGCGAGATTTGATTGTTTCTAAAAAAGGTCTGAACCTTTAGCCTCCCTCCTCGAGGCATGGCTTGAAGAGCATTCACCATCAGATTGATGACGATCTGATTGAGTTGCGAGGGGTCCGCATCAATTTCTGGAAGATCGGCAGAGAGTGAGCAGACCAATTCTATTCCTTCCTTGGCGCATCGAGATTCGAAAAAATGGAGTCCCTCTTCAACCAGTTGATTCAGGTTGACCTTTATCTTTCGATAGGGCATCTGTCGAGCAAATATCAGAAGTTTCTTGACGATTTCTCGGGCATAGAGGGAGGCATTCAGTATCTTTTCAATATCCTGATTCACCTGCTGGGGGAGCCCCGTCCATTTTTTTACAAGCTGGGAGAAGCCAAGGATGCTCCCTAAAGGTTCATTCAATTCGTGAGCAACACCGGCTGCAAGTTGGCCAATGGTGGCCAATCGGTCGGCATGTCTCAGTTGTTCCTCGAGGGTTAATTTGTCCTGTTCGGCCTGTTTCCCGATGATGATATTTGCGATCTCTTTTGCCACGGTATCGAGAAGGGCCCGCTCCTCCTGGAGAAAGGGACCTTCATCAAGCTCCGGTTTATCCTCCAGATACACCACTTCAACGCTGCCTCGGCAATTCCCACCCATCACGATGTCCGCCTTCTGCCAATATCCTCCCTCTTGAAAGCCAGGGGTTGAAAAAGAGGCCCCATCGAAGATGATTCTGGCACGGGCTATTTCTGTGTATAACCAGGCTTGAGGAAGCACCTCAACGATGCCCTGTAAAATCTCCCCCATTGACAAATTGGACTGTGTCGCAAGTCGGGCTATTCCATAGAGGCAGGTCAGTTCCTTGATCCGCTCACGCAAATCTACTTGGACGCGGCGATGAGCTAAGGCAATTCCAAGAGTTCGGGAGAAATCCTCGTAAAGCCTGATAACATCTTTTTTGAAAAAATTTGGCCGGACGCTCTTCAAGAGAAGAAGACCGTTGTTTTGACGAGCCACCCGAAGAGGGATCATGAGAAGGGATTTATATTCGTTGGTTCCCAAAAGGCCTTTGCTTCCGTTTTTTATATGGTGCGTTTGAAGTGAATCCATGGAGCCATGGATCATCTGATTCGATAATGATAAGAGACCCGTTTCCTCATCGAGACGCGGAAAAACCTCTCCCTTTTCATTTTGTAAGCGTGGCTTAATTTTAAAAAAGATTTTTTTCCCAGGGAGACGCTTCAGTTCGGCCCGAAAATATTTTCCGTGATCCTTGAGCCACAGTTCCACCCCCTCGACTCCCGAGAAATTCATAATCATCCTTGAGATTTCTTTTTGGTAGAGGGTCCTTGGAATTCCTTGATTTGAATATTGTAATATTTGATAGGTGAGCGCTTGAAAATCGTCGACCCGTTTAGAGCGGGAAGCGGATCGATTGTTTTGCTTTGGACGTTTTTGTTCCATAGAGTCGTACCATTTTACCAAAAATTTCAGGTAAAAAAAAGTGGTCCTCACTGTTTGAGGCAGGATGGATGATCCGTCGAGATATCTCTTTAAGACTTCGAATCGGATTTGTCCGCAGGTTTGATTCCTTGAATGTATATTTCGATAAGGGTCAGGAAGAGTGTCGCGATAAGAGGCCCCGCCAGCAGACCAATCAATCCAAAAGCCTGGATTCCACCCAAGACAGAGAAGAAGAGGAGCAGAGGATGAATCTTAGTTTTGGCGCTTATAAAGAAAGGCCTGAGGAAATTGTCGGCCATGCTGATTACAAAAACTCCCAAACCGATTAAAAGGAGCCCTTTTAAAATAACCCCAGCCATCAATAAGAAGATGGCCGCCGGAACCCAGATGAGAGCTGTCCCACCCATGGGAATAAAGGAAAGCAAAGCCATCGCTGTTCCCCAGAAGACCGGAGAGGGAAGTCCAAGCGCCCAAAAAGATAACCCTCCCAGGAGACCCTGAATTACGGCGACCAGTATTCCTCCATAAATCGTAGCATAAATCATGTCCTTGAACCGTTGGATGAGAAGGTCTCTCTCCTTAGTCGGAAGTGGAATGATTTCCTTCAATCCCTTGAAAAAACGACTTCCGTCTTTAAAAAGATAGTAGAGAGAAAGAAGGGTGAAGAAGAACCCAACGATAAATGTGGAGAATCCCTTCAAGAGAGTGGTGGTTTGAGTAAAGACGAAGGTACTGACCTGTTTAATATTCTTTAATAATAGAGGCAAAGGGTCCATTTGTGATAAATCGATATACGGGCTCAGCCTGGTCAAAATCCATTTGAGAAAAGGGAGTTCTTTAATTCTTTCCAAATAGGCCTGAAGTTGACCCGTCTTGATCATTTCCTCCACTCGATCATAGACATCCATCACCTCGCTGGCCAAAGAAACCATCAGAAGAGTGAAAGGCAATACGATCACGATGATCACCAGCAAGGTCATGATCATGGCAGAGAGGATTTCTCTTTTTCTTAAGAGACGTTGAAGCTTTTGGAAAAGCGGGTAAAAAACCATGGTTATGAGAATGGCCCAGATGATGGGGGATAAGAAAGGGGAGAGGATTTGATAAAGGAGATAAATGGAGAGGAAAGTGAGGAAAAAGATGAAGATGAGAAAGATGTGTTCCCTTTTCATTTCACTCTGATGTCGGGATCTTTACCCTGTTGCATAAAATTTGGCTCTCTTATTTACAAGATCATTGGCCATGAGGGTTCCGAGTCAATGTCCTCTGCACCTTTATCCGCTCACGCAGAAGATCAAGCCTGCGCGTTAAAATGCCTGTCTGGCAACAGGCAAGCCCTTCGGCGTTGGGCTCCATGCAACAACGGTATTTATCCCTTTGACCGGATGAGAAGGATGGGTGTTTCAGCCCGTGTCAAGATTTTTAGGGCAACACTCCCCAGGACCCACCGAGAAATTCCTGAACGGCCATGGGTGCACATTACAATCAGTTCTGCCCCACTTTCTTTTGCAAAGTCGATGATCTCAACCGCCACCTGCTGACCCGTCCTGACCATTGCCATGGTTTTGAAGCCTCTCTTTTTAAGTTCCTCGGCGAGATTGGCAAGATATTTTTCAGCCGCTTCCTTATGTTTCTCATCCACGATGAGAGGGGTCACCAACTCCGGCGACCCATAGATGGGCATAAAGGGGACCACTTGAAACAGAATGATCTCAGCTTCGAAGGTCTTGGCCAGGCCCTCGGCCTGTTCCAAGGCCGTTTTGGCCAATTCGGAACCATCCAATGGGACTAAAATCTTCTTATACATACCCCACCTCCCTAAAAAAGATTATTCATGGATTGATTATTAACACCTATCATTTCAGTATTCCAACATTCCATGACTCCAATATTTTAATTTATATCAATTTTGATTCGCCAAGGCAACCGAAAAAACAGGGTAAAATCAGGGAGGGATGTAAACCCTGTTAGAAAGGGCAGGGCTTTGACCCCACCCTCCCTGACTGCCCTGCCTACCGGCAGGCAGGCGGTAGGCAGGAATAAGGATATGGGGCTTTCTAACGGGGTGAAGATATGGATCAGAATTTTCAATAATAAACGGTCTTATTATTGAAAAAACCGATTTGACAGAAAAAATATTTCCAATTAGTTTTTAGTCATTCTTCTCATTTTTAAAAATGGAAGGTTTAACATGAAAAACACCGCAACGCCCTTTTCTCTTAGATGAAGGGCCGTAACCGGCCTAAAGAGACCCAGGTTGGGTCTCCGGTTCAATAAAAGGAGAGAGAAAAAAGGGGTTCCCATCACTTATTTCTGCCCTCTTTTGTCCTGATTGCCTCTTCCCCCTCTTTTCCCTCCCTCCTGACCATTTCTATTACGAGTTATCTTTGACCGAAAACATTTCCAATAAAGAGGGGTATCGATGGCCACCATTAAAAACTTTTTTGCAACTCGTTGGGGAATTATTTCCGTGGGGGCTTTTATCGGGGTCTTTGCCACGCTTTTGCAGAAGTGGGGAAATCCTGCAAACATGGGCATCTGTGTGGCCTGTTTCGAGAGGGACATTGCCGGAGCGCTCGGACTTCATCGGGCGGCCGTTGTTCAATACATGCGGCCTGAGATCATCGGCTTTGTCTTCGGCTCACTGATTGCGGCCTATGCGTTTAAGGAATTCCGGGCGCGGGCTGGCTCTGCTCCCATTGTTCGATTTGTCCTTGGCGCTTTTGCCATGATTGGAGCCCTGGTTTTCCTCGGCTGCCCATGGCGGGCCGTACTCCGTTTGGCCGGAGGGGATGGAAATGCAATCTTCGGCCTGCTTGGCCTCATCGGAGGAATATGGATAGGCACGCTCTTTCTGAAAGGCGGTTACAATCTGGGTCGTTCTCAAAAAACTCATACCACGGTGGGATGGTTATTGCCTTTGACGATGCTCGGGTTCCTTGTTTTAATGTTCATCTTTCCCCAGATAGAAGGCCAGGACAAGAGCGGAGTTTTATTCTATAGCCTCAAAGGACCTGGTTCTATGCATGCCCCCCTCTTTGTCTCATTATTGATTGGCCTTCTTATCGGATTCCTCGCGCAGAGAAGTCGGTTCTGCACCATGGGGGCCATCCGGGATTTCGTCCTTTTTAGGCAGACCCATCTTCTGTCCGGATTTATTGCCCTTGTTGTGGTTGCTTTCATTACCAATCTGATTTTAGGGCAGTTTAACCCGGGTTTTGCAAAACAACCCGTGGCTCACACCATGGGCCTCTGGAACTTCGGCGGCATGGTCCTGGCAGGGTTGGCCTTTGCCCTGGCGGGAGGTTGTCCGGGACGTCAGCTCTTCCTTGCCGGGGAAGGCGATGGGGATGCAGCGGTGTTTGTTTTCGGGATGATCGTAGGGGCTGGTTTCTCACATAACTTTGGTCTGGCAAGCTCTCCGGACGGCGTTGGACCCTATGGCATCGCCGCTGTGATCATTGGGCTTCTTACCTGTTTGTTTATCGGCTTCACCATGCGAAAAGAAGTCGCCTAAAAAGGAGGGATTAAAATGAATACAATCGTTGATGCAAGAGGGCTCTCGTGCCCACAACCTGTTATTTTAACACTAAATGAAATTAAGAAAGTGAAAAAGGGCGAGATTGTCGTTCTCGTGGATACGGATACTTCCAAAGAGAATGTTTCCAGGGCTGCCACCACTCAGGGATGGCATGTAGAAGTGGATAGGATGAATGAAAATTACCGTCTCGTTTTAAAGAAGGATTAGAAAATATGATTTATTTTGATAATCCAGCGACTACATGGCCGAAGCCTCCTCAAGTGAAAGAGGCGATGATCAAATTCATGGATGAGATCGGAGCCAACCCGGGGCGATCCGGACACACCGCTTCAATAGAAGCGGCCCGAATCATTTATGAGGCCCGGGAAGCCCTTTCTATTTTATTCCATGTCAAAGACTCATCAAGAATTGTCTTCACGCTCAATGCAACCGAATCTATCAACCTTGCTTTAAAAGGTCTGTTGAAATACAAAGACCATGTCATTACGAGCAGCATGGAACATAACTCCGTGATGAGACCACTCCGGGATCTGGAGAGGATAGGAATTGAGCTGAGCGTTGTTCCTTGTTTTGCAGATGGGACTTTGGACCCAAAAGAAGTGGAAAAGAAAATTAAAACGAGTACAAAAATGGTTGTTCTCGATCATGCCTCGAATGTCACAGGAACTTTACTTCCTATAAAGGAGGTTGGATTCATTACCCGAAGGAACGATCTTCTATTTTTAGTCGATGCCGCCCAGACGGCGGGAGCTTATCCCATAGATGTTGAAAAGGATGGGATTGATCTTTTAGCCTTCACCGGGCATAAAAGCCTCTATGGGCCTCAAGGAACGGGAGGCTTGATCATTGGGGAACGTATACGGGAGAAAGAGATGATTCCGCTCAAACAGGGTGGGACAGGAAGTCGGTCTGAGTTTGAGGAACAACCGGACTTTTTACCGGACCGCTTTGAAAGCGGAACACCCAATGGCGTTGGGATTGCCGGGCTTCTTGCTGGCGTTCAATTTGTTCTGGAAAAAGGAGTGGAACAAATCCGGCAAAACGAGATGACTCTTATCGAAGAGCTTATCATGGGTTTTGAAAAAATTCCCGAGTTGAAACTTTACGGTCCTAAAAACCAGAACGATCGAATTGCCACACTCTCTTTTAATTTTCCTCGTCTTTCTCCCTCGGACGGGGCTTCGAGATTAGAAAAGGAGTTTGACATTCTTTGCCGTCCGGGGCTTCACTGTGCGCCCGCAGCCCACCACACCCTTGGGACATTTCCGGAGGGGACGATTCGATTTGGGTTGAGTACTTTTAACACCAAAGAAGAGATTAAAACCGCTATCCAAGCAGTCTCTTTGATTGCTAAATGAAAAGAAGAGGAGATATGTGGTAAAATAACAAATAATGGGGTGAGGGAAAGCAGACCCATAAATCATGCTATGAAATGCGTCTTTATATTTGAGTCGATCCATCGCGTCATGAAAGCTGAGAAGCTTCTCAAGGGAAAAGGGGTCAAGATTGATTTGATCCCCGTGCCCCGTGAAATCAGTTCGGATTGCGGAGTCGCCATAGAGTTGTCCGGAGATTCAGAAGCAGAAGCTTTGTTTATTCTCACGGAGAACAGGGTATCAATTGCAGAATGTTATACAAGGGATTTAAAAGGAACGTTTGAAAAAAAGGAAGGAAATTCAGATTTAAGCAAAAAGGACAGGGTTGAAAATGGAAAAAGTGTACCTGACTGAAAAAGTGAAAAAAGCGGGTTGAGCTGCCAAGATTGGTCCGGAGGATCTGGACCAGATTGTAAAAGAACTGCCAATTCCAAAGGATCCGAAGGTACTTGTTGGTCTGGATACATCGGATGATGCAGGGGTTTATCAACTGAGTGAAGAGGTTGCTCTGGTTCAAACCGTCGACTTCTTCACCCCGATTGTGGACGATCCATTCACTTTTGGCCAGATCGCTGTGGTCAATGCCCTGAGTGATGTCTATGCCATGGGGGGCACTCCACTCACAGGCATGAATTTAGTGGCCTTTCCTATCAAAACCCTATCCCCTTCTATTTTAAAAGAGATCCTCCTCGGGGGCCTCTCAAAAATGAAGGAAGCGGGTGTCGCCCTGGTGGGAGGGCATTCGATTGAAGATCCTGAGATTAAATATGGTTTGGCTGTGACAGGGTTGATCCATCCGAAAAAAATACTGACCAATGCCAAAGCAAAGGCGGGCGACAAATTGGTTTTGACAAAGGCTCTCGGCACAGGGATTGTTGCCACAGCCCTCAAGGGTAAGATGGCCTCTGAGGAGGCTATCCGGAAAATCGTGGAGAGCATGGTGACCCTGAATCGAGCGGCATCGGAATGGATGAAAAAATTTGGAGCCCATGCCTGCACCGATATCACCGGGTTCAGTTTCCTCGGACATACGTTAGAGATGGCGACGGCAAGTCGGGTGGGAATGGTGATACAATCAGAGGCTATTCCCATCTTCCCCGAGGCAATGGAATATGCGAAATTAGGATTGATCCCGGGAGGAGCTTATTCAAATCGCCAGTTTTTCTCCTGCAAGGTGGAGGTTCATTCCAATGCACCTGATCTTTTAGTTGACATCCTCTATGATCCTCAAACCTCCGGCGGGCTGTTAATTTCCTTGCCTTCTGGCGAAGCAGAGAAATTGGTGGCTGCTCTAAAAAAGGAAGGGCACATTCATACTTGCATCGTGGGTGAAGTGGTGGAAGAACATCCCGGAAAGATTGAACTCCTTTAATCTTTCCAATCAATTATTAAGAGGCTAACTCATTTCACCTCCTCTCCGTCACGATGCTGAAGGTTTTAATATCAGATAGCCTCACTTCGTCGATCACGCTCACCAATAATCCCACATCCACTTCTTTATCTGCTTTGATTCGTAAAAAACCCTTCTCCCTTTCAGGAAGACTTTCCTGAATGGCTGCCCGCAGATTCTTTAAGTCAACCCTCTTATCCATAAAATAGAGCTCACCATTCTTTGTAATGGTTACCGTTCGTGAGATTTCCCTCATCGATTCTGCTGTTGTTGAATCGGGAAGCCTTATCTTGATTGCAGGTTCCTCTATCAAATGGGAGGTGAGCATGAAAAAGAGAAGCAAGTTAAGCACAACGTCCACCAATGGAGCAATATCTAAATGGACATGGTATCTTTTTCTTTCAAATTCCATCTTCATAACCTCTATGATTGAATCGAAACATATCCTGTGTTAATATTTATAAAATAAAAGAGGGGGTAAAAAATGGGTAAAAAAATCGCTTTAGAATTACCGAATAGCATGTTTGATGAAGTAATGAAGTTCAAAGAGGAATCGAACCTTCCAAATGAAGAGTCTGCAATATATGAGCTTATCAGGTATGCATTAACACTTCCCCAGTATTTCAGGGATTTTGACTGGGAAATGGCAGAAAAAGAAGCAGACGCCGATATAGCATCAGGAAGGGTTAAGGAATTTTCATCAGTAGAAGAGCTCCTCAACGATCTAAATGCATGAAAATAGCCAGAACGGACTCTTTTAAAAGGGACTTCAAGAAACTTCCACATCATGTTAAAAAAGCCTTTGATAAAAAGATCAAGCTTTTTATGGAAAACATTCAGCATCCATCTTTTAGAGTTAAAAAACTGGAAGGGTATGAAAATAGATGGGAAGCGAGTATTACGATTTTTTATCGCTTTACCTTTGAAATCCACGAAGGATATTATCTCCTCAGAAGAATTGGTCCCCACGATATACTCAAAAAACCTTAGAGTTCTTTTAGTCCGCATTATGTTTCCTTAAGTGGAGGCATAGGGTTATCTCCTTCATCACAAAGGCAATATCATCTGCCCGGTTTTCAAGATAATGATGCCCAATATGGATAGGGATAGCGACCAGCAATCCCGCCGCTGTGGTGATGAGTGCTTCCCATATGCCCTCTGCAAGCATGGAAGGATTGACGCTAGTGCTCTGACTGATGACCGTAAAGGCTCGGATCATTCCTGTCACTGTTCCAGTCAACCCCAGAAGGGGAGCGATGGTCGCAATCAACCCTAACCAGCTCAATCCCTTTTCAATCCGCCTTATCTGTTTGGTGCCGATGATAGAAACTTCCTTCTCATCGCAGTTATTCTTTAACCCTTCGAGAATGGGAACTAAAATTTTGGGTTTTATTCTATTTTTCAGAATGTCGTCCAGGGGCGTTTCTAACTCTCTTAAAATCTTTTTATACTGAATAAACTTGTCGATCAGTATCGCAACCCCAGCACAGCGCCTGCGAAAGCGGCGTGGGACATCGAGACGCCTATCAGGGGCATTTTCATCAGCACGATAAAGACGGACAACAACGAGCAGCTTGCACCGCACAGCACGCATGCAATGGCGGCTCGCTGGATGGGTGGGTATGAGAGGGCATTGATCAATTGCTCAGCCATAGGAAACAAATCTCCTGCCGTTGCGTTCAAAACTCTGCAGAGGGTACTGAAACAACCTGCTCAGCATTTCACCCGACAATGCGGTGTTGATGTCTCCGTCAAAAACTGTTTTACCATGATTCATTAAGATAGCACGCCGCATCGCTTTTTCTCTCTCTTGCTTGCCGGGCGAGCGGAATAGTCTGAGACGGCCGACGGCGCTTGTCATCACGGCCTCCAGTGCGGAAATCGGAAACACCGGATCGATTTGGAATAATTGCGGGACGTAAGCGATCCGTAGTCGTGTTTCACGGGAGCGCGCCCATGTCTCACGTTGTCCGAAAAGATTGAGTGTCCCCTCGAATCTTTCAAATCCGGCGATGACATTCAGAAGCGTGGTTTTACCGGCGCCGTTGGGGCC
>DCUS01000081.1 GCA_002327885.1 Syntrophaceae bacterium UBA2208
GTGTCGTTCACTATAGTAATACGCTATGCCCCATGCGCTATGCGCTCTGCGAGATCTTGGTTGGCTCCAGCCGCGGAAACAGGGGAGCGGGTTTGGCCACTTTTCTTCCGGGTTTCAATCCTCCCCAGGTTCCGTTCTCATTTAGATTTTGGCCCCAGAGAGCTTCCTCCATCCCGAGTTGCGACCACATCTTTTCAGAGGTGGATGGCATGAAAGCAGCGAGCAGAAGGGCGGCGAGTCGAAGGGATTCCAGCGTCTGATAGAGCACCGTTCCAAGACGAGGCCGATCTTTTTCGGCTTTGGCCAAAGCCCAGGGCGCGGTCTCATCAATATATTTGTTCCCAGCGCTGACGATCTCCCAAATCGAGCCCAAGGCCTTATGAAAAGCCAGGTTATTCATCTGGTCGGATAATTGAAGAAGCGCCTTTTCCGAAACTTCCTGAAGTCCTCGATCCACCTCTTGTAATTGGGAAGGAGTCGGAATCAGGCCATCAAAATATTTGACGACCATACTGAGGGCCCGGCTGAAGAGGTTTCCAAGATCATTCGCCAGATCGCTATTGATTCGATGGACCATGGCAGAATGGGAAAAGTCCCCATCCATCCCGAATGAGACCTCACGCATGAGAAAATATCTGACCGCATCCACTCCATAGGTGTCGATCAGGAGATTGGGCTCCACCACATTTTGAAGGGACTTGGACATCTTTTTCCCTTCGATCGTCCACCATCCATGGGCGAACACCATTTTCGGAGGAGTTAATCCAATCCCCTTGAGCATCGTTGGCCAATAGACGGTATGAGTGGTGAGGATGTCTTTTCCGATGAGGTGAATCGCCTCCGGCCAAAATTGAGAGAATGGTTTTTCCTCGGAGCCATAACCAATCCCGGTGACATAATTGATGAGGGCGTCGAACCAGACGTAGGTGACGTAATCCGGATCAAATGGAATTTCGACCCCCCACTTCAACCTTTTCTTGGGTCTCGAGATACAGAGGTCTTCCAGGGAACCCCGCAGAAATCCCAAGATTTCATTTCTTCTCGATGGGGGAAAGATAAATCGCTCATTTGTTTCGATGTATTCGATCAGCCAGGATTGATACTGACTCATTCTGAAGAAATAGTTCTTCTCGGAGATCTCACTCACCGATCGAAAACAATCCGGGCACTTCTCGTCTTCCAGATCTTTTTCGGTCCAGAAACGCTCACAGGGAATACAGTACCATCCGTCATAATTTTCCTGATAGATTTCTCCACGATCGTAGAGATCCTGAAGGATCTTCTGAACCACCTTTTTGTGGCGCATTTCCGTGGTGCGGATAAAATCATTATTGGAAATATTCAGCCTCTTCCAGAGGGATTGGAATCGCACCACCATTTCATCGCAGTGTGTTTTTGGATCCACCCCCCGCTCCTGTGCGGCCTTTTCAACCTTTTGGCCATGTTCATCTGTGCCGGTGAGGAAAAAAACCTCATAACCTTCTAACCGTTTATAACGGGCAAGGATGTCTGCCGCCACGGTGGTATAGGCATGGCCAATATGGGGGAGATCATTGACGTAGTAAATGGGAGTGGTGACGTAGAAGAATTTTTTAGAGTTCGGATACATGAATGGTGATTTCCCCCCCTTCCTCAAGTTCCACCGTCACGGTTTGTCTGAGCACATTTTGGCGGATGACCTTTCCTTTACCGGAGCGGGTGGGGATATACTTACCCAGCTTGGGAAGTTCCTTCTTTAACTCGACATAAGTGGGAAACTCATAGGACAAGCAACACATCAAACGGCCACAAACTCCAGAGATCTTTGTCGGGTTGAGGGCCAGATTCTGTTCCTTGGCCATTTTGACGGAGACGAGTTCGAACCGGTTCATGAATTTGGCACAACAGAACTCCCTCCCGCAACTCCCAAGACCACAAATCATTTTGGCTTCGTCTCTCACCCCGATCTGTCGCATCTCAATGCGAATTTTGAATTGGGCGGCGAGATCTCTGACCAGTTCTCGGAAATCAATCCTCTTCTCGGAGGTGAAATAGAAAAGGGCTTTGGAGCGATCCAGGAGAATCTCCGCTTTGACCAGTTTCATATTCAAGTTCTTCTCCACGATCTTCTGGAGACAGAATTGAAAGGCCTCCTTTTCCAATTGCTGGTTCCCCTGAAATTGCGCCAGATCTTCAGCATTCGCTTTGCGCGCCACCTTTCTCGGAGATTTCAGAAAAAAGCGTTTTTCTTTTTCATGAGGGGGGGAAAGGACCTTTCCCAGAACCAGTCCCTTTTCGGTCTCGACGATCACATCTTCCCCCGCCTCGAGGGAGAGTTGTGTCGCATCGAACTCTTCTGTTTTTCCATTGGGTAGTTTAACAAAGACCAAACGAATCATCTTCTCTATCCTTCCGCCCAAGAAAGCATCATCGCCTCAAGCGCTAAGCTCGTATTGGCATTGCCCCGGATGGCAAGGGAGGTGTGGTGGAGGATCTCCATTCGTTTCAAAAGGGAGGAGAGACTCCAATGGGCAGAAAGGGATTCCATCACTTGCCAGAGATCCGAATGGATCAGTTTTGTTTCCTTTTTCAATGTCTTTACCATGACGAGGTCTCTTAATAAAGTTTTTGCCACTTCAAGAATCAAAAGGAGATTTTCTCGTTGAGAGGGTAAGGCTTCCACCCAGCCCCCCATCTTTTGGAATGAAAGCGATTTAGATCCTACCCAGTCCTTTAAGAGTGCTTCTCTTGGAATCTGGGAGATTTCCTCTCGAATCTCCAAGGCCTTTCCAGGGCTTCCATCTGAAAGAGAAGCAAGAAGATGGGCTTCCGTTTCATTGAGGCCCTTGCCTTCCATCAACCATTTGGATACCAGAGAAATCGGCAAGGGATGGAATCGAATCGGCTGGCACCGTGAAAGGATCGTGGGCAATATGAATCTGGAGTTATTGGCCAGAAGGATGATCACCGTATGGAGCGGAGGTTCTTCCAGCGTTTTAAGAAGAGTATTTGGTATATCATGGGCCATTCGATCCGCCGCCGTGAGAATGCAGACACGCCGCTTTCCTTCATAGGGTTTGTAAACCAGCTCCCTCTGCATTTGAATGACCTGCTCTTTCTTGATGCCTTGGCCGATGGGTTCAACGAGCAAGACATCGGGATGAAGAATATGATCAATTTTTTTACAGGAAGCACAATGATCGCAAGCTTCTCCCCTTGCCGCTTCTTCATTAAGGCAGTTGAGCGCTTTGGCAAATTCGAGGGCCACGACCTTCTTTCCGATCCCTTCATTTCCCAGGAAGAGGTAGCTGTTCACCACCTTTTCGTTTTCGATCGCCCGCTGTAATAGTGAAATGGGCCTGGAATGTCCTAAAACGTTTTTAAAAGACATGGCTGGTTCAATTTCGGAATTCAGATTTTAGAGTGCAGATTTAAACTCCGAGCTATTTACTCCGAACTATCAATTTATCAACAAAATTACAAATTTTATTAAAGATTTTGTCCTCACTTTGCCGGCTGTCGATCACCTTTACCCGGCGGGGCTCCTTTTTGGCTATGGCGAGGTATCCTTTTCTCACCCGTCGGTGAAATTGGATTTTCTCTTTTTCAAAACGTTCCTCGTTTTCTTGTTTCAGTGTTCGATTCCGTTGAAGCGCTCTTTTTAGCCCAATCTCAGAGGGGCAGTCTAAAAGGAAAGTGACATCAGGTTTGATTCCCCAGGAAGAAAGATGATTGAGGCGTTCAATCCATTTCAAATTTATCTTCCGGCCGTAACCTTGATAGGCAAGGGTGGCATCACTGAAACGATCGCAGAGAACGATCCCTCCTTTTTTTAGAAAGGGCTCAATCACTTCCTTCACGTGTTGTGCCCTGGCTGCTTCGTATAGAAGTAGTTCACTCATCGAGACCATCTTGTGATGATCCGGGTTTAAGAGGATTTTCCTGACCTTCTCACCAATCGGGCACCCTCCTGGTTCCCGAGTGACTTTACAGGGAATTCCTTTTTGAGTGAGATATTTCTTCAGGCGTTGGATCTGAGTGGTTTTCCCACTCCCCTCCACTCCTTCAAATGTAATAAAAGGAGACAACGGCTGCTCCAATAAATATCTGAAATCAAAATAAAATATATGTCAGAGGCCCACCTATTGTCAAGGCTTTCGGATGAAGGGAAGGATGAGAAGCCGGGGCAGGGTAAGAGACTTTGATTCCCGGAACTGACCGAGGCCGATTGTCATGGCTTCGTGTCCTCTCTCGGGTTGGGCCCGATAGGTGCCTAAAATCCTATCCCACCAGGGGAGGCTAAAGCCGAAGTTACTGTTAAATTCCCTGATTAAAACAGAGTGATGCACCCGGTGCATCTCCGGTGTGACAACGAATAGTCTTAAGACACGGTCAATTGAAACCGGAAGCCGGACATTGCCGTGATTGAACATGCTTGTCGCATTTAAGACTATTTCAAAAACAATGACGGCCGCGGGAGAAGGTCCCAGGACCACAATCGTTGCCATCTTAATTCCCATGGAGAGAAGAATTTCGATCGGATGAAACCGGACTCCGGTGGTAACATCGAAGTCGAGATCAGTATGATGGATCCGGTGAAGCCGCCAGAAAAGAGGGAGAAAATGGAAGAGGGCGTGTTGAAGGTAAATGATGAAATCGAGGAGGACTACTCCGATGACTATCTCCAGCGCACTGGGAAAGGAAAGATGATTCAATAATCCCCACCCACGATGTTGAGCGATCTCCGCTATTCCTACGGCTTGAATTGGAAGGAATACCCGGAGGGCAAGCGTATCAAGAAAGACCAGTCCAAGATTACTATACCAGCGAAGGCCTTTAGGGGTGTTGAGGATTCGGCGAGGGGCAAGGATTTCCCATGAAGCCATGGCGATCAAAACCCCGATGAAGAAAATGAGGCGTATGGCTCCCTCATAAGTTAGAATCTGATGAATCATCTTTCGTCCTTTTTCAATAGAAGGTCTCCGTAATAGGCAATGGCTCTTTCACCGGTATTGTCTGTATCGGTCATGATGGCCACTCCTGAAATCATAGGAGGTTCCCTGCCAAAGGCCTTTTTGAAGTCCTCATAGAGATTTCTCTCTTCCTCGATCCATCGGTTAAGTTTGGTTTTCCCGCTCTGAACCACAATCATCATCGCCCGATCGGTATAGGGGTTAGGAACGATTGTGCCAATTGGCGATTTGCTCTCCCATATGTAGTTGATAGCCGCGATGGGCGGATATTGGCCATAGAGCAGTCTAAGCGCTTCGAACTTTGCCTTTTCAAATAAACCCGATTGAGATGGGTCATATTGAAAGGTAATATAGAGCCTGGCTGGATAGTCATCTCCTTGCTTTTTTCGGACATCTCCTTTCTCCAGAATGTTTTCAACCTTCCATCGCCACAGAAGGATGGGATATTGCTTTGGATCGATCTCAATCTCCCGAGTCAAACC
>DCUS01000077.1:0-1696 GCA_002327885.1 Syntrophaceae bacterium UBA2208
GTTAAGCACAACGTGTTAAGCACAAAGCATTAGATGATAAGTTCTAAATTTTATTTTTGTATGGGTCGATGAGTGATCTGAAGCTCTCCCTTATTTAGGCGATAGCAGGTATTTTTCAACCAATTTGTGTCGTCCTGATCTGAAAAATCTTTTCGAGAGAAAGATCCCCTGCTTTCTGTTCGGAGCAAACTTCCCTTTAAGATGGCCTTGAGAAGGAGGGCCACATTTTCTAACTCTCTCTTTTTGAAAAGGTCTTTTAAGGTGTCAGGATAAATTTTCTCAATTCTTTTTTCAATGGAGGACAAACGGTTCAGACCTTCTTTTAACGTCTCTTCCTCCCGAACAGGGCTGGCATCTCCCCATGCCAAGTCCTTTAAATCCTTAAGCAGATCGACGGGGCGGTCGAAGATCCCTCTTTTCTTTTTGAGATAGGCTCTGGCCTTCCGGTCCCATTTTTTCAAAACGTTTTCAGAAAAAAGAGGAAATGGTTTCTGTTCTCCTTGTTTTTCGCGGACATATTCAACCGCTGACTGACCGCTTATGATTCCAAATACAGCGCATTCCGTCAATGCATTTCCCCCAAGTCGATTCGCACCATGAATCCCCCAGACCACTTCTCCGGCTGCGAAGAGGCCCGGAAGAGACGTCGCTCCTCTCTCGTCAATCTCCACCCCTCCCATGAAAAAATGGACTGCCGGAGAGATTAGAAAGGGTCTTTCATGGAAAGGAAACTTCGATTTTTTAAGAAAGTTAAGAGGATAACGTTCCCATTTTTCCTGAGGAACCCGGGTCAAATCAAAAAAAACATCTCCATTCTGGGCTGTTTTGTATAAAGCAATGGCGAGGTGATCCCTTTGGACAATGATGGCCCGGTTGATATCTCCTCGTAGGTTAAACTTCTCTAAAAGATCCTCTTTTTTTTCATCGAACAACCTGGTTTCTCCTGGATGGGGAGGATAAAGGAGAAAAGAGGAAAGGTTCGGCTCTCCTAAAACAAAGGGGTAAAATTGAACAAATTCTAAGTCGAAAAGGGGGAGGCCTGCCCGAAGGGCTAAAGCGTATCCATCTCCAAGGATACTCCTCTGATTATCATTCCTGCGATAGATGGCTCCTGCTCCACCGGTGGAGAGGACGACCGTCCTGGATTGAATCAAACAGGGTCTCCCCTCTTTTAAAAATCCAAGCGCCCCTCGAACTTCGCCTTGCTCAATGACTAAATCAAAAATAACCAACCCTGGCAAAAGATTGATGGAGCTGCTCTTCAATCTATCTACCAGAGGTCTGATTAAGAGGACCCCCGGGAGCTGGGAAGAACCCTCCGGCCGATCCACAACATATCCCATCCCCCTTTCAAGGAGAGGGACTCCATAGTCTCTCAACCTTTTTATGGCCTCAGGGCCTTTTTCAACAAGGGTGTTCACTAATCTGTCCTGGTTCAATCCCTTCCCGGATTCTATGGTAGCTTTTAGATGATCTTCCCGGGAGAAGAGGGAATTTGAAGCGGTGAAGGCGCCATTGGCCAACGAAGTATTGGTTCCCATCCCGATCGCAAATTTTCCAACAATGAGAACACGAAGACCCGCTTTTTCTGCCTCCAATGCAGAAAGGAGTCCCGCCAGGCCACTTCCAATCACCAGGACGTCGGTAGTGATTTCTTCCATGAGGTCACTCGGTTTTAAACCGCCGGATTTTGATG
>DCUS01000077.1:1808-14459 GCA_002327885.1 Syntrophaceae bacterium UBA2208
TTCTTGGGCTTCATCTGTTTTTCACAGCAGATGATATCGCAGGTATCGATGCACCCGCAGACCTCATCCACGGTTACAGCGAGACCGCAAACACTGCACTTATAAACATCCCCCTTCTTGACACCTTTTTTTGCTACTTTTTTGACTGCCTTTTTGATAGCCATGCGTCTCTCCTTTCCTTGTCGATTTTATTCTCTTATCATTTTATTCTCTTATCAAGGGCGCCAGAATCATCGGCTCATGGCTCCCCTCCTTCATCCGAAACTCCCGGACTTCGTCATAGTTTCTTCCACTTGATGTAAAATCGAAAAGTGATGCGATTCCTCCTGGGCGAGTTGATGGTAAAAGGACTTCTCAAATTCACTGGTGGCCTCTCCAGCCAAACGCTTGTAGAATTCATGCCCTTTGATCTCGAGCTCAATGCCCAGCCGAATCGCTTCCACCTCATCTGCATTGGCAATGAGGGTTTGGTCAATCTTTTTCTTCGCCTGTTGAAAGACATTCTCAAGATTGCTTCTCTGTGAAACCAAAGGGGAGAGGGTTTGGATCTCAGCAGTTGCCGACCGATCATAAATATCTTTGACCCGTTTGATATGACCCAGTTCCTCCTCTGCAATCGTCTCAAAAATTAATTTCGCAAAATAACCTTTTGACTTTTCAGCCGCTTTGAGAAAGAATTCCCGACCATCCATTTCAAACCGGATGGCCTCTTCGAGAGCTTTCCTCATCCCCTCCTTTTCAAGCATGTTTAGCTCCCTCCTATGGACTCCAATTCAAATTCGATATGCCCGATTGGAAGTTCCAGTTCAATCAAAATCGGAGTTTTCTCTCCATCAGCGACATAGCAGATTCGAATTTTCCCCTCTCTCTCATCAAAGGTTGAAAAAGATGTGCTGGACTCCAGACACACCGCCTCTACCTCTCCAAACATTTTTGACTTCACCTTCCCCTTTTTGGAATAAAAGACCATCTGGCGCAACTTTACCCCATCGAAGATAGACATTGAAATATCCTGCCCCGGATGAATTTCTTCTTTCAAATAATATTTGGCAAACATCGAGAGAGGGTCAAAGGTCTCAGACAAAAGGGGAAACTCCCGCCTCTCCTTTATTTCTGCTTTTTCCGCCACGATCCTCTTATTCGGATAATCGAAGACAAGGGTTTGAATGTAATTTTTCTTTTCGCTAAAAAATCCTTCCTGGTCAATTTTCTTTATATATCGGATCGGGGAGCAAGTCTCCGCCTCCATGGTTGAAACAAATCGGTTGTTCATCCGGAACAACCACCCATAATATTCGAGAGAATCCACGGAGGCATGAACCTCGTAAAGAGACTTTCCGTTTTCAGAGAAGCCATTTTTTATTATAATGGAAGCCTTAAGAATAGGAACGCCCAGCTTATTCGCCGTATACAAAAATACTTTTCTCGGCTCAGACCTCAATGTGGGGATTTGTCTCTCATCACTGGCATCGGCAGCAAGTCCCCATGCCATAAGCCCGCCCGTCAAAATGAGAATTCCAATTCTTAACTCCCAACCACCCTTTTTCATCCCCGATATCCGCCGATAGATATAGAGATTATATTAAACTATCTTCCATTTTGGAAGCAAATATTTTTCTGGGTCCAACTTGACAGGTGAAATTTATATATGCTACCCCTTTAGGCAGGAAACACAAATCAAAATGCTGAAATAACTCTCTATCAAAAACATTCTCCGTTTCTGCTAAATTTTGAAGGCTGGGCTTGAGACTTTATTGGGACTCTGGACTTTGACACTTAGCAGGAGGTGAGGAACCGGTGAAGATTGCGTCCATTCAATTGAAAGTAATTGAAGAGTCCAAAGAAAAGACCTTGAAACATGCCAGCCGGATGATTCAAAAATGTCAGGGGGCAGATCTCATCCTCTTGCCGGAACTCTGGAATATCGGATTTATGAGCTTTGATCGATATCGGGAAGAAGCCGAAACACAAGAGGGCCCGACCCTGACCCTCCTCCGGTCATTCGCCAGAGAGCTATCCTGCTATTTTCATACTGGAAGTTTTGTGGAGAGAAGAGGGGGTCATTTCTACAACTCCAGTTTTCTTTTAAACCCAAAAGGGGAGATCATTAAAAATTACAAAAAGATCCATCTCTTTACTTATCAATCTCAGGAGGCAGAGATTTTAACTCCTGGCACATCCGTTGCGGTGATCGCTACCGAGTTCGGACATTTTGGTCTTGCCAGCTGTTACGATTTGAGGTTTCCAGAATTATTCAGGAAGATGCTTGATCAGGGGGCTGAATTTTTTCTCATCTCTTCTGCCTGGCCCCTTTCTCGCCTGGAACATTGGCTCCTCCTCAATCGGACGAGGGCCCTCGAAAATCTTTCCTATCTCATCTCATCCAACTGTGTGGGAATCAACCGGGGGATACCATTTGCCGGTCACAGCCTGGTTGTCGACCCCATGGGTCAAATCATAGCCGGAGGGAACGATGAAGAGCGTATCATCTGGGCAGAGGCGGATCGAGAAATCGTCCTGAAAGCTCGAACGGAATTTCCCGCCCTAAGAGATCGCTTCTTCAAGAATTAGAAGCCTGTTAGGTCATTGTGGTAATAGGTGATACCCTTTGCTCCCGTTCTTTGCTTTATCATCCGCAGTCTGAGTAACCGCAAAAGCACTTTGCACAGCCTTCTTCAAAAATGAGAGGCCCTCCGCACTCGGGGCACGCCCCTCGTTGAAAGACAAGGCTTAAACTTTGTTGAGAATAATTCCCCTCCTCTCTTGGTGGACGTTTCGGAATGGAGGTTCTCATTTCGGCCTCGGGTCTTGACCTTTTCTCCTTTTCTTGAAGGTGCCATTCAATAGCTTTAGCCACTGCATCGGAACAGGAGAGGATCTTTCCTTCTCGGTACCAGACGGGAGTATGGCAACTAATGCCTTTTAGTTGCCGAATGATATCTTCGGGTTCAATGCCGGATCGAAAAGCCAGAGAAACCAGACGACCGATGGCTTCCGATTGTGAGGCCGCGCATCCTCCAGCCTTTCCTATCTGATTAAAAATCTCAAAAAGTTTGCCCTCTCCATCTTCATTCACCGTCACATAGAGGTTTCCACAACCTGTACGGATCTTTCGGGTGGAGCCATGGATCACATCATGGCGAGCTTTCGGCTTCCTCTCCCCCTCGTGAACCTCCTCTTCTTCCTTGAATGGGTCCTTACTCGGGGAAAGTACTCCCTTATAAAGGACTTGTTTCGTTCGACTTCTATCCCGGTAAATGGTCACTCCCTTACAACCCAGTTCGTAAGCCAGTTTATAGACCTTCTCAACATCATCAACGGTCGCCTCGTGAGGAAAATTGACCGTTTTGGAAACAGCGTTATCCGTATATTTCTGAAAAGCCGCCTGCATCCGGATATGGTCCTCGGGGGTGATATCATGAGCGGTCACAAAGAGCTTCCGGATGTTTTCTGGAACTTCTTTAAGATTTTGGATATTCCCGCTGTGGGCGATCTTTTTCATCAACTCTTCCGAATAGAATCCTTCTTGTTTGGACAACGCTTCAAAATAGGGATTGACTTCCAGAAGTTCTTTTCCTTCTAAAACATGCCGGATGAAAGCCAGGGCAAAGATGGGCTCAATGCCGGATGAGGTTCCCGAAATAATGGAAATGGTTCCAGCGGGGGCAATGGTGGTGAGGGTCGCATTTCTCATCGCCTCCCAGCGGCCATTGAAAATACTCCCATTGAAATTAGGAAAAGGTCCCCTTTTCAGGGCCAATTCTTTGGAGGCCTCCCTGGCCTTTTTCTGAATAAAAGACATCACCTTTTCCCCAATCTCCAGTGCCTTGGGACTATGGTAGGGAATTCCCAACAGGATGAGAAGATCCGCAAATCCCATCACTCCCAGACCGATTTTCCGATTCGCTTTGGTCATCGCTTCAATCTGAGGAAGGGTATAGTGATTCATGTCAATCACATTATCCAAAAAATGGACTGCCTTTTCAGCGACCGAGCCCAACCTTTCCCAATCGATGGTTCCGCTCCTGACCATGTTGGAAAGGTTGATGGAACCCAGATTACAGGACTCATAGGGCAGGAGGGGCTGCTCCCCGCAGGGGTTGGTGCTTTCGATCTGCCCGACTTGAGGAGTGGGATTGTCTTGATTGATCCGATCGATAAAAATAATTCCCGGATCCCCGTTCTTCCAAGCGTAATAAACCATCTTCTCAAAGACCTGACGGGCATTGAGGGAGCGAACGACCTCTTTCGTCCTTGGATTTCGAAGAGCATATTCTTTATCTTTTTCCACGGCCTCCATGAATTCATTCGTGGCCGCCACGGATATATTGAAATTGTTGAAGTGATGGTCCCCCTCTTTGCACCGGATGAAATCGAGAATATCAGGATGGTCCACGCGGAGGATCCCCATATTCGCTCCCCTTCGCGTTCCCCCTTGTTTAATTGTCTCCGTCGCCGTATCGAAAACACTCATGAAAGAGACCGGACCGCTCGAAACCCCCTGCGTGGAACCCACCACATCATTTTTCATTCTGAGCCGGGAGAAAGAAAAACCTGTCCCGCCACCGCTCTTCTGAATCAAGGCCATCTGTTTCACAGCGTCGAAGATTTCATCCATGGAGTCTCCCACTGGAAGGACAAAGCATGCCGAGAGTTGCTGAAGTTCTCTCCCCGCATTCATCAACGTGGGAGAATTAGGAAGGAAGTCCAGCGATGTCATCAAGGAATAAAATTCGTTTTCGACAGGAAAAAGATCAATCTCAGGATGATAGAGCCGATCCGCCTGAGCAATATTCTTTGCCACACGTCTAAAGAGCTCTTCAGGTGTCTCCGCCACGTTCCCCTCGGGGTCTTTTTTGAGATAACGCTTTTTCAGCACAGTCATAGCATTTTGCGTCAATTGGGCTAACTCCATCTTTTCCTCTCCTCCACAAAATATATGCAATAAAGAAAACCTTACCACAATATTTTGTGTTGTCAAGTAAATTTTTGGGATGTTGTCTTTTTAAAGATCTCCGGAAAACTCTTTCTTGTTACCCTAAATCCATTTCAGAACATCGTAAATCATTGATTTTATTTCATGCTGAATCAAGCATTCCATTTGGAGCCATTTTATGGTTTTTTAGAGATTTTTGTTGGGGCTCAATTAAAATTGACAATTGATCAAAAAAGGAATAGGATTTCTCCAAAGATTCAGAGGAATATAGATCAAAAAAAGGAGAGAAAGGAGGTGAAAATAATAAATTCTTAACTATTTCCCAAATTTGGGGGGAGGTAAAAGGCTATGAAAAAAATAGGTGTCTTAGGATGGATCCTTATTGGATTTGTAGTCGGTATCATTGTCGGGGCAATCGTTGGCAAACCCATCACGGTCATCAAGCCTCTCGGAACTTTATTCATTAATCTGCTTAAAATGCTCGTTGTTCCGTTGATATTCTCCACTCTCGCAGCAGGAGTTTCCACTTTTACAGGAGAGAAATTGGGCAGGATGATTGGGAAAACTTTTTTCTGGTACTATCTCACGGGCATCGCCGCCATGATCATTGCCCTCATCATTGCAGGGATCAGTGGGGCTGGGATAGGATTTCCAGTCGGTGAATTAAAGGCAGTTCAAATAAAGGCTCCTCCGTCACTTATCGACGTCGGATTAAATGTTATTCCGACAAACCCGATTGAGTCTTTGGCGAAAGGGGATATCCTTCCCATCATCTTTTTTGCTATCGTGCTTGGAATGTCTATTGCCGCAGTAGGAAAAGCCGCAGAGCCGTTAAAGAACTTCCTCCAGGCATTGGCAGAAGCGATGTATAAACTGGTAGGCTATGTTCTCTGGTATGGCCCCATCGGTGTCTTTGCTCTGATGGCGACAACCGTGGGAACCTATGGATTGTCCATTTTAAAGCCTTATGCCTACCTCATATTCCTGGTCTATCTCGCTAACGCCATTCAGTTTTTCGGAGTTTATCCGGCCCTGATGAGATTGATGGGGATCAGACCCTACCGTTATCTGAACAAGATTAAGGAGTCTCCTATCTTCGCCTTTACCACATGCAGCAGTTCTGCAACGCTCCCTGTTTCAATGCGAGTCTGCAAGGCAGCGGGAGTTCCGGACAGGACGTGCAGTTTCGTTCTCCCGATGGGGGCCACCGTCAACATGGATGGAACAGGGATGTATCAGGCAATCAGTGCCATCTTTCTGGCCAACGCCTTTGGAATTCAACTAACTTTCTACCACTACATCATGATCGCCGTGGTGTCACTCCTTGCCTCTATAGGAACAGCGGGCGTCCCCGGAGCAGGATTGATCATGCTCAGTATGGTATTGGGAGCAATCGGCGTTCCCATCGAAGGGATTGGAATCATTGCAGGAGTGGATCGGATCATGGATATGGCACGCACCGCGGTCAATGTGGCCGATGATACCGTCGCCACGGTCATCATTGGTAAAACGGAGGGAGATGAATTGCCCGATGATTTATTGTTTGGGAAGTCTACCGCTTAAGTAAACCCCTTTAGAAATTCCAGTCGTTACGACTCGAAACCGAGCGGGGCATTAAGCCCCGCCGGAATTATTATAAAACCTAACCCCGCTGCAAAGCAGCGGGGTATTATTTCTACCCGGGTAAAGAGGGATAAAGATGCCAGAAAAGATCATCGGTATTCTTGGAGGAATGGGACCGGAAGCCACGATCGACCTTTTTACAAAAATCATCAAAGGCACAAAGGCGAAGAAAGATCAAGATCATTTAAGGATTCTGATTGACAATAATTCAAAGATTCCGGACCGGACACTCGCCATTCAGGGGAAGGGTCCAAGTCCATTGACTCCATTGGTTCAAAGCGCAAAGATTCTTGAAAAGGCCGGAGCACACTTCATTGTCATTCCCTGCGTGACGGCCCATCATTATTTTAAGCCCCTCCAGAAAAAGATTAAAATTCCTATTCTTCATATCGTAGAAGAAACGATGAAATACATCCAGAATAAGTTAAAAGGAATCCATAAAATCGGCCTGATCGCAACAACGGGAACAATCCACACGGGTCTTTTTCAAAACACCTTCCGACTCACAAGCATAGAAATGATCATCCCATCCCATGAAATACAGACCCAACAGGTCATGGAGGCCATTTACGGAAAAAATGGGATTAAATCGATCGGCCCCTCCGGGAACTCAAAACGCCTCATCCGCAAAGCTTCCGAAAGCTTGATCTTCCGGGGGGCTCAGGCCATCGTGGCGGGTTGCACAGAGGTCCCTCTCGTATTAAAAGAAGGCGATCTATCTGTGCCGGTGATTGATCCGATTTCTATTCTCGCCCAATCCGCCATTGCGAAAGCAAAGGAAAAATAAAAAAGTCATGATGCACCAGGTGCTTGATAAAGTTTATAAAATTGAACTTCCCATTCCATTCCCCCTCAAGACAGTGAATGTGTACTTTATTGATGATTCTCCAAGAACCCTTGTCGATGCGGGGATAAAGACCGAAGCCTCATTCGAAACACTAAAAAAAGGGTTGGAAACCATTGGATATAGCCTGAAGGCGATTGAGAGAATTCTCATCACCCATGGCCATATCGATCACTATGGTCAGGCTAAAAAATTATCGGTCCTCTCGGGGGCTCCAATTTATATCCATTCGAAAGAATATGGAAGGATTCGCTCCTTCAACCATTCGCTCGGTTTCATCAAATCGATTTTGTTGAGAAACGGCGCACCGGAGGCCCTGGTCAACGAAGCCATTCAATATATGGAATCCGCTCAGATCATGGGGGATCCTCTGGACGAGGCATTTTTCCTCGAGGATGGGGATTCAATCTTTTTTAAATCGATGACATGGAAAACCGTCCATTGTCCCGGCCACAGTCCCGGTCTGATCTGCTTTCTTTGGCCGGAGAAGAAAATTCTATTTACCGGCGATCACCTCTTAAAAGAAATCACCCCGAATCCCATCTTAAACGTCAACGAAAATAAACCGCCCTTCCGCTACCCGAGCCTGCAAGAATATTTAACCTCTCTGGGGAAAATAGAGAAGTTCGACCTCTCCCTTCTCCTGCCTGCCCATGGGGAAGAAATTCATGATGTCAGGGGTCTGATCCAAAAAATCTTCGCTCATCACAAAGAGCGCATGGAGCGCATCCTTTTTTCCTTATCCGAATGCGAAAAGACTCCCTTTGAAATCGCCACGGATTTATTCCCCGATGTGCCACCTTTTGAAATCTTTCTCGGAATCTCCGAGGCGGTCGGTCACTTAGAGATCTTAAAGGAAAAAGGAATCGTCAAGCTCAAGGAAAAAGAAGGAAAAGACTACTTCTCGATACAGACATGAAAAAACTTACCATTTTTATCTTGTTGACTTCTACATTCTGAATGAATAGACTCATATCAAAATTAAGGGTCTCTTAAAGCTCCTTCATAATCATGCTCCCTGACTTCCTTCCTCATTACAGTGTGGGTCCCTTCTTCGGCTTTGCCACAAATTCGATTATGGCTATCTTATGTTTAGCGACTTTAACGCTTTACCACCATTACCGCCCCCTCCGGAGTCTTTTTCTCTTCTATCTCTTTTCGACCTTTCTCTTCCTGGGCTGGGTAATTTATGGTCTTCAAAAATCGCCGGAATCCATTCTTCTGGGATACCGGATTGATCTTGCCGCACTCGCCCTTTTGCCTGCCAGCTGGACCTGGTTTGACTCAGCCCTTTCAAATAAAAGTTTGGGGGGGCTCTCAAGGAGTGTTACCGGAATAGGATTCGTCTTGGCGGCTTTGGCCCTTTGGGGAAATGGAGACTGGTTTTTGGGGCTTCCTCTTGTTCCCCATGAGATTGAGGCCAGTATCTTGAGACCTCAATCAAAACTTCTCAGGTCTCTTATCCATTTTTTCTGTCTGGTCATCTGCCTTTTCTATTTCATTTTGACCCTCATCAGAATGAAACGGTTCAAATCCCAGCAACCCGCCTATCTCGTGCCTTTTGGCATCGGAATGTTGTTCTGGTTACTGGGCGGAGTCCATGACGCCATTCGTTCCGCAGGCATCTCTGTCCCTGTAAAAGGCCAGGTATTATGGTTTACTTCTCTTTGGCTCTCGGTCTTCTTGTCCATTGCTGTGGCGCTCCATTTTCGGTCCTTAAATCAGGCCATTCGCGAGGCGCGAGATGTCTTCGAGCACTTTGTCCCCCCCGCCTATCTTCGTCGCATTGCTGCCCAAGGGTTGAAGTCTATCCGTTTAGGGGAGGCCGATCAGCAAAAGGTCACCATCCTCTGTTGTGACATCCGAGGATTTACCTCCCTCTCTGAGCGTATCAATCCAAGCGAGTTGATCGCCCTGATCAATCACCTCTTTGAAAGAATTACTCGGGTCGTCGATTGGCGGCATGGAATCATTGATAAATTTCTCGGTGATGCGATTTTATGTATTTTTGAAGGAACGGACTCCGCCCAGCGAGCCGTGAACTGTGGCGTGGATATCTTGACAGTGGTGAAGTCAATCAATCGGGACGAAAACCGCCCGAGTGACCAGGCCATCCGAATCGGCATCGGTCTCCACACCGGACCGGTCATCCTGGGAACCATCGGCTCTCCAAAACGAATGGATTCCACTGTCCTGGGTCTTACGGTCAATCTGGCGAAGCGTCTTGAAGAGGTGACCCGACCGTTAAATGTGGATATGCTTATTTCAGATCAGGTTGCCGGGCAATTGCCAAATGGGCATGGCCATCGACTCCGAAAGCTGGGAGAGGTTTTTCTCAAAGGAAGCTCAACGCCAATAAGCATTATCGAGGTGTATGATCAGGACCCCGCGGAGGTCCGCTATCTTAAAGATCAAATAGAACCCATCCTGTCAGAGGGAATAGGCCTATATAAATCAGGACATCTGAACGCTGCTTTGTTAAAACTTCAGGAGGCTCAACGCCTCTACCCCCAAGATTTGCCTCTTCAGCTCCTCATCCACTCCATTCACCAAAGTCTTAAAGAAGGGCAAGCGGTTAAAGGGATGGCACTCCTCGATCTGAGGTTAAAATGAACCTCTTTGAAAATCAATCTTTCTTCCCCAAACTTTTCATCTTCCAGAATAAGGCCGAAAGGTCACAGAGCCTCCTCCCCCAGAAAGGGGTGGAGGATTTCCTGGCCTCAGGATGGATGAAACAAAAATGTCGGCATTTGATCCTCTGCAACGCCTCTTCAAATCCGTTCGAATCATTCTCCTCCTCGAAATAATCCGGAATCCAATATCCCAAAGAGGAGAAAGCGCTTCGATCCCCGGAATGGTAATGGTAAAAATCCACAAAATTTTTAAGTGAGGTTTCAACGCCATATTCTTCGGAATCAAGGTGCCATGGTGAGCCGGGCTCCATCTCGATCGTAAAAGTGCGAATCCCTCTCACATTGGAATATCGCTCCCGGATCATCTTCTGGAGCCGAATGGTCTGCCGGATATCCGTCTCTCTTTCAAAAGGCACACCGAGGGTGAAGAAAAGGTCACAGAATACCCCGTTTGCCTTTAACTGACCCAGAGATTCCAATAAGGCCTGATTCGAATAAGCATGCCCCTTATGAATCTCCCTGATTCGATCTGACCCCACGTCGGGGGAGAGGGCGATGAGGGATTTTGGTCCGGGAAAGGTTTTCTTAAAGGATTGAATGAAATCGATGGTGGGGAGGCCAAAAGATTCGAAGAAACATTCCATGCGAATTTTTTCCTCACGGATGCGGGAAAAAAGGTCGATATAATATTCGGGCTTCTGAGGATAAGGATCGAAGCAGATATGAAAGGTCTCATACCCGTAAGAAACCGCTTCCCGAATGGATTGGAGAACATTCTCGACCCCCCTGAAGGTCACCGCTTTTCTGCCAGTGATGGTCTCCAGAGATGAACGTCCCCCACCGCACCAGGTGCATTGAACAGGACATCCCCTGCCCACCGTGAGGTGAAAGATGGGCGATTTGAGAGAATACATCCAGAAGTTCTTCTTTTTGGAAACTCCCTTGACATAGAACGGTTGACCGATGTAACGGATGTAAGTGGGATGGTTTTTCAACAGCGGAAAGTTGGTGAAGGAAAGATCATCCAGATCCTTCTCTGATGCGACATAGGAGAGCGGGTTGATCAGAATTCTCCCCTTCCTCCTCCAGGTCAGGTTGGATACGGAGAAAAGATCCTCCTTCCCCTTCTGGAGCGCTTTGGTCAATTCCAAAATGGGGATTTCCGCTTCACCGCGAATGATTCCATCCACCCCGTCAAAATTTTTCATGATCTCTTCATGAAAAAAACTGGCGGTAAAGCCTCCGAGGAGAACGTAGAGGGAGGGAAACGCCGCCTTCACCTTTTTGACCACCTCCATCACATCATAGCTCTGGTGATGCCAGTGGAGATCGATGGCAACGATCCGAGGGGCTTTTTCTCTGATATATTCGATGATGGAAAATTTGTGATCCTCGATCCACTCCACTCCCGTATGCACGACCTCCGTGGAGACGTGATGCCGTTGGAGAAGGTCAGCCAACCCGAGGAGCCCCATGGGCAGGAAATTGATCCAGATGAAATGATTGATCGGTCGGTAATAATTGGCCAGCTTGGGAACATGGAGAAAGAGACAGTCCACCTTTTCCATCGCAGAGATTGTAAAATGTTGTGAAGAGGTATTTCAACCCCACTTTCAAAAAATCGCACAGCACACCGGACACAGTGGGTTCAGAAATTCCTTAATCCTTCCGCTTTGGGCACAATGCTATGCTCGATGCAGCTTCCGGAGGATCGCCCGGGCGGCGAAAAGGCCGGAGAGGCTGGCCCCGATGAGTCCATGGGAGGGTCGGGTATAGTGGCCGACCTGAAAGAGGCCCGGAAGGGGAGTTCGGTGGGAAGGTCTCAAATTGCCCATCTGCTGAGGCGTGGAAGCGAGGCCATACATCGCACCCATCTCATTGCCGGTATATCGCTCTAAAGTTAATGGCGTGGCCGCTTCATAAAAGAGAAGATGCTTCTTTAGATCAGGGAACAGTCTCGCTTCTAATTGCCGAATGATCTTTTGAGAAAATTCTTCTTTTATGCGGCGATATTTTTCGGGGTCTCCCTTTCCCCACATTTCCCGATGAAGATAAGGGACATTGACCAATACCTTCATGAGGTGTTGTCCCGGAGGAGCTAATGAACGGTCTAACCGTGTCGGGATGGAGACAATCATCGTTGGATGGTTCGGAATTTCACCCTTTCGAAATAACCGATCCTCTTCTTCTAAATCGGAGAGAAAACGAAGATAGGTAAAATAAGGAAGGCCCATCCTTTCGACATCCAAATCTGTGGCAATATGGAGAATGAAGCAGGAGAGGGAGTATTCGAATCGTCTCGTCTTTTTTAAAATAGATTTTTGAAATTCCATGGGAAGCATTCCCGCTAAACGGTTGGGGTTGATGTTCGAAATAACTATGGGGGATTGAAAGATCCTTCCATCCTGAGTCAAGACGCCTTCGACCTTCCCATCTTTTACCAAAATCCTTTCTGCTTCCATTTGAGAAGTCAGTTCTCCTCCATCCTGTTGAAATGACTTGGCAATGGCTTCAGAAATTTTCCCCATCCCTCCTTTCGGATAAAAAACACCTTCAATCAACGCCTTGCTGATCAGCGTCGCCACAAAGAAAAAAGAAAGTCTCGAAGGGGGCTC
>DCUS01000077.1:14541-14699 GCA_002327885.1 Syntrophaceae bacterium UBA2208
GGATTTCACTTCTTCCCCGATTTGTTTTACCAGAGAGAGATAGGCCTTCAATCCCCCCTCCTCTTCGGGAAAGAGATTTAGGAGAGCCTCCATATAAGATTGGAATCCGCCTTGACGGAGGTGAACCTCAAATCCGGGATAGATGTTTTGAATGTGAT
>DCUS01000117.1 GCA_002327885.1 Syntrophaceae bacterium UBA2208
CAGCCCCTGCCGTGCACTCAATAAAAACATAAGCTGAAATCGGCATACAATCACCTCCTTCCAGAAAAAGATTATATCAAACCTCATCCAATTTCAAGTTTAAAAAATAGAACAATTTTATTTCACCTTGCTGAGTTCTTTCTCGTCGATGTGGAAACTATGCTGGTCTGTTGGAAATGTCTCTTTCAACACCTCCTCTCGATAAGATTCAAAAGCTTTGAGCATCAGTTCGCTCAGATTAACGTATCGCTTGGCAAACTTGGGTGTAAAACGATCAAAGAGTCCCAGCATATCATGGACGACTAATACCTGGCCATCGCAGTGGATCCCGGCGCCAATTCCGACGGTTGGGACTTTCAGGCGCTCTGTAATTCTTTTTGCAATGGGGGCTGGGATTGCCTCAAGGAGAACAGAGAAGGCCCCTGCATCTTCGAGGGACAGGGCATCATCAATGATCTTCTGGGCAGCCTGGGCATCTTTCCCCTGGACCTTAAATCCTCCAAGCATGGAAATAGTTTGAGGCGTAAGCCCGATATGGCCCATGACCGGAATGCCCGCCTTGACGATGGCCTTCACAATCTCCTTGACACCGGCACCTCCCTCCAACTTCACCGCATCGGCTGCCCCCTCTTTCATGAATCGGCCTGCATTGAGAATGGCGTCCCTCTCAGAGGTGTTATAGGACATGAAGGGCATATCACCGATAATTAAAGCATATTTTGCCCCTCGGGTCACCGCCTTGGTGTGGTGGATCATTTCGTCCATGGTCACAGGGAGGGTATTTTCATAACCCAATACCGTCATCCCCAGAGAGTCTCCCACCAGAATGATTTCGATCCCGGCGCGGTCTTCGAGCAGGGCCATGGGATAGTCATAGGCCGTCAGCATGGTGATCTTTTTCCCCTGCTTCTTCATGGCCTGGATTTCAAGTGGAGTTATTTTTTTGCGATCCATCTTTTCTCCATATCATCCCTCTTTCTCCCCCTTTAGAAAAGGGGAATGCAGGGAAATTTGATTAAAATCTTTTTTCGATGACCTTGATCAAATCCGTGATCATCTCATTGTAAGGTGCCGCGATTCCCAAACGCTCTGCCCCCCGGACAATCGCTCCGTTGATCGTATCAATTTCAGTCCTTCGTTTGAAGTCCAGATCTTGGCCCATCGAGCACCGATTTTCCCGGGTCGCCTCGATGACGATTTTAACCCGATCCATAGGATTCCCTTCCATCCGGATTCCTTCTCTTTTCGCAACCTCAACCGCTTCAGAGACCAGGGCTCCCATCAATCTCAACGTTTCAGGATAATCGAGAAGTTGTCCATTCTTCAGGCCAGTGATGGCGGCAAGGGCATTGAGGGCCACATTGACGAAGAGTTTCTCCCAGACGAGGTGATGAATTTGAGAGGAGACTTCTGTTTCAATTCCGGCCTGACAAAACATTTGGACAATTTGATTGGCCCGATCGGATATCTTTCCATCCAATTCACCCACATAGGTTTTTCCCCATCCTGCATGGCGAATATGGCCCGGCCCTAATAAAGAAGCTCCCTGTCCTGTGACACCTAAGATCACTTTTTTTGGATCAATCTGCTTACAAATAGTTTCTTCATTCCCCAGACCATTCTGGAGGGTGAGAAAGACCGTGCTTTCTTTTTGTAGCGCCCGCGTATTGGAAACAGCCTTTTCCGTATGATAGGTCTTTACAAAGATCAGAACCAAATCTGCTTTTCCCACAGAAGCCACCTCCGTGGTGGCATGAATGTGGATCGGTTGGGTCTTCCCCTTCTCTTCCAGAACAAGACCCTTCGAGCGGATGGCATCGATATGTTCCTTCCAGATGTCTACCAACCACACCTCCTCTCCTGTCAGGGACAAGAGTCCCCCAAAGAGGCTACCCATTGCTCCAGCACCCATGATGACGGTTTTCATGGCCTTCCTTAAATTCTTGGTAGATGAACGTTAACTGAGGTCGGTATAAAAATCAAGATTGATAGCTGCGGATCTTCCCCTTTAAAACATTCGAATGATAAGGAAAAGAGTAAGAGCAATCATCACGATCGAGGTGACCCATGCAACGGTATTGAAGATGGGGCCATTCGTATGGCCCATCATCAATTTTTTATCGTTGATGAGCAGAAGCATGAAAATGAGGACAAAGGGAAGAACCATTCCATTGATCACCTGTGAGAAATACATGATCGGGATCAGGGGAAGGTTTGGAAGAAGGATCACCCCCGCCCCTAAAAAGATCATCAAGGAATAAAATCCGTAAAACTCGGGAGCTTCTACAAACTTCTTATCAATTCCTACTTCCCATCCCAATCCTTCACAGATGAGGTAGGTCGTCGATAAAGGAAGAATAGAAGCAGCGAAGAGCGAGGCATTGACCAATCCAAAAGCGAAGAGGTAGGTGCAATATTTGCCAGCTAAAGGAGCGAGGGAAAGAGCCGCGTCCTTGGCTGTCGTAATCCCGACTCCATGTTTGTAAAGCGTTTCCGCACAAACAAGGATGATGAAGAAGGCCACCACATGGACCATGACCGACCCCATGACGACGTCAAACCGGGCGAATTTATACTCCTCGATCTTGATTCCCTTTTCCACGATCGATGCCTGGAGATAGAATTGCATCCACGGGGCAATTGTGGTCCCCACCAGACCAATGAGCATGGTCATTTCTGAGGGCTCAAAACTAAATTGGGGATGGGTAAATTGTTCAAAGACATGCCCCCAGTCCGGTTTCACAATGACACCGGTGATGATGTAAGAGATATAAAACACACAGGCCACAAGGAATGCTTTTTCGACGAAACGGTAGGTTCCTTTCACAACCATCCACCAGACAAAAAAGGCACTCAAAGGGACGGATATAAATTTGTTGACCCCGAAGATCTCCATTCCTGCCGCAACCCCTGCAAAATTGGAGAGGGCATTCCCCATATTCGTCAAGAAGAGGCCGATCATCAGATAAAAGGTAATCTTGGCGCCAAATTTTTCCCGAATCAGGTCTGAGAGTCCCTTTCCCGTCACCACGCCCATTCGAGCGCACATCTCTTGAATCACGATCAGAGCGATCATAATGGGGATGAGGGACCAGATAAGCTTGAGCCCAAATTCCGCACCCGCCAAGGAGTAGGTCGTGATGCCGCCCGCATCATTATCGACATTGGAGGTGATGATGCCGGGTCCCATCAAAATGAAGAAAAGTCCGACCGTCCTCCATAAGGAACGCTTCGAACTCGAAACCCATTTTTTATAATCGGACATTGTTTTATCTTCCAATGATCAATAACCATGAACCCATAGTCAAACGTCACTGGGTCACTGGTTTTTCGAATATTGATATTTATTTGGAGTTTGCCTGCCTGCTGCAGGCAGGGGATTTAGTTATGGGCACTTCAATGATCTCCCCTCAGGTGCCAATCCCAAGGACACTGCGGAAACTGATGACTCCTTTTAAATGGCCTTCTTCATCCACGACAGGCAGGGCTCTGAATCCATATTTCGCAAAGGCCTCCACGACCTCATTCTGGTCTTCTTCCAGTTTCACACTCACCACTCTTGAAGGTTGAATTTCGGAGAGAGTCTGATGGGAGTGGGCGGTGAGAAGGTCACGAATGCTTACGACTCCCTGGAGAACCTCCTCTTCATCCACCACGAAAATGTAGTCCATGATGTCCAAATCCTGAGCTTCTGATTTTAATCGTCCAATCGCTGTTTCGACCGTTACTTTAGGGGTCAGGCTGAGGTAAGCAGTGGTCATCAAGCCTCCCGCTGTCTCATCGGGATGGACGAGGAGCTCTCTCAAGTCTTCGGCTATTCCCTGTTCCATGCCTTCGAGAATTTCCTCCGCCCTCTCCTCGGGGAGATCCGCCAGAAGGTCAGCGGCATCACTGGGGGACATCTCCTCGACAATATCAGAAGCCTTCTCCACAGGGATGGTCTCGATCAGGGCTTTTTGAATCTTCGGATCGATTTCCTCCAATGCCTCCGCTGCCGTCTCTGTATCCAGGGCGTGGAAAATAGCCGACCGTTCACGACCGGTTAGGTCTTCGATGATATCGGCTAAATCGGCAGGATGGAGATGTGAAAGTTTTTTCTGAGAGACACTGAGATGAAGGAGATCCGAACCGGTGAGGAGCTGGACATATTTCCAGGAGATGAATTGATTGGGGAGGACATAGGAAAAAAGCCAGCGAAGAGCTTGATCCACTATCTTCTCCCATCCCACTCTTCTCATCAGGCCACGAAATCCCACATCAACATGAACCAGCCGGAGTCGGGAATCCACCCGAAGAAAGTGGAGGTCGTTCACCCTCACCACTTTTGCCCCGAAGGTGTCGACAATCTGTTTATCCATTACTTCTTCTCGGAGAAGGATGAGTTCTTTTTCTGGAAGGGCTGCCTTGAGGTCCAGGAGCTCCTCCTCCGAGAGGGTGAGCCGGGGCTCGATTTGAATTATTTTTTCCCAGGGAAGATATCTGTTCCTTCTCCTGATTCGGATCATCATCCCGATGATCATGGGATAAGGTTCCGCTCTTTCTGCCACTAAATCCGATACTCTGCCAACCCTCTGATGGGAAGGGTTATACACCCTTTGGTTTAAAAAATCGCTGAAGAAGTAAAATTCTTTGAGGTTTTGATTCATCACTCATTTCAGTGAACTGATTATTCGTTTTCTTTATAACGACTTCATGAGTGGGTGTCAAACCGAAATCGTTTTTAATTCCCCCTCCGCCATCTGTTGGAGAGTGGGATAAATCAAGTTTAATAAATCTCCCTCAAGGTCCTTTGGAGGATAGATTGGTATGAGGAGACATTTAAGTTTTCTCAATCCTCTGTTTTCCATGATGTGTCCGAACACCCTCTCCACTTCAGTAAGATCGACTTTTTTCAAATGAACCAAAACTCCGCGGATTTCCTCTCGGCGATAGCGCTCTAAGATATCGTGTTCCCGCAATTGGATCTGGGATTGGAGTTGATCGAGAAAAAGTGCGTCCCCGCTAAGCAGGAAAAGGGTAAGGGCGCGGCCTCCAACCACCTCCCGTCTCTCCGCATCAATTTCTTCGGGGAGAGGTCCGTAATCCAATTCTTTTAATATCCTCAGGTTTTTTATCAGGGCGACCTGATTCTCTTTAAAATAAAACCATTGGGAAGATTCCTTCGGATGATCGGTCTTGGGCGAACTTTCCTTCAACTTTTTTATCGCCTCTATCTGCATCAATGTATATTCGAATTTCGAGTAGCAATTTTTAGCAACGAATCCGAATTCCATGATCTCTTTGTCGCGCATGGCATCCCGGCGATAATACTGCCGATATTTGCCCTGAAGGAGTTGTTCGATCGCTTTCACCTCTGTCAGGCGATTGCGGATCTCTTTATACATCTCACGGATGTCGACCAGAATTCCTGTGGGAATATTCCTTTCGGGAGCGACCATCCGGCACATTTCCTGGAAATCTCCTGTGGCTTTTTTTAAATAATGAAAGTTATTTTGGATGGTTTTTTCTAAACTTTGAGCATATCTTTGAACCCGGTCTTTTTCCATGGTTTATCCTGAGCCCATTCTACTCCCATTCACCTCTTTCTCCGGAGAACATAAATGTCTGCGGATGGGTTCATCCGCAGGAGGCATCGCCAGTTTTTCCAACTCCTGAAGGGTGACCCACCGGAGATCATGGCATTCCATGGGCTTGAGAGAACCTTTTTCAATCCGGCAATGATAAACCAAAAGAAGGACAGGATATTCTGGATAAGAGTAAAAGGTCGCATCAAAAATCATTCCGGGTTCCACCTCGACCTCCAATTCTTCCTTTAACTCCCTTCGCAGAGCCTCTCTCGGCTCTTCGCCCTCTTTCACCTTCCCTCCTGGAAATTCCCAGAGGAGTCCATGGGAATCCCCCTGCTTTCTCTGGGTGACAAGGATTTTCCCCTCTTCGATGATCAAGGCTGCGGTGACGATCACGGTCTTCATCTCATCCCTCGATGCGATTCCGGCCATTTTTCTTGGCCCGATAGAGAGCATGGTCAGCCTCGCGGATCAAATCGGTGAGGTTGGAGATAGGAGAGGAAAAAGTCGCCACGCCTAAGCTCACCGTTAAATCTTTATTGGGTTGGGCGTTCTCATTAGCAAAACGAGCGTCGGCGACCATTCTTCTCACCCTCTCCGCAATTTCCAAAGCCGTTTCCCTTCCAGTATTGATTAAGATAGCGGAAAATTCTTCTCCTCCATAACGGGCAACGATATCGGATTGCCGGACGCCCCGCTGAATGAGAATGGCAATGTCCTTAAGCACTTGATCTCCGGCCAAATGACCATTGGTGTCGTTGTAATGTTTAAAATAATCGATATCAATCATGAGCAGTGAGAGAGGGGTGGAGTAACGTCTTTGACGTTCCACTTCGAGAGTGAGTTGTTCGATAAAAAAACGGTGGTTATAGATCCCGGTGAGGTCATCGGTATAAGAGAGACGGACCGCTTCCTCTTTCATCCTTTCAATCTCCTCCAACTTTCCCTTATAGAGGTCCCTGATCACCTGAAGCTCTCTGGCATAGAGGTCCCTCTCCCGAATCTTTTCCGTGAACACCCTCTTCGTCCTTTCCAACTCCTCCTCGACCTCAATCCTCTCTCTCAAATCTCTCAGCGTAATGAAAAAGGCATTCTGCCGGAGGGTCCCGAAGAACTCAACAGGGGTTTGTCCTATGAATCGGCTGATGATGTGTATCCTAAATCGGACGTCTTTACCCTGTTCCATCTCCTCAAACCCCTCTTGGATCCGGCTGAGGTCTTCGAGAGGGATGACATCCATAAAGGCCATCTGCTGAATTTCCTCCGGAGGGTAACCCAGTAGTTTCATCCCTTTTGGGGTCCCCTTTATAAAATCCCCTTTTCGGTTGAGGATGAAAAAGGGTTCTTGGAGGACTTCCAGAATGGATCTCTGGAGACGAATTTCCTTCTCGAGCGCCTCCACTTTAGTTCGAATTTCTTCAGGCGAGAGGGACGTCATCTTTTATTCCGTATGGGAGAAACAGAAAAAGCATTCACACCATCTCTTGAACTTCTTTTTCAATTTTTTTTAAACCCTTTGAATCATAAGGGGGAATGTTTTTCAAAGAAGGGTCTAATGGATTTTCTGGGTTAAAATTCTGAAGGATCAATCGATGGCCGGCCCTCAATTGACTGCCCAGGTTTTTAATATCATCTTCTTTATGGAGTCCTGGAACCACTGTCATCCGGAACTCAACCTCCACCCTTCCCTTCTTCAGGATTTCGATTGATTCCAAAATAGGTTTTAAATTGACGGGAAGACCCGTGGCACGTGAATAATGAAACGGGGTTAGAGGCGCCTTCACATCCATCGAGACGAAATCAATCTCCTCTGCTTCGATTAATTTTTCTAACATCCGAGGGTTTGAACCATTTGTGTCCAATTTGATTAAAAGGTTATGGCGTTTGATCTCCCGGATCAGAGAAGGAAGGTCGGCATGGAGAGTCGGTTCCCCCCCCGTGAGGCAGATCCCATCGATCCAATTCTTTAAAGAACGGGTGCGATCGATAATCTCTTCCAACGGGATGGTGGAGTACTGCTCGGGACGGAAGATGAGGGGATGGTTGTGGCAGTAAGGACAGCGGAAATTACAGCCGGGGAGGAAAAGCACCGAACAAATCTTCCCTGGCCAATCTAAAAAGGAGGTCTCTAAAAATCCTTTGATCTCGATCATGGTCGATGGGCATCATCTAAAGAGGTATTGTTTGACCTCCTGAAGAGACGGGACAACCCCTCTCCAGCTGATCACCTCCCTCTCCCCCTCATCCTCGATGACCAGGGAAGGCGTGGAGAGAATGCTATAGAAGGAGGCCTCAGCGAGACCCTCGATCGTGTCCAGATCATAGCTCCATACAGGCACTCCTTCTTTTTTTAATAACGCTCCAATTTCTTTAACGGCAGGGCACCTCGGGCAACGCGCTTTTGTAAAAATTTTTATTGATCCCATGGTTTCTCCTTTATAAATAATTTCCAAATGCCAAATGAAATTTGACGTTCGAATGTAAAAAACATTGATTATTGATTTTAAACTTTGAGCTTTGACATTCTCTTGTCATTTTAACTTTGTCATTTGACATTTATAACTTCAACCTCCTTCCAGCACCCTCCCTCCCTCCTTCTCCCTCATGAAAGCTTGATTCCGGTACCGGTTCCGCAGTTCCCCAATTTTCCCTTGATTCCAACTGGAGACTTTCGTGAAATAGCCTGTGATCCGTGTGATACCATCCACATCCTCCGATCCACAGTAAGCACAAGATGATCGAAGGCTCCGGCTTGTTCGACTACAGCGGTTACAAGTCGTAAACTCGGGAGAGAAGGCGATCTGGTCGTTTTGAGTCAATTGAAAAGTTTTCATCACAAATTGGGCGAGCGATGACTTGGAGGGCCTTGCCTCACCCAGCCAGATATGCGTCAATGCCCCCGCCTCGATCAGAGGGTGGAAAAGACCTTCTTGCCTCACGCGTTCAATGGGATTCAGGACAGCCGAATTGTTCAAGTGGGTGGAGTTCGTGTAATAGACTTCTCCTTTTGAGATATCCCCTTTCACGATGTGTCCCGATTTGGGAGAGTGATACTTGAGGTCTAATTTGGCGAATCGGTAGGCGGTGGATTCCGCAGGGGTCTGTTCGAGAACAAAATGCATCCCATAGCGACGGCTGAACTTATCCACCAGTAATTTCATATGGGCAATCACCTTGAGACCAAATTTGAAAGCTTGTTTGGATTGATGCATTTCTTGCCCGGTATGAATTTGAACCAGCTCATTGAGCCCCACCATACCGATTAAAAAGCTCGCACGATGCATCCTCAAATAAGGGGACCCGTCCCGGTCCATGGCCAGCAAAGCAAGAGGACCTTTCTCTCCTAAAGAGAGAAGTTTTTCAATGAAGCGTTTCTTCTCCAGATGGGCCTTCACCGCCATCTCAATAAATTCGCTAATTTGAGAAAAGAGCTTGGCATCCTCTCCTTTCGCCAAATAAGCGATCCTTGGAAGATTGAGGGTCACATTCTGAAGAGCACAGTATCGCATCTTCCAGGGCTGTTTGGCATCTTCAAGGTCCGTTTGATCCAATTTAAAACTGAGACGGCAACATTCAGAGATCTTGGCTGTCTCCCCGCGGTCGAAGACGAAGTAGGTATTTCCCTTCTCTGAAGCGACATCACAGATTTGGTTGAGAAAATCCATATGGCCAGGGGTTTGAAAGAATTTCTCTGTAATATGGACCAATGGTTTCGGAAAGAAAAAAGGCCTTCCGGAACCATCTCCTTCTTGATAGACATCGAAGAGCGCCTTGGCAAAGCGCTGGGATTCTCTCAGATAGTCACTATAAGTCTTTCCCGTAAACTCTCCGCCCGGTCCGATGGCAGGAACATTTTCAAAATGTTTTGGGATCTCCCAATAGAGATTGAGGTCAGTGAAGATGGCCTGCCCCCCCCTGGCCACCGCCTGCTGGGAGAATTCGAAAATCATCATCTGAGCCAGTTGTTCCAGTTCTGAGTTAGAAAGGCCTTCGAGATAAGGGGCGAAAAAGAGATTGATGGAATCCCAACCAATCGCCCCGGCAAAATGACTCTGGAGGGCAGCAGCAAATTTCACCATATGAGCGAGCAACACCTCAGGGTGTTTGGCAGGCTTGGCCATGGCGATCGAGTTGGGAAGGCTCAGGCCGAAGCGTTTGATGTACTCGAGGGATTGACCGCTGCAGTAAGGTCGATCGATAAAACCCAGATCGTGGAGATGAATATCCCCCCGCATATGCGCATCGGCCACTTCCGGGGAGAAAACAGAGAGCAAGGCATATTCCTTCTTAATCCTCTCGGCTAAGGTAAGATTGGTGGCTTCCGGTCCATGGGGAACATTGGCGTTTTCTTTATTGGGGTGGAGGATGAGCTGATCGACATCGTAGAGAGGCATTCCCAAGCGGGTGTGCATCTTGCGGGCTTGCTCAAGTCCCCTTTCGATCAGTTTGGTATCCACGAGTTCGCGGATGAGAGGCGCCGTGATCATTTTGATTTTAGAGGTCGTAATTAAATCCTCCACCTCCTGAGCGACCTCTTTCGCTGTATCAAAATCCACATAGGTCTCACGAATGAGGGCATCCACGATTTTCTGCCGATTCCAGCCGTACATCGCTTCATCGGAGGTACGGACGAAGAGAGCCATATCGGTAGTTTCAACCTCTTTTTTAAATTCCTGATGATCCCCTTTCATCTCGATGACGGTTGCCATTTTATCTCACCTTATTTTATTCAAGACAGGTTAAAAAGGTTTTTAGAAGGGCTATATTTAGTAAGACTAAAAATGTTTACAACAACATGTTGTTATTTGTCAAGAGAAAACTTAATTTTTTGGAAAAAATATTTGGATAGAGGTTTTAAAACTTAAGGCAACCTCCAATAATTCCAAATTTGTCAGTCCCGCCCCGCACCAAGTACAGGGCGGGAGTCCGGTGATGTCAAGAGCTTATACGATTCCTGCTTTTGCCTGAATGACATTTTTAGAGGAACCCTTCATTACTCTCAATCCCTATTTACGCCGTTAGAAATAATGCCTCACTGGAATTTCTAACGGGGTTTGTCATTAGAGGAAGGCCCTTTTTGGAATGGTCTCAGTGGCGTTTCAAGTAGGCGTTTGATGATTCCCCAGGAAGGTTCTTCGGCGCTTTTTAAAGGGATCACCTCAACCTTAGGATCATTCAGATCTCCTTTGACCGTGTAGAAATAAGAGAGGAAAGCCTTGTCCTTACCGGTGAGAATATAGCCCGCAATCGGGACGCTGCTCAATATCACGTCGATCGTGACTAAAGGATGAACGCCAACCCTCGCATCAATCAATTTTTTCCCCAGATCGACCTTTCCGAGAATAGTAATCCTCATCGCATCGCTATCGACCAGGAAGTCATCCGTAGAGGCAATGCCATCCTTGATATGAAGTGTGGCGGTGATGTTGCGATAAGGAAGCCCCTTTGTTTTCAAATCTGGGAGTCTTCCTTTAAACCATTGAGAGACATTAAGGATCGAAAAAATTTTAGCAAGGAGGTTGGCTTTTTCAATCGCCCCGTTCTCCACTTCCAGGGTTAAGCTCCCGTTGAGAGACTCCTTGATCTTCTGGAAATTCTCTCCCTCTCCTCGCAACTCCACTTTCTGGACATGCATTCTCCCTGTGACGACCGTTTTTTCCTCTTCTTCTTTTTGAAAAAGAGTCCTGAGAAAAGCCTTGGCTTCCATATTGGAGAGACGAGGTTTCATTTCAACTCTTATTCCCCTCTCTGTGGGTTGAAGCCATCCCTCTCCCCAGAAATCCCCGCCATCTGCCTTAAATTGAAAATGGCGGATGTGAAGCTTGCCATCCAATGTCTTCATCTCCGCCTTCAGTTCTCGGCAGCGGAAGCTTCGAAAATTTCCTTGGTCGATCTCTATCTTTCCTTCGAGTGACCAATGTAAGAGCCATTCTTTGACTCTTTCAAAAGAGGCCGGAGTGGTTTCTTCTCTCTTTGGAAAGAATGGATCCAGGTCCAGCTGTGTGGAAGAGACATGAAAAGTGAACCGCTTGATGGATTTCTTAGGATTTTTTTCTGAATCCAGATTGAAGAGGCGGACAGTGGAATCGGCAGGGGTCGTTCCGGAAATGGTTCCGGATAAGTTGAGGGCAGAATTGCCCAACTTTCCTTTTAACCCCTCCACCCGGATCTCTTCAGGCAGAAAACGCAAAGAACCTTCGATCTCCGATAAGGGGACAGGAATGTCTCGATGTTGCAAAAAAATATTTCTTAGACGAATTCCTCCCTCTAAATTCGTCAACCCCTCGCTCCCCTTCCCAAGCCATTTCAAGCGGACCTCTGCCTCCCCGGAGAGCTCCCGAACGCCATCGGTGGGCCCTCGAACCTGATCTGCAAAAGGCGATGATTGTAAAAGGGAATAGAGTGGTTTCAGATCGATCGAACCCCATGTAGAAAGATGGATGTCCCCCCCTCTCCAGAATCCATCCATGGTCAAGGAGGATTTTCCATATACAAATTTTGCCTTTGAAAAACCTATTCCCAAGTTGGAAAATGAAATCCCTCCCTCCTTAAAAAAGATGGGAACAGGATTCCCCTTTTTCAGGAACGAGGCGTCTCTTGCGAAAAACTCTCCTTCGTAAGAGAAACGGGAAGCCCCGGGGAGGGTTTTCCCCTTGAATGAAATTTGGCTAATTCCTGAGAGGGCTTCGAAACCTTTTGTTTTTGATCGGACCTCATCCGGAGAGAGAGAGGATTGGAAGAGGGCAAAGAGATTTTTCAGATCCATTTTCCCCCTGGCCAGGATCTCAAGAGGATGGTCCCTTTCTCCATGTTTCCAAAGACCATTCATGATTAAAGAAGAATGGCCAAAATCCACCTTTGCCTCTGACCATTTAAGATCTTGGTGGGAAAGATCGACCCGTCCCTCTCCGATCTGGATAGGAAATGGAATTTGTTGATGAGTGAAAAGGGTTTTTGAGAGAAGATATGTCCCCTGATGCTGAAAACGGATCGGAGGTTTCAGAAGTCCTTTGGCAGAGAGAGAATAGTTCGCCTTTCCTGAAAGAATGCTGATGGAGGAGAGGGCACGGCTGAATTCTTCCGGGAATCCCTCCGTCTTCAAGAGAAAAGGGAGATCGGTCAAATCGAATCTGCCATGGCAGTCTATCTGGAGCGTAGGAATATGGAGGAGCTCATAAAAAGCGCCGTTGATATTCTCCAGGGTTGAATGAAAGATTCTCCCTTCGATTTCTTTCAAATAGAGATGGCCTTTTTGAAAGAGAAGCTGTCCATGGAGGTCTTCAAAGGTTGGGAGGTTCCAGGGAAGTTTTAATCCCGCGCCATTCAGCCTTGCCTCAATGGAGAGGACATGAGCATTCGCCAGTTGGTCACAATGGTCAATCTCAGGCATTTTTCCTGCGAGCCTGACGGACACAATTTGGAAGGAACCCTTTCCTTCCGATCTGTATAGATGATCAGAAACATCCGGGGTGATGATTCGGAAGGGAATGAATTTTTTTCCTTCTGCCACCTCGAAGGGACTGCTTTGTGCTTCTGCTTCCATTCCCATTTCTTTTGAACCGATGCCATATATCCTCCCCTTCGCCTTCACCCATAACTCAGGTAATTCGATTAAAAACCTGGGGATATTGATTTCTTTTGAATCATATTGAGCCTCCACATCAATGTTCGCCCACTCCGGTTTCAGGACGGATGAAAAGACCCGGGGATAGTCAAAAAGGAGTTCTTTAAATTTGATTTTCGCAGAGGCCTTGAAAGTTCCCTGGAAGTCTCCTCGATAGTGGGCATTCAGGTGGAGAACCCCTGAAATGGTTTCCATAGGAAGTAGGGTTTTAAGATAGGGCCAGAAGTGCAATATATCGAAATTATTGATCTTCACCTCCGCCCTCACTTCTCCTCCGGAGAGGTCTAAATTCTCAGGGATATTCCGAATCGTTCCCTCGATAGAGAAGGGACCTTCTTTGTTGGAATGAACGACTCTCCCATTAATTAGGAAGGGGAAATCTTTACGATAAGCAACCCTTGAGAGTTCAAAATTGAAAGCCCGTATCTCTGTTTTCAGGGGTGAGTTGCCTAAACTCTCATCCGAGAATGAGACCTCTCCCTCCCGGATGGCTAAGGACCCTCCAAAAAGGGAGGTAATCGCCTCCAGCATCTTCTTTTGGGTTTCTTTCAATTTCTCACCGGTCAGAGGGCCATCGAAGAAAATATTGAATTGACCGTTTTTATCCCTGATGAGACGAAAGACAGGGCGATCGACAATGATTTGTTTCCACTTAATCTCCCTTTTGAGGAGAGGAAAAAACTTAAGCCTCAAGATCAGTCTTTTGGACTGAAGGAGATCAAAGGCCAGAGAGCGATCCTTAATCCGAAAATCATCAAAGGTAATTCCGACTCCCCCCCACAAATATATTTTTGCCTTCCCGATGGAGATCTCCCTGTCCAAGGCGGTCGTCAATGATTTTTCAAGGATATTCCGATAAATATCAGGGTCGAGGAGATATTGGATCGATACCGAGATGAAAATAACCACGATCAGGATCGGAATGACGATCCAGAGAAGTGACCACTTTTTGCGACGACTCATCTTTGACCTTTCAAAGCTATAGTGAACGACTCTGAAAAGTAGCCATTGCGAAGAGGTCGATACGACCGATGTGGCAATCCATTGAGATTGCTTCACTTTGTTCGCAATGACACATGGTTCATGTCAACTTAATTTATGCCGTTCACTAAATTCCCCCCACTTTTAAAGTCCTAACTCGTTCTTAAAGCGTGGGCCAGAGTTAAGACATCCACCCTTTTGGCTCCCCCTCTTGACAACATCTTTGAGCATTCATTGACGGTCGCTCCAGTCGTATAAACGTCATCGACCAATAGGATCGACTTCCCGACCCATTCTTTCGTGGCGGTCATATGAAAAGCCCCTCTCAATTCTTTTTCCCTCTCCGCACCGCTGAGATTCACTTGGGGTACGGTGGGTTTCTTCTTTTTAAGAATCGCCCTTCGGTACGGGATCCCAGTCCGACGGCTCAGCGTCTTCACCAGGAGAAGGGCTTGATTGAATCCCCTCTCCCTTAATCGCTGGGGGTGTAAAGGGACGGGAATTAAAAGATCGAGGGAGCCAGGGGCCCAATACCGTTTCACCCCTTCTGCCATCCATTCGGCGAAAAAAGGGGTGAGGCTTTTCCTTCCCTCATATTTCCAATGATGAATGGCCTTTTGCAGAGACCCTTCGTAAGTTCCCAAAGCCCTTGCCATTGTAAAATATTTGCAATGGGTCATACAAGCGCCACAGGGATGGTTTCCGACCTCTTTAGAGGTAAAGGGAATTCCACAGATGGAACAGAAGGGAGGGTCGATCCAGTGAACCTCCGAAAGACACTTCGGACAGAACCCTTGTTGTCTCTCCTCTAAAAATTCTTCACAACAGGGGCATTGCGGAGGAAGAAAAAACTGGAAGAGGGTGGCTTGAAATCCCATCGTTGATAATCGGTGATGCCTGCATCGTCAGCGCAGACGGGGTTGCTGAATGGAATGCAGAATATTACAAGGGGGGATGGACCCTTTCTGAAAAAGAGGGAGAAGGTGGAAAGATCGCTTTCTCGGCTTCTCTGATCGTATAGGCGCTCCACTGATGACATTGAGGGCAGTAGGCAATCCATTCTTTCGATTCTCTCTCACAGGTGGAACAAAAGAAGGAAAGATAGGACGTCCCGCTCAATTCAAACGTCTTTTCAAATTCTTGAGCCGCCCGTCCGAAGTCTTTTTTGTGGAGATAGATTTCTGCAAGAATTCTGTGAAGGGCCGGGAAATCCTTTACCCTCATACTGATCTCATTGATTTCCTCAAGGGCTTCATCCAACATTTCCAATCTTAAACAAAGCTTGGCATAAAAGAAGGCGAGCACCCAATTTTCGGGATTGTGCTTGAGCACCCTTTGATAGATGCGAAAGAGAGTGCCTGGATCTTCTCGACCGAGATAAAGCTCTTCCAAGCGAAGGATGAAAACGATGGATTTGAAGCGGGTAAAACTCTTTCCCCAAACATTCCCGGCAGAGGACCATCTTCCCATCTGGAGGTAGATATCGCCCAACAAAACAAACCCGGGCTCAAAAGTCTTCCGTTCTCGAACGATCTCTTTCACCTCTTTCAGGGCGCCCTCCAGATTTTGTTCTCCTCCACGGTTCGAAAGATCCCGAGCGCGTTCATATTTCAATCCCAAATAGAAAAGGGTTTCTTCCTCTTCGGCTTGCTTTCCCTTGGTCAGTTTAAGAATAGACCTTTGGGTTCGGATCGCCTCCTCCCACCGCCGGCTTGTCAGATAGATCTGCCTCAAACTTTTCAGCGCCTTGATATTTCCCTCATCCAAACCGATGGCGCGGTTCAGGGTCCGGATGGCTTCATCGAATCGCTTCAAGCGCTGGTACACCCCTGCCTGATGGAGGAGGATTTCTATATTCTTCAAATCGATGAGCTCTGCTCTTCCCAACCAATGAAGAGCGTCCTGATCGTTGCCTTCCTGGAGAGCAATCTCCGAAAGCCGGAGATAAAGATCGATCTGGGTGGGATCCCTTTTTAATACCTCAATGAAATGGGTTTTGGCCTTCGCGAGATCTCCCCGAAGAAATACATCCATCCCCTTATTCAATTCCTCTTTAACAAATTCCTCCTTCCTTTTCTGGTGAGATTTCTGATAGTCCTCGAAGGCCCGTTTGGCATCTCGGGCCAGGGTGCCGATGAAGACCAACATCGCACCCAATACAAAAGAGGAGATCATAAGAATGGAGAGATCGGTTTGAAAGGTCTTTCTAAAAAAATGGAATTCCACATCCAAAGGGTTCAGATAGGAAAGCCATAGGAAGAAACCGATGATAATAAAAAGGAAGCTTAATAAAAGTTTAACTAACATGGACGATCACTTCCCCTTTTCCAGCTTGGTTAAGCAAGGAACACAATATTTCGCTACCGGTCGAACCTCGAGTCGTCTTAAACTGATCGGCCCCCCGCATTCCTCACAGATACCGTACGTTCCGTTCTCTATATGGTCTAACGCTTCATCGACCTCTTGGAGCCTCGTTCGCTCATTTTCATTCAGGCTGAGTAAGATTTGTTTGTTATAAATATTGGCGGCCTCATCGCCAATGTCCTGGATGCCATCCTGCCCCATCTCCTTTGAGGATTCGACGATCTGCTTCACCTCACCGACGATCTGCTCGCGTTCTTTGAGAAGGATTTTTTTGAATTTTGCAATGGTTTTTTTATCCAGATCTTTTTTCTGATCGGCTGGTCTTTTCACCGGTTCTTTCCCCTGAAGCTTCCTTTTTTTCTTCATCTTTTTCGGCAGCGGTTTCTTAACCAATACTTCCTCCTTCTTGAAAATCAATTCTGGGGGCGTCGATCCAAAGCCCTTCCAGATCATAAAATTTTCTTACAGCTTCCAGGAAGATATGGACCACCACCTCTCCGTAATCCAACAAAATCCATCTGCCCCTGGTCATTCCTTCCTGTCCAAGGGGCCGAATCCCATTCTTTTTCAGGTTTTCGACAATCGCCTGGGCAATGGCCTGGACCTGGCGATCGGACTTGCCACTGCAGAGGAGAAAGTAGTCAGTAAAGGAAGTCGTCCCCTTTAACTCCAAAAGAACCGGGTCCAAAGCCTTCTTCTCAATCGCTACTTTCAGGCAGAGCAGGGATTTTGTTTTTGAATCGGCGACCATATCCTCCTGAGGAATGATTTTGAGTGTAGCATTATAACAGAAAAATGTAAGATGACAAATAAAAAATAATGAATGAAGCCGTTTTTTTTCATGGACCCACCTGATAAAGGCGATGTTTTTGAATATAACCCTCCACTTCGGCGGGGATCAAATACCTCACCGACGCCCCTTTTTGGATCAATTTCCGAATTTTTGTCGAAGAGATATCAAGAAACGAGATTTCTTTAAAATAGAGGCGGTGGCCTGAAGTGTGAATCCAGGCTTTCTTTCGAGGGACATATCGAAAATGCGGAACCAAGCTTTTGGGAAGTTTTGGAAAGAAGGGGGCTTTCTGAAATCCCGATCGGGCCATCACAATAATGTGGCAGATAGAAAAGAGATTTTGAAACTCCTTCCAAGCCTCTATCTCCACAAAAGCATCCCTCCCAAGGATGAAGTAAGGGGTTTTTTGTTGGCTCCTTAAAAAATATCGGATGGTGTCAATAGAGTATGATTTTCCAGGCCTTAAGAGTTCAACGTCACTGGTGGAAAAGTGGGGATTGTTTGAGATCGCCAATCTCGCCATTTCAAGCCGATGCTTCGCCTCGATGATCTTTGTCGTCAATTTATGAGGTGGAATGGAGGAAGGGATAAAGAACACTTTTCCAAGCTGAAAGGCTTCTCGAATTTCTTCCGCTCCCCGCAGGTGCCCTTGGTGAATAGGGTTGAAGGTCCCCCCAAAGAGCCCAATCCTCTTCTCACTGCCCTCTTTCTTAATCTTTTTATCCTCCTTGATCATAAAGTTCAACTGTCAAAATCCAAATGACAAATGAAATCCAAATATCAAATGACAAAGTCGAATAAAATTTGGAATTTGAAATTGTTGATCATCATTTGAAATTTGAGCTTTGAAATGTGAAATTTTCATTTATCCTCGTATCTGTCCTTCTCCATAAACGATAAATTTAGTCGTTGTCAACTCCTCTAAACCCATGGGGCCAAAGGCATGGAGCTTGGAGGTGCTGATCCCGATCTCTGCACCGAGCCCCAGTTCATATCCGTCGTTGAATCTTGTCGAGGCATTGACCAGGACACAAGAAGAATGGACTTCTTTTAAAAACTTCTGCGCATTCTGATAATCAGAAGTGAGGATGGCTTCTGTATGAAGTGAACCATACCGCGCAATGTGTTCGATGGCTTCTTCGATTCCTTTCACGACCTTGATCGAGAGAATGAGGTCCAAATATTCTTCGAACCAATCTTTCTCCCGGGCCCCCTTAATATGAGAGAGAATTTTTTTCGTCTGAGGACAGCCTCTCAGTTCCACGCCTTCCTTCTGAAGGGCCTTTCCGATCTTTGGAAGGAATCGGCCCGCCACTTTTTCATGAACGAGCAGGGTCTCCACGGCATTGCACACCCCGGGTCTCTGGACTTTCGCATTGAGGCAAACCCGTATCGCTATCTCCAGATCAGCGGTTTCGTCCACGAAGATGTGACAGACCCCTTTATAATGTTTGAGCACAGGAATCTTTGAGTGGCTTACCACGAATCGAAGCAGTGCCTCTCCTCCTCTTGGAATGATGAGGTCGATTTCCTCCTCCAACTGAAGCATCTCCCGAATCGCCTCCCGTTCGGTATAAGGAAAGATCTGGATGGCTTCTTGTGGAAGCCCTGTTTTAACAAGGATCTTTCGAAGAATCTCCCCGATGGCCTGATTGGAATGGAAGGCTTCTGATCCTCCCTTTAGGATAACGCTGTTTCCGGATTTGAGGCAGAGGCCCGCCGCATCGGCTGTCACATTGGGTCTCGACTCGTAAATGATTCCGATGACTCCGAGGGGAATTCTCATCTTTCCCACCATCAAGCCATTTGGCCTTTTCCACATCTTGATGATTTCCCCCACTGGATCCGGAAGACGAGCCACTTCCCGAAGTCCTTCTGCCATCCCATGGATGATAGAGGGCGTCAATCTTAAACGATCCGTCAGGGCTGAAGAGAGTCGTAACTTTCTCCCTGCAGCAAGGTCTTTCTGATTCTCTCTGATCAGCCATTCCGGTTGGCGATCGAGTTCATCTGACATCTCCATTAAAGCCTTATTCTTGATCGAGGAGGAGAGCTGGGCCAGTTGATGGGAGGCCCACTTCGCCTTTCTGGCCATCTCTCTCACTTCAGCGCTAAAGTCTTTTTTCTTTTTCATAAAACGACCAAGTCATCCCGGTGAATCACTTCGTCAGAATACTTATAGCTCAAAACGGGTTCAATTTGATCGCTTCGAAGGCCTTTGATCTTTTCAAGTTCCGTAGCGCTGTAATTGACCAACCCCCTGGCGAACTCTTTTTCACGGGGTCCCAGACAGGTGACCAAATCACCTCGCTGAAAGCTCCCCCTGACTTTCACGATGCCGGATGGGAGTAAACTCTTTCCTTTCTGGACGATGGCTTTCTTCGCTCCCTCATCTACGATGACGTCTCCCTTCGGTTTTGGATTGAAAGCGATCCAATGTTTCCGACTGCTCAAGGTTTCTCCTTTCGAAAGGATCAACGTCCCGATCTCCTTTCCCTTTAAAATCTGATGGAGGATTCCTTCTTTGGTTCCTCGTGCCACCACAATGGGAATGCCAAAGCGAGATGTCTTTTTGGCAGCCTGGATCTTACTGACCATTCCTCCCACACTCATTTCGCTTTTTGTCTCGCCGGCGATTCCGGCTGCCTCCTTATCAATATCCTCCACCAGAGAAATACATCGGGCATTTGGATTCACCCTGGGATCCGAGTCGCAAAGACCTTCAATGTCAGTCAAAATAATGAGAAGGTCCGCACCGATTAAGTTGGTGATCAGGGCGGAGAGGTTGTCATTATCGCCAAATTTGATCTCGTCCACCGCCACGGTATCGTTCTCATTGATGATGGGAATGATCCCGAGTTCGAGAAGGGTCAGCAGGGTATTTCGGGCATTGAGAAACCTTCGCCGGTGGCTCAGATCATCATGGGTCAGAAGAACCTGGGCTACCATCTGTTGATACCGGGAGAAGTAGTTTTCATAGATGTTCATCAATCGAGTCTGACCCACCGCTGCGGCCGCCTGTTTCTGGGTGATGGCTTGTGGACGGGTCTTATAACCCAATTTCTCCATCCCGGCAGCGATGGCACCCGAGGAGACCAAAACGATCTCATAGCCCTGGCGCTTCAGATCCGAAATCTCTTTGGTCAATCGTGAGAAGACTTCATAATGGAGCCCTTTCTCGACGGAGGCCAAAATACTGGAGCCCACTTTCACCACGATTCTTTTTGCTTTTCCCAATATTTTTCTACGAATATCCTTATGGCTCATGATCCTGATCCGAAATGAATTCGAGTCCCTGAGACACCCCCCCCATTAATTCTTCCACTCCTTCTCCTGTATGGCCCGAGATCAAATAAAGTCGAAATCCCATCCTCTCGAATTGATTTTCGACATCTTTCGCCCTTTCCTGCACCGATGGAAGATCAATTTTGTTAAGGGCCAGGAGTTGAGTTTTTTCTTGAAGCGGACGGGGGTAGGCCTTTAATTCATGGTTGAGGGCTTGAAAATCCTTGACCGCATCGCGAGAAGGGCCTTCTGAGATATCCAGAAGGTGAATAACAAGGCGTGTTCGTTCTATATGTCGAAGAAAAGTTAATCCAAGCCCGGCTCCTTTTGAGGCGCCTTCAATCAATCCAGGAATGTCAGCCACGACAAAAGGTCGACCATCTTCCCGGCTCACCACGCCCAGATGGGGAACCAGTGTCGTAAAAGGGTAGCCGGCAATCTTCGGCCTCGCTGACGATATTCTCGAGAGGAGAGTTGATTTCCCAACATTGGGGTAACCGATGATCCCCACATCGGCGAGAAGCTTCAATTCAAACCGTAGGGTACGCTCCTGTCCTTCGTTGCCTTTTTCAGCATGGCGGGGAGCTCGAATCGTGGGTGTGGCAAAACGTGCATTGCCACGTCCTCCCCGACCCCCTTCTGCCACGATATATGTCTGCCCATCAAAGAGGAGGTCTTGAAGCACTTCCCCGGTTTGATCATCTCGAACAAGAGTCCCTGCCGGAATTCGAATGATCAGGTTCTCTCCACTCTTGCCGGTTTGGTCTTTTCCTTTGCCGTGATTTCCTCTTTGGGCACGGAATTGTTTTGGGAAGGTTAAATCGAGAAGGGTGGTCAATTGCGCATCGGCCTGAAGGATCACATCCCCACCTTTTCCTCCATCACCGCCATTCGGACCACCCCGGGGGATAAACCGCTCTCTCCGAAAGCTGACACATCCATTTCCGCCATCGCCTGCTTTCACATGGATTTTTGCTTCATCCACAAATTTCATTTTCGATCACAGGCCAAAGGGAGGGTCTCTGAACCGTATTGGCTTCAGAGTTCAACATTTTGGGGGGTGACACTCACCTGCTTTTTATCTTTCCCCTTCTTCCCAAACTTGACGACCCCATCAATCCTGGCAAAAAGGGTGTAATCCTTTCCTACTCCAACATTTTCTCCAGGGTGAATGCGAGTCCCCTTTTGACGGACCAAGATGTTCCCAGCCTGAACCCATTGCCCGCCGAATCGCTTGACGCCCAATCGCTGACCGGCGCTGTCTCTGCCATTCCGGGAACTTCCCCCGGCTTTCTTGTGTGCCATAATAACCTCCAAGTCCTAACATCGGAATACTGGAATGATGGAATGTCGGAACGATGGTTTAACCCATTATTCCACACTTCCAATATTCCATCTTCAGCCTAATGCAATATCATTCACTTTTAGATATGTATAGGTTTGTCGATGTCCTTTAAATCGGCGATAATTCTTTCTTTTTTTCATCTTATAGGTCAGGACTTTTTTCCCCTTCCCCTCCTGAACGATTTCCCCTTTGATGACGACATGGGTCAAAAGGGGGGTTCCAAATTGGACCTCCCCTTCTTCGGAAACCATCAAAACGTCTTTCAATTCAACCGGATCCCCTGTTTTCCCCTCTAACTTTTCAACCCGGATGAGATCTCCTTTTGAGACCCGATATTCCTTTCCACCGGTTTTCACCACAGCATACATCAGACCCCTCCAGAATAAAATAATTAACGAATACTAATTGATTTTAGGTTTATTGTCAAATTCGGCTTTTCGGTTGCAATGACCTCTTGGGAACTTTTTATGAAACCATCAAGTTTCGATAATATTGAATTGCTCTTGGTGGAATCCGGCCTTGCCTTTAATAATAATCTTTTTCCGAAGTTTTTTCTCTAATTCCTCCGCACCAACTCTTTCCTCCTCATAGAGAAGGTCGGCAATCTCCGGATTGACTTCAACGAGGATATTGTGGCCTCCCAATTCGGAGGCCGTTCTCTCGATTTCTCGAAAAATGTCATAACAGACCGTTGTCTTCGATTTAATCAACCCCGCCCCTTCACAATAGGGGCAAGCCTCCCCCAGGATCCTTGAAATATTTTCCCGGGTTCGCTTCCGGGTCATTTCCACCAGGCCCAGTTCTGAGATTTTGAAGATAGTTGTCTTCTGGCGATCTTTCTTCAAAGCCTCTTCCAGGGCTTGATACACCTTCTCTCGATCTCCCTCTCTTTCCATGTCAATAAAATCAATAATGATGATTCCCCCGATATTCCGCAATCTCAATTGATAGGCAATCTCCTTGGCTGCCTCGAGGTTGGTTTTAAGGATCGTATCGGCTAAGTTTCTTTTCCCCACGTACCTCCCTGTATTTACATCAATGGCCACCAGAGCTTCACTCATATCAATGACAATGGATCCTCCGGATTTGAGCCAAACTTTACCGCCCAGGATTTTATCAATCTCCATCTCAATTCCGTAAGCATCAAAGATGGGCTCTTTCTTCTCATAAAGGGTCATCTCATACTTTTGTTTCGGCATATAGGTGCTCATGAAGGAAAGAATATTCTCATATTCCTCTTTGGAGTCGATGATGATGCGGTTGACCTGAGGGGAAAGGATGTCCCGGATGACCCGGAGGACCATGGTCAGGTCATTGTGAATCAAAGAGGGGGCTGTTGAATTTTCTTTCTTCTTCTGAATGTTATTCCAGAGATGGAAGAGGAATTCCATATCCGCTCTAATTTCATCGGGTTCCGCCCCTTCGCTGGCCGTCCGCACAATGAAGCCGCCGATAGGAGGCTTCATGGACTGGACAACTTCTCTTAGCCTTTTCCGCTCTTTCTCGTCCTTGATCCTTCTCGAAACACCGATATGATCGACTAAGGGCATATAAACAAGATATCTGCCGGGCAACGTGGTATGGGAGGTAATTCGAGTTCCTTTTGTGCCGAGAGGTTCTTTGGAAACCTGGACCAATATTTCCTGACCTTCTGAAAGAAGGTCTTCAATCTGCGAGGAAGGGCTGCTGAAATAGACGGGTATTTCTTCCCCTTGAAATCCCATCTCCTCATAATCTTCTATTCCACCGTGAACGTCTGACACATAAAGGAAAGCGGCTTTTTCCAGCCCGATATCAACAAAGGCGGCCTGCATTCCTGGCAAAACCTTCACCACCTTCCCCTTATATATATTCCCCATGATCCCTCTGTCCTTGGTGCGTTCGATATAAAGCTCGGCAAGGACTCGGTCCTCCAGAAGGGCGACCCTTGACTCATGGTCCGTTACATTGATGATTAACTCATTGGCCATAACTTGCTCCTGAAAATTAGAGACCTTAGAATGGAATACTGGAATGATGGAAAGATGGGGCATTTAAATCTTCAATGGTCAATAATCAATTCCCAATTCTCAATGACCATTGATTATTGACCATCGCCAATTGATCATTGAATCATTCGATATTCCATTTTCCCAAAATCCCATTATTCCAATTTGATTACTTTACATTGGGCAAGAGATTCTTCTTCCAAACCCAATATGGCTCCGACGATCTCGATCGGTTTTGCCGTTCTTCCCTTCGCCTTTCGAATCACCAGCTCCACACCCCACTGGGGTTCCCCTTCTGATTTTTCTTTAATTTCTATCTTTTCGATCAATGGCCGGATGTCCACACTCCTCTTTTTTCCATCTCTCTCCTGGTGGATCAAAAATTCTTTTTCACCCAAAACCTTTTTAATCTGCGGGATCGCCTCTTCTTTGGGAATGAGGTGATCCAATGGTATCCAGTAGACAGATGGATGCAGCAAGGAGGAGAGATGGAAAAAGATTGGCACCTCTTTCGCTTCAATGATCTCAATACCGGATGGCAGGATCTGATTGAGCCTCCCCATGACTTCAGAAGGAGTGATGTTTCCCTCACACTCCATATCAACGAACTCGGCCAGACTTTCCATTCCGACCGGAAGGGCTGTAGCGAAAATAATCCTGGGCATTGGATGAAACCCCTCAGAGTAGGAAAGGGGAAACTCCGCTCTCAAGGAAGCACGATAGAATAGATGCGCAAGCTCCAGATGGCTTAGAAAGCGCAAATTCCCTCCCTTCCTGAATTTTAATCGAATCTTTTTCTTTATCCCTTTTTTCCGGACATCCTTCTTTTTGTTTCTTTCCAGAACTTCCCTTTCTCCCGGATCACCCTCTCTTATGAGGAGGGCTTCCCCCTTACAAACCCCACACCGGTGACAATTCCCTTTCACACAGGGAGGGCTGATTTTCTCATCAAGCCCTTTCTGATATTCCTCCCAAAGATATTGAGCATTTATCCCTGTTTCGACAAAAGACCATGGAAGGGTATCCTTAAATTCTCTCTTTTTGGTATAGGAATCCATTTCCAGTTCTGCCTTTTCAAAAGCTGCTTTCCACAGGGGGAAATGAAATTGATCGCTCCAGCCGTCGAAACGACATCCTAATCGATAGGCCTCCACTAAAACCCTGGAAAGTCTCCGATCCCCCATCGAAAAGATTCCCTCCAAAAAACTGAGAGGAGGGTCTTGCCATTTGAAACGAAGGTTGTTTTTCTTGATGCCATCCCCTAAAAAACGAATTTTTTCGTTCATCTCCTCCAATGGGATTTGGGATTCCCACTGGAATGGAGTGTGGGGTTTTGGAACAAAGGTGGAGACACTCACATTGATGTGTGGATGGATTTTCTGCTTCGCCCCCAAGGAAGCGATCTTTCTGGACAGGTCGAGAATTCCTCTCAAATCTTCATCTTTCTCTGTTGGAAGTCCCATCATAAAGTAAAGTTTGATGTTCTTCCAACCTTTTGAGAAGAGATCTGAAATACCCTGGAAGAGAACGGCTTCATCCAGTTCCTTATTGATCACCCTTCGAAGTCGTTCTGTTCCAGCCTCCGGGGCAATTGTAAATCCTGTCTTTCTGACCCGTTTCACTTCTTCTGCCAGATGTCCTACAACACTTTCAATCCTTAAAGAGGGAAAAGAGACAGCCACCTTCTTTGATTCATATCGATCCATCAGATCAGAGAGAAGAGACCCGATGGAAGAGTAGTCCCCGGCGCTAAGAGAGAGCAAAGAAAGTTCTTCATAGCCTGTTTGCTTGAGGGAGGCATTGAGAATCTCATGAATGACCTCTGGACTTCTCTCGCGATACGGCCGATGGATGAAACCGGCCTCACAGAAGCGGCATCCCCTTTTGCAGCCTCTTGCAATCTCGACACTGAGGCGGTCATGAACCACCTTCATATAAGGGACGATGGGACAGGTGGGGAAGGAAGTCTGATTGATATCGGAGACCACTCTTTTACGAATTTTTTGCCCCTCCCTGTGCAAGCTGGGAACATAGATTCCATCTAATTGAGAGAGGGATTTCAAAAAATCTTCCTTCTTTGCCCTGGCCTCCCTCCTTGCGGCTCCCTTCCATTGAGATGCGAGATCGCAAATATCCAGAACGACCTCTTCCCCATCTCCAATGACCATGGCATCAAAAAAATCAGCAACGGGAACTGGATTAAAGGTTAAAGGTCCTCCGGCGATGATCAAAGGAAACCGCTCATCCCGGTCTTTTGAGAAGAGAGGTATGTTGGAGAGGTCAAGCATGTTGAGGACATTGGTATAGCAGAGTTCATATTGAAGAGAGAAGCCCACGATATCGAATTGATTGAGCGGTGTGGAGGATTCGAGAGAAGAGAGAGGAATCTTTTTATTTCTTAAAACTTTCTCCATATCCCCCCAGGGAGCAAAAACCCTTTCGCAGGCAACCCCTTTTTTTGAATTTAAAATATAATAAAGGATCTGGATCCCCAGATGAGACATTCCTACTTCATAGACATCCGGGAAGGCCAGACAGAATTTTAATTTCACCTCGGCCGGGTCTTTTATAATCGAATGGACCTCCTGACCGAGATACCTGACAGGTTTTGAAACGAGAGAGAGAAATTCTTTCAATTCGTCACCGTTCATTCAAATCCCCCTCTGCGAAGAGAGTATGTCACAATGTCATTGCGAGGGAGTGAAACGACTGAAGTAATCTCGTAATTCATTTAAAAAATAGAGATTGCCACGCTCCCTTGGGTCGCTCGCAAAGACAAAAAGGAATTACGACACTGTCTTTGAGGGGGGGGATGTAACCGTCATGAAACATTTATGTTATTAAAAATACTATAATATTGCTTGTCTGTCAATTTTACAGGAAAATGCCAAAAAAAGTTGACATCCTCTTAAAAATTGTGATATGAAGAGATAAAAATAGATCCGTGTTCAGGTGGCTTGAAGCCGAAAAGGGAACCCCGTGAGAATCGGGGACGGCCACGCCGCTGTAATCGGGGACGAAACCTGCCAGATCCACTATCTGAAACCCAAGCTCGTTGAAGGGGCAAAAGATGGGAAGGGGCAGGGAGGTCCGAAAGTTGAGGAAGATTTCGGACCGCAGTAGGATGATCCGTAAGCCAGAAAACCTGCCTGAATGCGCTTCACAATAGGTCTTCGATGGAGGACAGTGAAGGTTGCGGTGAGATAAAACCCAGTCTTTCATTCGAAGGCTGGGTTTTTTTTAGGTGTTTTGGACATGAACGGAAATTTGAACCTCAAAATCTTTTTGTCCTTTTCGCTGGGGCTCCATCTTCTCCTTTTTTCTATCTCGTCCCTATTATTTCCAGACTTTAAAATCAATAGACTTCGAACCCTTAATATTGAGGTTTCCTTTTTACCATTGATCTCTGAAAAGAAAGAAGTATCAAAAAGTATTTCCGCCCCCAAGAAACGCCTGCAGCCTTCGCCCTCCGAAGCAATGCGTCTGCAGAGGACGGACGAAACGCCCCCTCCTGACGTCCCGGTACAAATCGCCACTCAAGATCAAAGGGTGTTAACCCATAAGGAGGAAAAAGAGGCGCCGGATGATAAAAAGGAACAGGAATCCGACCCGCTTTTTCTCAAACCTGAAAATAAAGTCATTCCCATCGGCGCTCCCTCAAACGTAACCTCCGAAAATGCCTACAGGGAAAGCGAAAATAAGAATGAACAAGGAATCACCTTGGGATGGGGTCTGAACCCCCATCCTGAAATCGGTTTTCCTGAAAAAACACAGGCGGCCATGTCCCCTCCGCCCCTTTCCTATGAAGAAGCCCTCTTTGATCAACCCAGATATGATGAGAATCCAAAGCCTATTTACCCTCCAGAGGCGAGGAAAAAAAGATACGAAGGAGAGGTTATTTTAAGAGTGGAAGTCCTCCAAAACGGCCGGGTCGGGCAGGTCGATGTAAAAAAATCTTCCGGTTATGATTTGCTTGACCGTTCCGCTCTTAAAGCGGTGAAACAGTGGAAATTTGTTCCCGCCAAGAAAGGGGAAAAGGCCATTCCACTTTGGGTAAATATCCCTGTCAAGTTTCAGCTCCAATGAAAAACCATCTGATCAAAACAATCTTATTGTCGTCTCTGTTCATATTGATCGGGGCATCGCTATCCAACCCGGGTGCCCTTCCGATTAAAGATGAAGTGGGAAGAGAGGTGAGCCTCCTTTTTCCTCCAAAAAGAATTGTTTCATTAGCCCCCAATATCACCGAAATTCTCTTTAATCTTGGACTCGATGAAGAGATCGTCGGGGTCTCCATTCATTGTAACTTCCCTGAAAAGGCCAAAAACAGAGTCCAGGTGGGAAGTTATATCAGCCTTGATTTTGAAAAGATCATCTCTCTCAACCCTGACTTGATCATCGCGACGGGAGCCGGGAACACACGGGACATGGTGGATCGTTTGGAGAAATTAGGTTTTAAAACTTATGTGATCTTCCCAAAAAATTTTGATGATATTCTCCAAAGTATCGGCCACATCGGTCAGGTGACGAATCGGGAAGCCCAGGCAAGGGTCATCATCGAGGGGATGAGGAAAAGAAAGCAGAGAGTGGTTGAACTCACCCGGGGTCTTTCCCTGCCCAAAGTTTTTATCCAGATTGGGGAGGCTCCGATGGTGACCGTGGGAAAAGGCAGTTTTGCAGATGACCTGATCCGCATCGCTGGGGGTGAAAATATTGCAGGAAGAGAAAAAGAGTTGTATCCTCGATTTGGAATGGAGGAGATTCTGAAAAGATCTCCGGAGGTGATTATCATCAGTTCGATGAATCCCAAAGGTGATTATCAGAAGATCCTCCGCGAATGGACTCGTTGGAAGACGATCCCGGCGGTCAAAAATGGTCGTATCCACCTGGTTGACTCTGACCTGCTTGATCGGCCATCGCCCCGCATCATCGATGGACTGGAGGAAATTGCCAGAGTCCTCCATCCCGAAAGGTTTAAAAAACCAATGCAAAATTAGCATTGCAAAGTTAATGACCAGTAATATGGCACGATAAATGAGAAATGCTAAACACTAATTTTGCAATTTGCAATAATGGTCTATGAAGCTCATCACCCCTAAAAGAGTCATCACCATCTCCATTCTTCTCGGCCTCCTCCTCATCCTGGTCATTCTCGTTTCCATCACCGTGGGAAGCGTAAAGGTCCCGCCTTTGCGATCCATCCGCATTCTCTTCCAGTCTATTCTCGGCCTAAAAGGAGCGGGAAGCGAGACGGAACGGACCATCATTCTCTCCCTCAGGCTTCCCAGAGCCATTCTGGCAGGCTTTGTAGGAGCAGGCCTCTCTGTGGCAGGGGCTACCTTTCAGGCCCTTCTGAGAAACCCCCTGGCCGATCCCTATATTCTCGGGGTCTCGAGCGGAGCTGCCGTGGGCGCCATTATTGCTATTCTCTTGGGATTGAGCGCCTCCTCGCTGGGTCTTCCTCTCGCTTCATTTTTAGGGGCGCTCCTGACCATCCTGGTTGTCTTTTATTTCGGAAGGCAGGACGGGAAGATTCATCCCAATACGCTTTTATTGGCAGGGGTGATCATCGGTTCCTTTCTCTCGGCTCTGATCATGTTCTTCATCTCTGTCTCTCAGAAAGAGGAACTCCATACGATCATCTTCTGGTTGATGGGAGATTTCAGTTTCTCCAGTCCCCGATCGATCTTGATCATCCTCCCTTACGTTTTATTAGGCATCTTCCTGCTTTACCTTCGCTCCCGCCATCTAAACCTCATCCTTTCAGGAGAAGAAAATGCTGTCCAGTTAGGAGTGCCCGTGGAGAAATTGAAACTGGTTTCCTATCTCTGCGCTTCTTTGATCACTGCGGCGTCGGTCTCCGTATGCGGTCTGATCGGATTCGTAGGTTTGATCATCCCGCATTCTGCGCGGCTGATCTTCGGTCCTGACCACCGCCTCCTCATCCCCTCGTCAGCACTGGTTGGCGCTTCCTTCCTCATCGCCTCGGATACCTTTGCAAGAACAATTCTCGCGCCTACGGAGTTACCGGTCGGGGTGATCACAGCCGCCTTTGGAGGGCCTTTCTTCATCTATCTCTTAAGGACGAGAAAGGTGGTCAAGACATTATGATTGAAGTCCATTCCGTCTCCTTCCGTTATCACGAAAATTGGGTCCTCGAGAATATTTCTTTTCGAGTGGAGAAGGGAGAATTTGTGGGAGTGATCGGCCCGAATGGTTCCGGGAAAACCACTCTATTAAAAATCCTCTATCGTCTTCTCTCCCCTCAGAAGGGAGAGATTCTCTTTGAGCTTGTTCCCATGAAGAAGATGGATCGAGCCGATATCGCCAAAAGAATTGCTGTGGTGGCTCAAGAGACCCATCTCCTCTTCCCTTTCAGTGTCCTTGAGACCGTCCTGATGGGAAGATCTCCTCATCTCGGGCATCTCATGTTTGAAAGCGAAAAGGACATGGAGATTGCAAAAAAAGCAATGGAGTGGACGGAGATACTTCCGTTTTCTGAAAGATCCATGGATGAACTTTCCGGCGGAGAAAGAAAAAGGGTCTTCATCGCCAGGGCCTTAGCTCAGGAGCCGGAAGTCATTCTTCTGGACGAACCCACGGCCAACTTAGATATTCATCACCAGATGGACTTTCTCGATCTCATCCTCACTCTCAACCGGGAGAAAGGCCTGACCATTGTCATGGCCTCCCATGACATAAACATCGCCTCTGAATTTTGTGATCGGCTCATTCTTCTTCGGGGAGGAGGGATTTATAGGGCAGGAACTCCGGATCAAGTCATCACTAAAGAAAATATTGAGAACGTTTACGGCTGTGAGGTTTGGGTGGACCAGAATCCATTTTCGGGGATGCCCCGAATCAGCCTATTGAAAAAGGGAGGTTGATCACCATCGCTCCCATAAAAAGGCTGCCCAAAATATCCTCATTGGATTCTCAAAGGTGATCCTGGTGTTGGAGACGGGTGGTTCAGACCACATCCGAGAGATCAAAAAAGGATTAAAAGAGAAGGGATATTCTCTCCAGGTGCTGAGTTAAAATTTCCATACCCGTTGATACGTTCGACGGCTCCAACCCAAGATTTTTAAGTCAGAGTAAAAAGCGCCGCTCAGTATCAACCCTGAGCGGTCGGCTGAGACTTCGGCGAGCTCAATCGAGTGGCTCACGCCGAAGCCATACCCCTGGCTTCAGACCGTGGAGTCGAATGGGTTGATTTTTTCCCCCAATCTGATAAACTCATTCCATAAAAACACCTCATCTATAACCAATAGTTGGCAGGACATACCCTATGACCTAACTACCAGATCATAAGCTAAAGAAGAAGGGTAAAATGGGTGGATGGGCGAACCCTTCCATGGCTCTCAAGCAAACTCCTAAATTTGCCTCTCAAATGTGTTTACAAAATCTCTCTTTAGTTGTACGATTGTTTCAGGCAAAGAGGTTTTAAACCTTAATAAGGAGAGGAAAAACATGGCCGAAGGGGAACATACTTTAGCGGTCTTCATCGATTTTGAAAACTTGGCCCTTGGTTTTAAAGGGAAAAAGGATAAACGATTTGAGATCCAAAAGGTCCTGGAGCGTCTGGTCGAGAAAGGAAAGCTCATCGTCAAAAAAGCCTATGCGGATTGGGCCGATTATGCCGAATATAAGAAACCCCTTCATGAGGCGGCCATTGAGCTGATCGAAATCCCGAAGCGTGCGATGACCGGAAAGAATTCCGCAGATATCCGTCTCTGCGTGGATGCCCTGGATCTCTGTTATTCTAAAGAACACATCGATACCTTTGTCATTGTTTCCGGTGACAGCGACTTCTCCCCCCTCGTCTCTAAATTAAAGGAAAACGGCAAACGAGTGATCGGTCTTGGGATGAAAGAATCGAGCTCCAACCTTTTAGTCAACAACTGCGATGAGTTTATTTATTATGAAGACTTAGAACGTCCTCTCGGCATTCCTCCCAAGATCGAGCAGGATCTCCCTGAAAAGAAAAAAGAGGCTTTTCAACTCCTGGTGGACTCTGTCGTGGCTCTTGTCCGGGAGAATAAGGAGGTGCTCTGGTCCTCCATGGTGAAAGAGACGATGAAGCGAAAGAAGCCTTCTTTCAATGAATCCTACCATGGCTACCGCACCTTCAGCGACCTTCTTGAAGATGCTGAAAAAGAAGGAATCATTCAGCTAAGAACCGATGCCCGAAGCGGGACCTATGTTATCACCGGATTTGGTAAAGAGGAGAGAAAAAGCGAGACAGAGGAAATGAAGGAATCAAAGGAACGGAAAGCGCAGAAGCCCTCGAAACCTCGCTGGCGCCCGCGGCCAAGGAAACCCAAACCGCAACCTTCAGCGATCCCGGATGCGACGAGCACTCCCAATGCTCAAGAAACAGATCCCGCCGTATAATTTTTCCCCTCCCCTCATAAAAAAGGGGGGCCGAAACGCTGCGCCCAGGCTGGCTACTTTAGGGAGAGTGGGGAGAATAGCGGGTTTTCGGTCTCTCATTCCTATCCTCGCCTTTCTCATCCTTTTCCTTTTTTCAGAGACCCTATTTGGTCAACGAGATCT
>DCUS01000231.1:0-4903 GCA_002327885.1 Syntrophaceae bacterium UBA2208
GGATAAAGAGGTCGAAAAGAGATGCAAGGAATACGGGAAGAAACTTTTAAAAGAGATTGGAGAATAAGAGAAGGGGAAGGGAGACATGGAAAACGTTGATGTTAAGACAATAAGGTTAATTGATTTGGCAGATTATCAAAAGGGTTCCATTGTGAGTCGAACGATCCTTGATAAAGAGACAGGGACCGTAACCTTTTTCGCTTTTGATGAAGGACAGGGATTGAGCGAACATACAGCGCCATTCGATGCCCTGGTCTTTCTTCTTGATGGAGAAGCAGAAATTGTTATTTCGGGCAAACCCTTCCGCCTGAGGGGGGGGCAAATGGTAGTCATGCCAGCCAACGTTCCACACGCTTTGAAAGCAATAACAAGATTCAAAATGATTTTGACAATGATACGATCCTGACAGGCAAACGGATTTGAATTCTTCATGTTAGCATGAATTCAGCGTGGAGGGTTCAAATCCCTGGGCTACCCATCCATCCGCCTCCATTCAAAAGTCTCAATTGACAGACTATTTGATTCCTAATACAATCCAATCGAAGGCGGACTTAACCGTTCTCGACCCCTCACCATGGGGAAGATATGACCCCCGAAATAAAAGCAAGGCGAGGGATTGCCACGCCCGCGTGCCCTGCCTACCGCAGGAAGGCGGTCCTCGCAATGGCAACTTTTCAGGGTCGTTTACTATAATCGTCGAATGGGAGAGCGGGGGGAGACAATATTTTAGGAAATAAAGAAAGGGCCGAAAATGAAAAAGATGGTTCTATTCATCATTTTTTGTTCGCTAACGCTAATGGGTTGTGCAAGCTACTCTTTTTATCGTCAATCCTGCCAAAGATTGGACGAGATCCTGGTAGATACAAATATTCATCGAATCAATCCCATGATAGGGTCTATGGATGAATTATTTTTTTCTGTTATGGAGTACAGAAACGAATATTTCTCAAAATTGGAAGAATAGACAATGGATCAGAAGGTAAGGAATGAAGAAATGAAAAAATTAATGTTACTAATCGTTTTGATATTCTGCTTATCGATGTGGTGCCTGGGATGCGGACAACCGATTAGTGGATTTATCTACAAACCCGAAAAACCGAATCAGAAGGGGATCATATATTGTCATGGGGGATTTACGAACATCCAGAACGATATGGAATTTCCTGATGTATTAAACTACTGTAATTACGGATTCACGGTGCTGGTATTGAAGTTTCAGGATGAAAATGGCCATCCACCCGACCCGATCAGGGACAGAATTGATGTCAAAGAGGCAGCCACTGCTTTGAGGAAAAAGGTTCCCCATCTCACGGATGTTTTTTTAGTTGGGGTATCCCGTGGCGGATATGTGGCGTTGGAAGCGCTCGCCTATTTCCCAAACGATTTCAAAAAGGTAGTGGCCATCATGGCTCCGACAGATATTGAGAACTATGACTGGAATGTATGGAGGGAAATGCACGGCGACAAGGATTTTCTTATAAAAGCGGCGCAAAAATACTTTACCCAGACTCCTTCCCCCATGAAATTGGCAGAGGCGGGGAAATACGATGGTTCAAAAATGCTTTTGTTGTATGGTGGAAAAGACCCTATCTGCCCACCCCGGCAACATTGTATTCCGTTGGCTCAGAGGACAGGATGCAAATATATTATTTATCCGGATGCTTTACACAATGTCCACCGGTTGACTGAAGCCCAACTCGAAGCAGTAAGATTTATGAAGGAATAAAGGATATCCCCCAAAAAAGCATTACGACCCTTCCTGCTTTCGCCGCTTCTCGATCATAGGCTTTCCCCGTCGTTAACGTCGTTCCCTTTTTGAAAAGAGCAACGGCCGGGTAAACACCCTCATAAAAGATAACCTGATATGGTTTCATCAATTTAAGAGTCTCTCTGTTTACGGGCATCCCCCCTTCTGCTCATCTTTCACAGGGTCCGCCTCAAGTTTTCTCCGGAGAGACCATTCCGACCCCGAGTATAGAATCTCCGGGCACCACCGAGAAGGCCTGAAAAAGATCCTTGCCATGAAGATATTCTTATTTGCCCAATCATCCGAATTTTTTTACACTTTTTTGTGAGGCAGGACAAGGGATTTCTTTCTTGTTATTTAAGTTCATGATGGTTATAAATGCTAAACAGGATCAAAAAGGAGAAAACATGGAGCAGGAACATACGAATCGGCTCGTTCATGAGATCAGTCCCTATCTTTTACAGCATGCCCACAATCCGGTAGATTGGTATCCATGGGGCCAGGAAGCTCTCGCCCGAGCAAAAAGAGAAGACAAACCCATTCTTCTCAGCATTGGCTACTCGGCTTGTCATTGGTGCCATGTGATGGAGAAAGAGTCTTTTGAAAATGAGGCCATTGCGAAGATCATGAATGACCGCTTCATCAATATTAAAGTGGATCGGGAGGAGCGGCCGGATCTTGATGAACTTTATATGAATGCCCTTCAAATTATGAGTGGTTCAGGGGGGTGGCCGATGACGGTCTTTTTAACTCCCGACCTTATTCCTTTTCATGCGGGAACCTATTTTCCCCCTGAAGATCGGAGGGGAATGCCGGGATTCCCGAAAATTCTGGTGGTTGTCTCCGATTATTACCGTTCCCATCGAGGGGAAGTCGGGAAGATGGAAGAACAGGTGAAACATGCCCTTCAACAGATCGCTGAAATGGTTCCCTCTCAGGAGGACATGAATGATACAGTCCTCTTAAAGGCTTTTAATGCCCTGGAGACTCAATTTGATCCAATTTATGGAGGATTCGGGAACGCCCCTAAATTTCCAAATAGCATGGCCCTCTCTTTTCTTCTGCGCTACGGGAAGGGGATGGGCTTGAAAAAAGCACTGGAGATGGTGGAAAAGACACTGGAGAAGATGGCGAATGGCGGAATCTATGACCATTTAGGGGGAGGGTTTCACCGTTACTCTGTGGATGAAAGATGGCTCATTCCTCATTTTGAAAAGATGCTCTATGACAATGCACTGCTTTGCCGAATTTATTTTGAAGCGTATCAGGCGACTCAAGAAGAGAGGTTTCGTCATGTCGGTGAAGAGATTCTCAATTATGTGCTGCGCGAGATGGAGAACCCGAAAGGGGGTTTTTACTCCACTCAGGACGCCGACAGTGAAGGCGAAGAGGGAAGGTTCTATGTCTGGACGAGAGAGGAGATTAAGGAAGTATTGGGCAAAGAGAAAGGAACTCCTTTTTGTGCTTATTATGGAGTGGGCCAAAATGGAAATTTTGAGGGGGAGACAAGTGTTCTCAGCATTGCTTCCACCTTAGAAAAGGTTTCTGCACGATATGGAATGACCGTCAAAGATTTGGAAAAGACAATTGAAGAAGGGCGACAGAGACTTTATCCCGAGAGGAAAAAAAGAGTGAAGCCAAACCGCGACGAGAAGATTCTCACCTCCTGGAATGGATTAATGATCTCAGGTTTTGTAGACGGATTTAAAATCACCGGTGAGGAACGATATCTTGTTGCGGCAAGGGACGCAGCTCGTTTTATTCTTCAAGAGATGCGAAGGGACGGTCACTTGATGAGGGGGTATCATCAGGGGAAATGCCAGGGGAAGGGCTATTCGGAAGATTATGCTTTTTTTATCCAGGCCCTCATCGATCTTTATGAAGCCACTTTTGACACGGGATGGTTAAAAGAAGCAGATGACCTCAACCGGAGAATGATTCGTCAATACTGGGATGAGAGAAATGGGGGTTTCTTTTTCTCAGGAGATGAGAATGAAACCTTGATCGCTCGCTCAAAGAACCCTTATGACCATGTCATCCCATCTGCGAATTCTATCGCCGTATTTAATTTTATCAGGCTGAGTCATTTAACTGGAGACGAATCTTTAAAGCAGAAGGCCAAGCAGACCCTTCGACTTTTTTATCACTTTCTTGGCCAGCAACCCTCTGGATTTACTCAAATGTTATCCGGCCTCTTCTTCTTTTTAAATCCCGAGGAAATCGGAATCATCGGGTCAAAGAATCATCTTAAGACAAGATCCATGCTCAAAGAGATCTACGTTGCTTACCTTCCTAACAAAATCCTGAGTCTCAGGGATCCTCATGAGCCTGTCGAAGGGAACTGGTTCCCATTTCTGATGGAGAAAGGAACCACTGAATTGCCTACCACTTTCGTTTGTAAGGGATTCACCTGTCTGCCCCCTATTCAAGACGAGGAAGAACTAAGAAAGATTTTGAAATAAAATATGAGAAGATGTGAAAAAATTGCTTCAAATAGAGAGGGTAGGCAAGGGTATTAAAAAAATTTTACAGCGTTACCTTATTGTGTCAACTGCCCAACGTGATAAACTTTAATGATATTCATGATCGATAAAAGCCTAATAACCCTTGCCTTTTAAAAGACCGCAATTGTAAAATTTTGAAGATATTCTTGCCTACCCAATCATCCAAATTTTTTCGCAGCTTTCAAGGGAATAGGATCGACGGTCTCAGGTGAGGGAGACCTTGACATCTCTTAAATATAGCGTTAAATTTTTATTGAAAATATTTTCAATCTTACCTTAACTTATCATGAATAAAGAACTTTTTAAGAGCTTATTCAAAGAGAAAAAACTTAGATTGAGCCACCCAAGGCTTCTCATTTATCAGGAACTCTCTCGTACGGAAATCCCTTTGAGTCCCCAGGGGCTCTACCAGCGCCTTCTCAAAAAGCAGAGGAAAATTGGGCTGACATCCATCTATCGGTCCCTTGATCTCTTTGAATCCCTGGGCATGGTTTTTAAAATCATCAATGGGTCAAGCGTGAAATACAAACTCTGTGAAATTAAAGGCCACCATCACCATATCATCTGTAAGGCATGCGGGGATGTGGTCGAATTGAACTTCTGTGACATTTCGGATTGGTCTAAAAAAGTGAAGGAGACCACAGGATATCAG
>DCUS01000231.1:4923-20093 GCA_002327885.1 Syntrophaceae bacterium UBA2208
CTTTAGAAAAGGATGGGGAGGGGGGAATTTGATGGAGAGAACCATGTCCCATATTCATCTTCCGGATGGGGTGTTGCCTGTTTGGCTTTGGGGTTCAGGATTTATTGTTGCCATCCTGATCGGGGCCGTTCTTTTTCGACTCGTCAAGAAAGAGGAATTAGCCAGGCGGTTTCCTTTGTTGGGAATGATGGGAGCCGTCATGGTTTTGGGCGCTGCCGTAGAGATTGTTCCCATCGCCTATCATGTGAACCTGACGGTCATTTCTGGAATCTTATTGGGCCCTTCTCTCATTTTTCTGGCCACCTTTGTCGTCAATGTCGTCCTGGCCCTCTTCGGGCATGGCGGGATGACAGTCATCGGGCTGAATACACTCACCCTCTCCATCGAAGGAGTACTGGGATATTTCTTTTTTCGTCTCCTCCGAAGGGTGATGAAAAGATTAACCCCTGCGACTTTTTTAGCGACTTTCATTGCCCTTCTGCTCTCGACTTTCGCGATGATTGGAGTCATTAGCCTGGGGACTTCCCATTATGAAAAGTTGATTCACCAGAAAGGGGAGGGGATTTTTGATTTTCATCTTTCAGAGGGAAAACACGATCATCGTGAAGGGGAGGGCAAAGAGGGTGGAGTGAATTTAAGGCGGTTCATCGCTATTGTTCTCCCATTGGGTTTTATCGGGTGGGTTTTGGAAGGGGTGATTACCGCATTGATTGCTCGATACATCCATCGGCTGCGACCGGACTTGCTGCATTGAGAGAAGGATTCCACATGATTCAACTTTCCTATTTGGATTATATTGCCGTGGAGAGGAAAAGCTTCTTACACCGCCTCTCACCGAAATTAAAAATCATCGGGATGGCCTTCGTTTTATTGGCGATTGTCGCGGTGAGAAATCTCTCCGGACTGATTTTCCTTTATGGAATCCTTTTCGCTCTATTTTTCATGGCACGCATTCCAATAAAAATATTTTTTTTAACATTTTACCCTCTCATCTTCGCCATTCTTTTCATCTTTATTTCAGAGTTTCAACCCCATTTCATTCTTCTCATTTTTTTCAAAGTTCTCTGCGGCTCCACGGGGGTGGTTCTCCTTTTAGCCACCACCCCTTATCCGTCTATCTTTTCGGTCCTGGGGAAAGTCCTTCCGTCTTCTTTTGTGACGGCTCTTTTTTTAACTTACCGATCAATTTTTATCCTTCTCGATATTTTTGAAGCGACACAGCAAGCCCTCTACCTTCGAGGAGGGTTTCAATGGAAACACCCCTGGAGGAGCCTGATCAATATTTCCAATGCATTCGGCCATCTGATTATCAAGGGGATCGATGCCAGTGAAAAAATGTATGAATCCATGCTGCTCAGAGGGTTTAAAAACAAGATTTATTACAGAGAGGATTAACGATGCAACAAGATCATAAAATTGTCGAAGTCGATTGTATTACCCACGTCTACCCGGATATGACCAAGGTGCAGATTTGCGGCCTCGACTTTATTGTGAATCGAGGGGAGAGAGTTTCGATTTTGGGTTCCAACGGCTGCGGAAAGACGACTCTTCTTAAACATTTACTGGGGGTCCTTGTTCCAAAAGAGGGGAGTGTTAAAGTGTTTGGAGTGGATCCCGGGAGGGAGTTTTCAAAAATCAGAAAAAAAGTTGGTGTGGTCATGCAGGATGTGGATGAACAGATCCTCGGCCCAACGGTTTACGATGATATCCTTTTTGCTCCCTTAAACTATGGCATTGAGAGGAAAAAAGCAGCAGCGATGGCAAAGGTGGTCATCGAGAAGTTAAATCTTGGGCCCGTTCAGAAGAAAATCGTGAATTACCTCTCGGGCGGGGAGAAGAAAAAAGTGGCTTTAGCCGGAGCCCTGGTGATGGAGCCAGACCTGTTGATCCTGGACGAGCCTTTTACAGGATTGGATCCTCTCTCCAGAAGGGATTTTGTCCAGATTCTAAATGAGTTGAATAAAGAAAAGGGAGTCACCTTCATCATCACACTCCACGAAGTTGATCTGGTGCCGGAGATGACCGACATTCTTTACCTCATGCATGGACATGGACACCTCAGTGAACGGGGACGGCCCGATGAGATTTTCGGAAAATTTAAAAATTTAGAAATTTATAACCTTGAAGAACCTACCCTGACAAAGTTATTCAAGGGATTAAAAAAGGAAGGGCTCGATTTTGGAGACCCCCTTCGTATTGACGAGGCAATCCAATCGATCAAGAAACACTGGGACGAAGCGAAGGGATAACTGGAAATACTGGAATGCTGGAATAATGGGAAGATGTGTGAAAAACATCCTTCCAACGTTCCATTTTTCCATTTTGGAATGATGATGAGACTCGGCAATCTTCAATTTGACCCCCCCCTTTTTCTGGCCCCCTTGTCGGGGATTACGGATTATCCCTTCCGCCAGTTGATCAGAGGGATGGGATGTGGCCTGGTCTTTACGGAAATGGTGAGCGCGGAAGGGTTGATTAGAAAGAGGGAAGCATTTTTGAAAGTCGAGAAGGATGATCATCCGATTTCTGTACAACTCTTCGGCTCAAATGCGGAAGTCTTAGCTGAAGCGGCTGGAATGGCGGAGGGGATGGGTGCAGATGCCATTGACCTCAACATGGGATGCCCGGCTAAGAAGGTTGTCATGACCGGAGCAGGTGCCGATTTGATGCGATTTCCGGAAAAGGTGAAAGGTATTTTGGTGAAAGTCAGAAAGAAGGTAAAAAAACCTTTGACCATTAAAATCCGCTCCGGATGGGATGAAAAACATATCAATGCGGTGGAGATTTCTAAAATAGCTGAGGATTGCGGGATCGATGCCATCTCCCTTCATCCCAGAACGAGGGAACAGGGGTTTGGCGGGCGAGCGGACTGGAGCTTAATCGGCGACCTGAAAGAGACAGTCCGTATCCCGGTCATTGGAAATGGAGATGTGACCGCGCCATCTTTGATAGAGAAAATGTGCGAAGAAACGGGTTGTGATGGGGTCATGATTGGCAGAGGGGCGTTGGGGAACCCGTGGATTTTCCGCTTTCAAAATTCCATGCCTTGGGAACAAAAGACGGGTGGCTCTCCTTCTCTGGGAGAAAGGAAAGACATGATTCATCGTCATTTCTCACTGACTCAGGCCACCTATGGTGAAAGAGGGGCAGTAAAAAAGATCCAGAAACATATTTACTGGTATACAAAGGGACTTCCCTCCTGTGCTCTTTTTCATTCGACATTATCAGGGCTGAAAGAGAAAGCAGCTTTGTTTGAGGCGATCCATTCCTATTTCGATTTCGTTCAAAGGAGAAATCTATGCCAATCGTTCGAACCGAAGAAAAGCAGATCAGTTACTGGACGGGGAGAAAGGGTCTTTTAGAAGGGAGGGAAACGGTCCTCTTCATCCATGGGGCAGGAGGAGGGCAGTATACATGGAGTTATCAGAAGGGTTATTTTGAGAAGCAGTTCAATCCCGTCATCATCGAACTTCCAGGACATGGAGAGTCGGGAGGGGAAGGAGAAGAGGCGATCGGGAGATATGCTGAGCATGTTTTTGCTTTTCTGAAGGCCTTGGATCTCAAAAAAAGTTTCCTCGTTGGCCATTCAATGGGTGGAGCGATCGTTCAGACATTGGCCCTGGCTCATCCGGAGGTGATTAAAGGAGTCGTGTTGGTGGGAACCGGAGCCAGATTAAAGGTTCTGGATGTTATCCTGAATGGCATCAAAAGCAATTTTGAAGAGGCGGTTAAAAAGATAAATGAACTTTCCTACTCCCCCAAAGCTCCGCCCATATTAATTGAACGGGGTGTATCTGACTTGATACGATGTCGGCCCGAAGTGCTCTTTGGAGACTACTATGCCTGCAACCAATTCGACATCATGAAGGACGTTGAGAAGATTCATCTTCCCACGCTTATTCTCTGTGGAGATGTTGACCAGCTCACACCGTTAAAGTATTCCCAGTTTCTTTACAATCAAATCAATGGTTCGATCCTCGAGGTTCTCTCCAATGCTGGCCATAATGTAATGATAGAATCACCTCAGCCTTTCAATATGAAGATCGGAGAGTTTATAGGAAGAGTGTCTTAAGGGTTTGAGCCTGCCTGCCGGCAGGCAGGGATTCAAGGATCCAAGGGTTCGAGCGGTCATTCCGAAAATAAATTTCACTTGGCCTCTTCCCCCCCCTTCGAATCCTTGAACCCGATTTCTTTGGGATAATCTTATGAAGCGCTGGTTAGTCGTAGAAATCTCCATCCCGAAAGGATTCGGAGAAGCGGTCTCAAACTTTCTGATGGAGCAGGGGGCCTCAGGCATTGAAGAACTCGAAGGAGATTCGGGATGGGAGAGGGTGAAAACTTATCTCCCACAAAATGGAAAGGAGAAGAGAGTTGTTTACACTCTCCATCGATACCTGAAATCCCTCCGGAGGGTCACCCCTGAAATTTTCCGCTCAAGAATTAAAACGGTCTCTATCCCCGAACAGGATTGGGGAGAAAACTGGAAAAGATTTTTTAAACCTGTTCAGGTGACCTCCAGGTTTTGGGTAAAGCCACCCTGGTCTCAGGTTCGATTAAAAAGAGGTCAGATAAGCATTGGCATCACACCAGGAATGGCCTTCGGTACAGGAACCCATGCGTCGACTCAACTCTGCATCCAGGCACTGGAAGAAAGGATTAAGAAAAAAGGACTGTCCGTTCTTGATGTGGGAACAGGTTCGGGGATCTTATCGATCGTCGCTGCCAAGCTCGGAGTAAAAGAAGTGAGGGGCATAGATATTGATGGAGTGGCCGTAGAGAATGCCGTAGAAAATGTGGAGAAGAACCGTGTTTCGAATCTGGTCAGGATAAAAAAAGGACGCATTGGCGGTCTTCATAAAAAATTTGATCTCATTGTCGCCAATATTGATTTCAAAAGTTTGAGAAGGATGAGAAGGCCTCTTCTAAACCATCTTAAGGGTCAGGGAATTCTTATCCTTTCGGGAATATTGAAAGGCCAAAAAGAAGGACTTTGTGAGCGCTATGTGAAGACAGGACCTTTACGATTTATCAAAGAAACCCAGGAAGGTGAGTGGGTTTGTCTCACGTTCAAAAAAGGTAAGCAATGAGACGGAAAGACCAAAGGGCTTGAGGCTTCGTTATCTTAAGTCATTCACTATTCGTACATGATGTAACCGATAGGATCATTTAATCAGGAGAATCGAAGCATGCCGAGATTTTATGTTCCCGCCCCGATTATCGAAAACGATTTGTTAAAAATCGGGGGCAATGAGGCGAGGCATATTCGCAGGGTACTCCGCCTTAAAACAGGAGATGAGATCATCGTCTTCGATGGCTTGGGCAAAGAGTATGAAGGTGTGATTGATGAAGAAGGCTCTTTCTCTGTGGTGATTAAAGTTCATAACATTTCCGCCTCGGGAAAAGAATCCCCCCTGGAAGTAACTCTGGCCCAAAGCTTGCTCAAGGGCGAGAAGATGGACACTCTGATCCAGAAGGCTACAGAGTTGGGGGTGAAAGAGATCCTCCCTTTTCTTTCCTCCCGTTCAGTCCCTCTTTTAGGGAAATCAGCAAGATTGAAACGCCATCGTCGATGGGAAAGAATTGCAATCGAAGCCTCCAAACAGTGCGGAAGGGGTGTGGTTCCCAAAATTGAACCCCTCCGGGACTATTCCGAAATGCTTCAGACCTCTTCCTCGGGGTCTCTTCGTCTTATTCTCTGGGAAAAAGAGGGAGCCAAGTTAAAAAAGGTATTAGAAAGATCAATAGAAAAAACGAAGATTTTTTTCATCATAGGGCCAGAAGGAGGATTTAGCCAGGAGGAAGTTGAAGAAGCAAAAAAAACAGGCTTCACCACTGTTTCCTTGGGGAAGAGGATATTAAGGGCTGAGACCGCAAGTTTATGTTTTCTTAGCATTCTTCAATATGATCGAGGAGATTTAGGATAAAAAGAGGGCCGATTCCATTCGAGAACCGGCCCAACCAGAAAGGAGGGGTACGAAGAGATATTTAGGCCGCCTTTTTCTCTGTATTATTGACAAACTCCTTATAGGTCTTACATTCTTCGATAAGCTTACATTTTCTCTTACAGACTTCGATATGAATTTTTGGGCTTCCTTTCCTTTTGTCACAGATAAGATAACTCATTTTTTAATCCCCCTTTCCACGGATGCCAAACCATTAAAATGGAATAAGTATTCTATATTTAGAGCCGAAGATATTTTAGAACACAAAATATAGAAATGTCAAGAAAAAAATGCAAGTTTTTGTAAAATATTTCTTTAATATTTTCAATAAGTTATATTTTTAAAGAAAAGTAAAATAACAATTTTTTAAATCATGTCCATGAAATTTAAAGGGTAAGTTCTCCTGTTGACAATTAGTGTAAAGGCGGATGAAATGGATGATAATAAGGCTTCTAAAGAGTATTTCTTTAAGGAGTGAGGTGTCCTCCAGCGGTTTTTTCTTCTATGGCTATGCCCAGTCGTTCCACCCCTGCATTTTTTGTTACATCGAGGATTTGAACGACTCGTTCGAATACTACGCTCTTATCCGCCCGGACGATCACAGGCCTCATTTTGTTAAAAGCAAGGAGAGATTCCAATTCAACCTTCAAATTCCTAAGACTTTGGGGCTTGTTATTGAGAAAGACTTCATTTCGACTATTAATGGTTACGGTAATTGGCTCTTTCTGATCAACAGGCATTTTGATATCGGCCTGAGGGAGTTTCACAATGATTCGGGACTCTCTCGTCGGGTTGAACGTATAGACCAAACTGAATGCGGTGAAGAAAAAGATAAAGATGTTGAGGATGATGTCGGTAAAAGCCAAGGACTCCAGCCTAACGTATGACTCTCGGTGGGTTTTAATCTTCATCCCAGTTCCCCTTATTTGGTCCGTGCTAAAATATCGATCAACTCATTTCCATAATAAGACATCTCTTGGGCATGGCTCTTAATTTTCCCTACAATGAGGTGATAGAAAATAAAAGCAGGGATGGCGACGATAAGACCCGATGCTGTGGTAACCATCGCCTGATAAATTCCCGCTGCCAAAGCACTGACGGTAATATTTGCCCCCAACTGTTCCCAGGTCATAAAAGCCTTAATCAGACCAATAATGGTTCCAAGAAATCCGAGCATGGGTTCCACCCCGACAATGATGAGCAGGGCCCCTAAGTATCGTTCCAGATATTGGATCTGTTCTTCGCCTTCCCTTTCCAACATCCCCTCGAGTTCCTTACGGTTTAGAGTCCGATTGAGAATCCCGAGTTTAAAAACATCGGCAATGGGATGTCTCACTTTTTCGCATCGTTCCAGGGCCTTCTGGAAATGTCCCCTTTCCAAAAAGAGGAAAATCTCCTGGGAAAAATGTTGAAAGTTGAGCCGAATCCTGAAGAGGGTCCAGAATCTTTCCAATATGATGGCAAGGGCGACGATCGATCCTAAAATGATCGGGACCATAACGACCCCGCCTTTCATGATAAGTGAAATGAACATCCCATGCCTCCTTACATGAAAAAATAGGGCAACTGGGATTGCCCTAACTTGAAAACAAAACTCCGGGTTGCGGAATTGCACCACGGAAACGAGGATTTCCAATCCAACTCTGAAACAAGGGCAACAGAAGCAAAAACCAAATGTTTTTAAGGTTTAGAGTAACTTAACTTTCATCATTCAAAATGTCAAGGTGGGTGTTAGGAAACAAGTTTGACCCCTTACGTCTCCAATTCTCATTGACATCATTTTCTCAAAGGCATAAAATCCAATCGAAAACAAGCCCCTCCATTATTGACTTCCAACCCGTATGGCCTTTTTCAACTCAGCCCATCGGAGGTTAATACTGGGAGAGCATGTCAGCTATAAATATTCTATAGGATTGATTTATTATTAAGGGAGGGTTCTATGGGGATGGGTTCAAAAAAAAGGGTTAAGCGACTTAAGGCTCAAGGGGAATTGTATAAGTGTCCTTCTTGTGGTTATCGGGATGGATTTCACGTGTCTTTTCTGTGGGGTAAAAAGATTGGAGAAGGTGAGATTTATTTGATTTGTCCTAACTGTCACAGTCGGTTTCGCTTAGGCTGGAATATTTCGGTCTCTAAAACTGCAAGTTGACTAATATTGAGGGTTGTTCCTGTTTGAACTCACTTCGGTAAGATTCAGGGGGTGTTTTTATGGCAATCCCCCTTCATCCCAAACAACTCGGTTTTTTTGAAGAACTACTTATGTCAAACGTAGGTCAGCAAGAAACCCTTCCCAGGGTATTGATGGAAAAAGGGATATTCACCAGGTGAGAACTAATGGAGAAAGAAAGGAAGTGAGAGAATTGTTGATTGAATCAAAGTCGATTGGAAGCGATGAAGTTGATATTTACCTATCCTCCAGATATAGGGTAACCACTATTATTCCCTTTAGAGAAAACCCTGTAATGAATATTTATCTCCTTACCAAGGGAGAACTCAATGATTTTTTAGAGGGATACGACCAATATGCGGAGTTCCTTGTTTCTGTCGAACAAGCGGAAGCCATAGCCTAAAGATGGTGCGATGGTGAATCAGGAGATGAAGAGATAAGAGAACCATAGGAGGATTCAGAATGAATGTTTTTGATGCCATCAGCCAAAGGAGCAGTATCAGGGCTTACAAAATAACGGATGTCGAAGAGGATAAACTAAAAAAGATATTAGAGGCAGGAAGGCTTTCTCCCTCTGCCAGCAACCGCCAGGACTGGAAATTTATCATTGTTAAAAACAAGGAGACAAAGAAGAAGCTGGCTAAAGCTGCCTTTGCACAGTCTTTTATTGGAGAGGCACCCGTCGTCATTGTCGCCTGCGGGACGGAACCTAAAACATTCATGGCCTGTGGTCAACCCGCTTATACGGTGGATGTGTCCATCGCTTGTGCTTTTATGATCCTGCAGGCTTATGAACTGGGTTTGGGGACGTGTTGGATCGGGGCTTTCGAAGAGGGTGAGGTTAAGAAAATTTTAGGTATCCCAAAAGAGGTTCGGGTTGTGGCGATGACCCCATTGGGGTACCCCAATCAACCTTCCTCACAAAAGTTCAGAAAGAGCCTGGATCAAATAGTTTGTTTTGAGGAGTACAAATAGGAAGGAGCGGTTGGCCTGGAAGCAATCCCTGGAGGACTTGTAAAACTTTTCACACTCCTTGCTTTTTTAAAAAAACATGAGCATTTTTAAAACAGAGGGGGAACTGATAGAGAGAGAAGATAGGAGGTGTTAGTGATGAATAAAAAGGATAAAAAATCAAAGATGAAAAAGGGTGAAACCTCGGTTTCTAATCCGTATGATTGTTGCTGGTTTGATTCTTCTTGCTATGATCTTTGCTGTGGTGATATTTGCTGCTGCCGTTAGGGGTGATAAGATGTTTCTTCTAAATTGGCAGCCCTCAAGAAAAGGAAGTATGTTTTCGGATTGAAATCAAAACGTTTCCGGACATTCCCTAATGAGGGTGAAAGGGGAAAAGAATAAAGGAGAGGAATTATGAATCCACAAATCAAGAAAATTCTTTATGCTACCGATCTCAGTAAAAACTCTTCCTATGCGTTCTTATATGCGATCGATATGGCAAAAAGACATGATGCAAGAGTTGTCGTTTTGCACGCGGTTGAGCCGATTCCTGCTTATGCGGAAGTATATGGGGTCATAACGGATGAATTCAAAAAAAAGCAGCGCGAGGAGATTATTGAATCGCTGAAAGAAAATTTGCAAGGTTTTTGTAGAAAAGCGGAATCTCAAATCGGGCCCCCGTGTGTTGAGCTTGTATCTAAAATCCTTATCCTGGTGGGCTATCCTGCAGAAACAATCTTGAATACTGCGGATGAGGAAGGTTGTGATGCGATCGTCATTGGAACTCACGGGAAAGGGTTTTTGTCCCATACCTTCCTTGGGAGTGTTTCGAATGCGGTGTTGCATCGAACTCGAAAGCCGGTTTTCATCATCCCATTGCTATCTGAAGAGATGGCTATGGACTGGGATGGATTTTGATAGATCCCAATTTAATCTTTTGACTGAATATTGGTTTATTTTTTGACGCCCCCACCTCAAGAGATTGAGGTGGGGGCTTTCTATATGGCCTGAAGATTTGCGATCGAAATCGAGTATAAGGCAGCGACGTCCCCTATCCAGGCTGGCTCGATACTTTATCTCAACCGACGATTTCAAGAGCGATGTAGGGGATGAGATTGAACACCAGCACGAATATCTTTAACATGCCGATAAACGAGTAGATCACGACATTGAATACGTCTCGCGGCATCGGAAACCATTTGCTGTGCATGCGGTAGACCCAGTCACCCGAAGACGCACAGATGATAAATGAAAAAACAAGCAATGATCCGTTGAATATCGTGCACCACATGAAGAAGGATTGAAGAATTTGAATATCCATGATGTCCTCCCGAATGAATTAAGCAATTAATTTTAGGATGAATTATTCATAGCAATCGATGCGTATCCGCATGGCCCATTTGCAACATTGTCGAAATCTGTCAATCATCGATATATTTACGGCTATTTCTATTTTGTGTCAATAAAATTTTCGGTGAAAAAATTATTTTGAAATTAAAGAGGTTATGTAAGATAATGAGCAGAAGTAAATCATGCCTAATACTCCAAAAATGAAAGATGCTTTTGTCGCCATCCATGGCCATTTCTATCAGCCTCCGCGGGAAAATCCCTGGCTCGAGATCGTTGAAACCGAGGAGAGCGCCCAGCCCTTCCATGACTGGAATGAACGGGTCACTTCGGAATGTTATCGACCGAACGCTTATGCCCGGATCCTTGATGGAAAGGGAAAGATCTTAGAGATCGTCAATAATTACTCCTCCATGAGTTTTAATTTTGGTCCCACGCTCCTTCCTTGGTTGGAAAAGAGTTCCCCTTCTGTCTATCAGAGGATTCTCGAAGGGGACCGAGAAGGATTGAGAAAATTTGGCCATGGAAATGCTATTGCCCAGGTTTATGATCACATCATTATGCCTTTGGCAAATGATAGAGATAAAGAGACAGAGGTTCTCTGGGGGATGGCTGATTTTGAAAAGAGATTTCATCGTAAGCCAGAGGCGATGTGGCTTCCCGAGACAGCCGTCAACACCCCCACCCTCCGACTATTGATTCAATACGGAATGCGCTATCTCATCCTGAGCCCCTTTCAGGCATTAAGGGTCAGACCTTTTGGAGGGAAAAGATGGACAGACGTCTCTCAAGGGCGGATCGATACGACCCAACCCTACCGATGTTTTATCAAAGATACAGCCGGGAAGAAACTCTTGGACCACTTCATCGACCTCTTTTTTTACAATGGAGTCATCTCAAGAGAGATTGCCTTTGGAGATCTCTTAAAAGATGGCAATACCTTCTGCAACCGATTTACGGAGTTCCATCAGGAATCAAAAGAGAGACCCCAGTTGATTCACATTGCCACAGATGGTGAGACCTACGGTCATCACATGAAATTCGGTGATATGGCCCTGGCCTATGCACTGGAGAAAGGGTTTTCCAAAAAGGGTTTTGAGGCGGTCAATTATGGAGTTTTCTTAAAGCGTTTTCCTCCTGTTCATGAAGTGGAGATTGACGAAGGGCCAAAGGGAGAAGGGACTTCCTGGAGCTGTGCTCACGGGGTAGGGCGATGGAAAGAGGATTGTGGGTGCAGTACAGGAGGAAAACCCGGATGGAATCAGAAGTGGAGAAAACCTCTGAGAGAAGCACTCGATCTTTTGAGGGACGAACTCAGCCTGGTTCTTGAGAGAGAGGGGGAAAGGATATTCAAAGATATTTGGGAAGCGAGGAATGGGTATATAGAAGTTATTCTGAATGGTTCTCAAGAAAGGGTTCGGAGCTTTTTTGAACGGTATGGAATCGAAGACCTGGATGAAAAAGCAAGGATCAAAGGCCTTAAACTTTTAGAGATGCAGAGGCACGCCTTACAGATGTATACGAGTTGCGGCTGGTTCTTTACTGACTTGGCAGGATTGGAGACGATTCTGATCCTCCAACATGCGTCAAGGGCCATCCAGTTGGCCGAAGAGCTAACCGGACAAGAGGTTGAGAAAAAGTTTCTTCAACATTTATCCGAGGCCAAAAGCAATCTTCCCGAGATGGGGAGAGGTGATCAAATCTACCAGCATTTGGTAAAACCGAAACAGGTGACACCAGAAAAAGTGGTGAACCACTTTGCCATCTCTTCTCTATTCGATGGGGGGGATGGGGAGAAGAAAATCTTTTCCTATCAGGTGAAGAAGATTGATTATGAAAGGGTGGAGAAGAATGGAGATTTTCTGGTCATGGGGGAGGTGGAAGTCACCCCTGAGATCATTCCCGAATCAAAGGAATTTCTCTTTGGGTTGATCTCTTCCAAGAAAGAGGTTTTTCGAAGTTGGGTATCTGAAAAAAAAGAAGACCTCCATTTCGATATTTTAAAGGAAAAAGGAATTGGGAGCTTTGTGAAAGGTGAAACAGAGATGACCGAGTTTCTCACTTCCCTCCTCGGAAATCAAACCTTCACGATTCAAGATACATTTATGGAGGAAAGACAGACCCTCTTTCAAAAACTGATCCAGAAAGAATTTGATGAACACTGTCAAATTTATGCTGATCTTTTTGACAAGACGAAACAGGTTGTGGAGGCTTTATCCAGAGAAGGATTGGAGATACCTTACGAGATTTGTGTTGCTGCTGAGGTGACACTCAGTAATCGTTTATTGCAAGAGATAAAGGAGTTGAGGAGAGATTTTAAAGCGACGGAAAAGAGAGGGGACATTGACCGGATTATCGAAGAGGCAAAAGAGCATGGTTATCACCTGAGCAAGGAGAAGTCTATTCTCATCTTGAATGAGATATTGATGGAAAAAATGAATGCCCTTCGGACAGGCAAAAATTCTGTTCTACTTCGGCAAGCCGAGCAAGTTGAGGAAGTCATAAAATTCATTGACTTGATGAAACAGTGGGATTTTGATATTCCTCTGGAGGAGGCTCAGAATTCAATGAGCCGGATACTGGAGGAATCCATTGGAAGTCTCGAGAAGTACTGGTGGGAGAATGGGGCTCCAAAACCCTTTCCCTCCAATCTAATCGCCCTGGCAGAGAAGTTGGGTTTTAATGTGGAAAGGTTTGCAAGGATGATCCACGCAACTCCTATGGTGAGTCATTTCCCTTCCATAGATTAATCATTGATGTTGATACCGAGAGAGGTAGGGGGGCTTAGCAGGGAGCTTTTTAATTGGGTGGTCGACATTGGCAGCGGCATGCTCCAGCAATTTGAACACCCTCTCGACTTCTTCCGGTGCACCGATGGCCGAGGCAATTTCCTCTGATGTGAAAGGCTCCCCTTTTTTCTTTTTAAGAAAGGCAAGGACTTCGGTCTGAAGCTGAATCACCCGCCCTGCTGCTTTTTTACCCGCCTCCACACCCGGTTGATGATAGGCATTGACGTTGATCAGTGATGCATAAAATCCCACGGCTCTTTCATAAAGCGCAATCAAGGCGCCGATGGAACGAGCATCTATTTTTTCAATCGTCAGGGTGATGGATTCCCGATCCTTTTCACTGAGCGCTCTCCGGGTTCCTTGAATGAAGGCATTCAGATAATCACCGCTGCTGGTCTTCCCATCCAGGAGTAAGGAACGACCGTAACGGTCCTTGAGCACTTCGATAAAAGTGATGAAACAGTTGTTCACCCCCTCGCGAAGTTGCTGGACATAGGCGTGCTGGTCCGTAGAGCCCTTATTGCCATAAACTGAAATTCCTTGATTGACCTTTTGGCCACGGAGGTCCCTTTCTTTGCCGAGGGATTCCATGATGAGTTGCTGGAGATATTTCGGAAAGAGTTGGAGTCGATCTTTGTAAGGGAGGATAACCATATCTTTTTTCCCATGACCTCCTGTCGCATGGTACCACATGAGAGCCAGGAGAGCCGAGGGATTGGATCGGGAATCTTTTTTCCGGGTCAGTTCATCGCAGAGGCGAGCTCCTTCTAAGAGCCCGTCAATATCAATCCCCTGGAGCGCGGCGGGGAGAAGGCCAACGGCAGAGGTCTCTGAGGTACGCCCCCCCACCCAATCCCACATCGGGAACCTTGCGATCCATCCCTCCTTTTTTGCCATTCGATCCAAATCGCTATTTGCTCTGGTAATCGCCACGGCATGTTGTTCAAAACGAAGTTCCTTTGAACGATAGGCTTCCTTTGCCTCAAACATTCCATTTCGTGTTTCTATCGTCCCTCCACTTTTTGAGATGATGATCGACAACGTCTCCGATAATGCACCTTTTATTTCTTTTAACACTCGGTCGAATCCATCCGGATCGGTGTTATCAAAAAAATAGGGTTTCAACGGATCTTTTGGGGTTTCCATTGCGCCGGATACAAATTGAGGTCCCAGGGCTGACCCACCAATGCCAATGATCAACATGCGAGAAAAGGGTTTACCCTTTTGAGATTTTATCTTCCCGGCATGGACCCTTTTGGAAAAATCTTTAATGCCCTGGAAGGTCTTCTGAATCTCAGAGGAGATCTTTTGATCCGGAGCCAAATCGGGGGCGCGGAGCCAGTAGTGGCCTACCATTCTTTTTTCATCAGGATTTGCAATCGCCCCGGATTCAAGGGTAATCATGTCCTGGTAAGCCCTTTGCATTTTGGGCTCCATCTGATCAAAATAGTTTTCTGGAAATTTCATCCGGCTGATATCCACCATCAGGCCGATCTCAGGGTTAAAGCTGAGATACTTCTTATATCGTTCCCATTCTTCGATGCTTTTCATCCCTTACTCCTCAATAGGTACTAAAAAACGCCCCTGCCTACCAACAGGCAGGTGTGCCCCCGCAAGCGGGATTTCGCAAAGCTCAACTTGCATCCAGACATTTTTGAGCAGCCCGGGGAATATCCCTTTTTCACCGACCCTCTAATCCCTGAGGAGACCCAGCGCACGGGAAGCGGCACCCAGAAGAGCCGTTCTTTCATTCATAATCACCTTCACAGGAATATGAGCCACAATGTGAGATAACCTTCCCTTGTTTTTGAAGGCTTTCATGAATGTTCCATCTTTGAGTTTCCAGATAATTTTTGGAGCGATTCCGCCTCCTACGAAAACTCCTCCTACTGCCATAACCTGGAGGGCCAGATTTCCAGCCGCGGCACCGTAGATGGAGGCGAAGAGATCCAATGCCTTCATACATAACTT
>DCUS01000005.1 GCA_002327885.1 Syntrophaceae bacterium UBA2208
TTATTTACTGCCGTAAAGCGTGAGGCGAAAAACAAAAGCCCACCCCTTTTGGGAATAGGCTTCAATTTGACACAAAATCAGTGCCCATATTACTCCAACCTGAAAGGCAAATTCCTATATCTGGCAGAGGTCTCATCAATCGTGACGACGACCCCTTCTTCTAACTCCTTCCCCATAGTGGATACGACTTCAATAATACGAGATGTAACAAGATCAGGTCTTGGATTCTCAAGACGAAGGTTTATGAGGCTTGGCTTTCCATATCCGCTTAATGCCAAGATTGAAGAAAAATCAAGATCTTGTGTAGTGACTACTTTGTTTTGCTGTTGTGCATAGATGAGAATGTCGATGTCTTTGCTTCCTCTGTCCATTACCTCAGAAACCCGAACAATATTCCACCCGTTTTTTCTCAACTGTTCAACAGTCAAAGGAGAGATATTCATATTGGTGAGGAATTCAAGTTTAGGCACCCACGACTCCTTTTAATGGAATCGGTTTTGCCTTTTCTGAAGAGAGCCAAGCTGCATATTTTAATGCCTGGACGATGTCCTCTTCTTCAAGCTCTGGATAAGCCTTTAAAATTTCTCGTGTTGTCATTCCACCGGCAACGAGTTTGAGGATAACTGAAACGGTTATCCTCATTCCTCGAATAGTGGGTTGACCGAGGCAAACTTCTGGATCAATAGTTATCCGATCGAGTTCTTTCATGGGTTTAATCTCCTAATCTTTTTGTTATTATATACACCAAATTGCAAAAAATAGAAACAACAATACAGGATAGGAGCGAAATCTCATCCACCCTCACTTTTCAATTGCTACCAACTTCTCGCAACTTCCAACGTCACGCCTTACAGGGCTACAGCAGGACAAATTGTATTATTTTTAGACCTAATTGGATGGGAAGTCAACTACAAAATCAGGCCTAAATCCGATTTAGAAAATTGTCATTGTGAGGGAATCGAAGCACCCTCGCTTTTCTCGATGGGATTGCCACACCCCTTTCAGGTGCTCGCAATGACCTAACGGAAAAAGGGGTTCGTTCTCTAAACCGAGATTTGGATCAAAAGTTGCTATGGGGTGGCTTTACTTACGGAACAGTGTAAATAGTAGGGTCAGGATGATGCTGATGAGTATGGAGGTGGCGAGGGGAAAATAGAAAGTGAACCTTTCTCTCTTAATAATGATATCTCCGGGAAGTCTCCCTACCCACGGGATCTTTTCTCCGACCAATAGGAGGACACCGATAACGATGATCAGGGCGCCCACAAGGATGAGTAATTTCCCTAAAGCGCCAAAACCAAACATTTGATCTCCCTCACACAAGTTCAAATGTCAAAATTCAAACCCAATTCTGGAATGCTGGAATGTTCCATTATTCCATTTTTCCTTCTCACATTTGAGCTTTGTCATTTGACATTTTATTTGATTTCACAAATCTTTCTTTTTCGCTGTAGATACAGCCACAGTATTGCTGGCGATACAATCCCATTGCTTTGGAGACTTCCACTCCCCTTCTCCATCCCTGTCGAAAATCTTCATAATAGAATGGGATTCCAGCTCCCCGGGCCACCTGTTCTGCGGTCTCTTTAATCAAATCATGATTCTGATGCGTACTTTGAAGGAGGGTGGTTGAAAATCCATCGAAGCCTTCTTTCTTCGCCTCCTGAGCCGTGGCTTCGAGCCGGACCGAGTAGCAATATTGACACCTTTCCTTGATGCGATGGGATACATTTCTTAAAAATTCTTCGAGAAGATATTCATCCCGATAGATTACCTTCCACCCTACCCTCTCTGAGTATATTTTCAATGCGTCGAGTCTTCTCTGATATTCCTGATAGGGGTGGATGTTGGGATTAAAAAAAAAGCCAACGGCCTCCTCCCCTTTTTCTTTCATTCGTTCAAGGGGATAAATGGCACAGTTGGCGCAACAGGTGTGGAGGAGGATTTTCATTCGTATAATAGGGACGTATTTCATTAACTTGCGGCTAACTTTAACTCCCCAGAATCTTTTCTCCGGGGAATCCCTAATTCCTTCTCCACTTGCAGGATCCTATCGGTGGTCTTGATGACGGTGTCAGGATTGAGGGAGATACTGTCAATGCCGCAACGAACTAAAAACTCGGCGAACTCTGGATAGTCACTGGGGCCTTGGCCGCAGATGCCGATTTTTTTACCATTCTTTTTGGCGCTTTCAATGACCGATTGAACCATCCTTTTGACAGCCATGTTCCGCTCATCGAAAACATGAGAAACTTTCTCTGAATCACGGTCCAATCCCAACACTAACTGGGTCAGGTCATTGGATCCGATGGAGAACCCATCGAAAACCTCGGCAAATTCATCCGCCATGATCACATTGCTGGGAATCTCGCACATCATATAGATCTCAAGGCCGTTTTTCCCCTGGATGAGACCGTGCTTCCTCATCTCGGCCACCACCAATCTCCCCTCCTCCACGGTTCGGCAGAAGGGGATCATCAATTTCACATTGATCAGACCCATTTCATCCCGAACCTTTTTCATGGCCGCGCATTCAAGAGCGAAGCCTTCCTGATAAGACTCATCATAATAACGGGAGGCTCCTCGGAAACCAATCATGGGGTTATCTTCAATAGGCTCGAATTCGCTTCCTCCGATAAGATTGGCATATTCATTACTTTTAAAATCACTCATTCTCACAATGACATCTCGAGGGTAAAAGGCGGCCCCGATCTTGGCCACCCCTTGAGCCAACCTATCAACAAAGAAGGCTTCCTTATCTTCATACCCGATGGTCAACTGTTCAATCTCCTTTTTAACATTACTATCATTCAATGAATCAAAACGGACAAGCGCCATGGGATGGATTCGGATAAAATTATTGATAATAAATTCCAGCCTGGCTAGACCTACCCCGTCGTTGGGAATAAAGGAAAGGTGGAAGGCGTTATCTGGATTTCCCACATTCATCATGATTTTTGTCTGGGGCTTCTCCAGATGCGCCATGTCGAAGCGCCTCACCTCATAATCGAGGATCCCTTCGAAAACCAATCCTGTCTCCCCTTCTGCACAACAGACTGTGGCGCTTCGATAGTCTTTCAGAATTTCACTTCCCTTACTTGTCCCCACCACACAGGGAACGCCAAGCTCACGGCTGATGATGGCTGCATGGCAGGTCCTTCCTCCGCGGTCGGTCACAATGCCTGAAGCGATTTTCATAATGGGTTCCCAGTCCGGGTCTGTCATTTGGGTCACCAAAATCTCCCCCTTTTTAAACTTCTCTATCTCTCTTGCACTGGTGATGACATTGATGGGGCCAGCGCCAATCTTTTCACCGACACTTTTCCCCTGGACCAAAACCTTTCCTTTTTCTTTTAGGGAATAGGTCTCCAAAATATTCATGGCTCCCTGGGATTTTACTGTCTCCGGCCTTGCTTGAAGGATAAAGAGTTGCTGGGTCATCCCGTCTTTTGCCCACTCAATATCCATGGGCCTGTAGACCCCTGCTTTTTTCGAATAGTGCTCTTCAATTTTTATTCCCCATTGGGCAAGTTGAATAATCTCTTCGTCGTTGAGGATAAAATTTGCCCTTTCCTGTGCGGAGACAGGAATATTCTTGGTCGATCCCTCCCCTTCCAGCGTATAGATCATTTTGATCTCTTTGCTCCCGAGGGTTTTTTGAATAATGGGGTGATAATTTTGCTTGATGCAGGGTTTGAATACATAAAATTCGTCGGGATTGATGACTCCCTGAACAATATTTTCCCCCAAACCGTAAGCCCCGGTGATATAAACCACATGCGGAAAGCCGGATTCTGTATCAATGGTGAACATGACTCCGGAACAGGCCTTATCGGAACGTACCATCTTCTGAACTCCGATGGAGAGAGCGACCTGAAAGTGGTCAAATCCTCGATGGGTTCTGTAAGAGATAGCCCGGTTGGTAAAGAGTGAAGCAAAACATCGTTTGCAGGCTTGGACCAAGGCATATTCACCGCGGATATTGAGATAGGTCTCCTGCTGACCGGCAAAACTCGCACCGGGAAGGTCCTCTGCCGTGGCGCTGCTACGAACTGCAACATCCGTATCCTCTCCGTACTCCTTGCACAACTTCCGATAGGCTTTAACAACCTCTTCAACGATCTCTCTGGGAAACTCGAGGCTATGGATAAGCCTCCGGACCCGGCTTCCCCTCTCTGAAAGATTTTCTACATCTTCAACATCGAGACCGGAGAGGGCCTCCTGGATACTTTCTTTAATCTTTGGTCTACTCTTGGCATCATGCCAGTCTTGCACAATCCCTTCATCCAAAAGGGCGTGGTAGGCATTCACTGTCACAGCATATCCATTCGGGACGTTCACTCCTTCCTTTGTTAGTTCTCTTCGCATCTCTCCCAAGGAGGCGTTCTTTCCTCCTACAATGGGAATATCACCAAGTCCAATTTCATCAAACCAAAGAATGTAAGGTTTTTTCCCCATATCCCCCTCCTTGGAACTCTCCATAAATTTTCCGGTTTTTTTACTAAAAATATCACGATATATTATAATGGAGATTAGTGGTTTAATCAATTATAATTAATGTCAATCCCGTATCTCCCCGCCCTAAGAGGATAGGCCTTTTCTGAAGACAGGGGCTTTCGGATGATACGGGGTTAATCTCTGCAAATAAGGAACTCATATTCATGAAAACTCCAAAATATGTTTATCTTTTCGAAGACGGGGATGGAACCAATAAGAAACTTCTCGGAGGGAAAGGGGCGGGATTGGCTGAAATGACCCGTATGGGTCTTTCCGTCCCCCCTGGATTTATTGTCACGACGGAGGCCTGTCTTCATTACTACGAAAACAAAAAGAAGGTCCCTCAAGGCCTAATGGAAGAGGCGCAAGAGAATCTGAAAGCGGTTGAGGAAAAAACGGGAAAACAATTCGGAAGCTCTCAAAATCCCCTTTTCTTTTCCGTCCGGTCGGGTGCAGCGATATCCATGCCCGGGATGATGGACACCATTCTCAATCTGGGGTTAAACGATGAAACCCTTGAGGGTTTGATTCAGATCACCTCGGATGGAAGATTCGCCTATGATGCCTACCGGCGATTTATTCAACTCTTCGGGAAAATTGCCCTGGGGATGGGAGAAAAAGAATTTGATAAAATCCTCAACAAGACAAAAGAGACGGTAGGAGCCCGGGAGGATACCGATCTTGATGTGGATCATCTCAAAGAGATCTGTCATCAGTATCTGGGATTGATTAAAAAGAGGACAGGAACTCCTTTTCCGGAAGACCCGATGGTCCAATTAAAACTCGCCATTGAAGCCGTGTTCAGATCCTGGATGGGAAAGAGGGCGGTGGATTATCGGAAGCAATTTAACATCACTTCTGAGGTGGCGAACGGAACCGCCGTCAATGTATGTACGATGGTTTTTGGGAATATGGGTTTTGACTCAGCGACAGGGGTCGCCTTCACGCGAGACCCGGGGACCGGAGAGAATGTTCTCTATGGCGAATATCTCGTCAATGCTCAGGGGGAAGATGTCGTGGCCGGGATCCGGACCCCCAAACCCATTCAAGAGATGAAGAGGGAGATGCCGAAAATCTATCGAGAGCTGGAACGGGTTAGAAAAAATTTGGAAGAGCATTTCCATGAAGTTCAGGATTTTGAATTCACTGTGGAGAAGGGAATCCTCTATATTCTTCAAACTCGAAACGGGAAGATGAATGCTCAAGCGATCGTTCGAACTTCCAAGGAGATGGTCGCTGAAAAACTGATTCATAAAGAAAAAGCTGTTCTGAGATTAAAACCTCAGGAGTTGGAACAACTCCTCCATCAACGAATTGACCCGAACTTCAAGGGGAAGCCGATTGCCGTGGGTCTCCCTGCCTCTCCGGGAGCGGCATCCGGGAAAGCCATTTTCGATGCGGATGAGGCCGAACGCGTAGGAAAACTGGGCTACAAAGTGATCTTAGTTCGAGAAGAGACGAAACCCGAAGATATCCATGGTTTCTTCGCCTCCGAGGGAATCTTGACCAGCCGCGGCGGAAAGACTTCTCATGCCGCCGTGGTGGCCAGGGGCATGGGGAAGGCTTGCGTCTCGGGATGTGAAGAACTCCGGATCGATTCGAAAGGGAGAGAGGCCCTCCTCAAAAATGTTCGCATTAGGGAAGGAGATTTTATCACCATCGATGGGTCCAGGGGCGAGGTCTATTTGGGAGAGATTCCAACGGTAGATCCAGAGATTAGCAAAGACCTTCTCACACTTTTGACCTGGACGGATGAGATCAGGACCATGGGCGTCCGCGCCAATGCGGATACACCTGAGTCGGCAACCAAGGCGAGGCAGTTGGGCGCAGAAGGCATTGGCCTCTGCCGAACCGAAAGAATGTTTAATGCTGTGGATCGGCTTCCCATCGTTCGGGAAATGATCCTGGCGGGGTCGAGGGATAAAAGAGCAGAGGCAATTGCCAAACTCCTTCCTTTGCAAAAGAGCGATTTTAAAGAAATCTTTAAGACGATGAAGGGACTTCCGGTAACGATTCGCCTTCTCGATCCACCCCTTCACGAATTTCTTCCCTCTGCAGAAGAATTGGCATCCGAGCTTAGAAATTTGAAAAATCTCGAAGTCGCCCTCGACTCCATGGAGAACATCTCCGAGGCGCTCAAATATTTAGATCCCTCCTCCCGGGAATCCTTAAAGCTCATTGAGCACACGGTGTCTGAGATCACAGAGATTAAAGAGAAGAAACTTGACAAGAAACTGATCCGAAAACAACAGGAAACCCTGAGGAAAGTGAAAGAGATGATGGAGGTGAACCCCATGCTTGGCCACCGGGGAGTGAGACTGGGGATTACCTATCCTGAGATCTATAAAATGCAAATCCAAGCCACTCTTGAAGCGGCGGCGGAATTGATGAAAGAGGGTCTCGATATTCAACCCGAGATCATGGTTCCTCAGGTCTGCACAGCCCAGGAATTGAAATGGGTTTGTGAACTGGTCAAAAAGGTGCAAAAAGAAGTTGAGAAAAAATACGGAGTAAAAATCCAATTTAAATTTGGAACAATGATTGAAGTGGTCAGGGCCTGTATGAGGGCTGGAAGATTAGCAGAAGTGGCAGATTTCTTCTCTTTTGGGACGAACGATCTCACCCAGGCCACCTTCTCATTTTCCAGAGAGGATGCAGAAAACAAATTTCTCCCTCTCTACAATCAGCGAAAGATTCTCCAGGACAATCCCTTTGAGGTATTGGATGTGAAAGGCGTGGGAAGGTTAATGATGATCACGATCGAATGGGGAAGAAGGACGAAACCTGACCTCAAGATTGGAATCTGCGGGGAACATGGCGGCCATCCGGAATCGGTCGAATTCAGCCACAGCATCGGACTTTCCTATGTCAGTTGCTCTGTCCCGCGGCTCCCGGTTGCAAGGCTGGCCGCCGCACATGCCAAATTAAAAGAGAAAGACAAAAAACCTCCGGAAAAATACGACCCCGACGATGCCCTCAGCATCTTCTTTTAAACAAATTTGCCTCAAGATTTATAAATGGATCGAGGGTTATTCGATTTCAAGAGGCAGAACGGCTCTATCTTTTAATCTGACATAGCCGTGATGAGTAATGCGAAGATGAGGAATGGCAGGTGTCCCGAGGATATCGATCGTGAGAACGGGTTTTCCAAGTTTCACACCATTTTTCTTCAGAGATTCCTCAAGTTTTTTGATTTCGGTTCTCAATATCTCCATCGGCTTAAGTGAGTAGAAACCACAGAGAGACGATTGAAATTCTGAAACGACCTCTTGTCCTATTGCATAAACACCTCCCCCTCCGATCTCTCTGAGTCTTTTGATGACCGTCTCCATGGAAAGGGTATCACATCCCACAACGAACATATCGATGGTATCCCAGGACATGGTGGTTCCATAAGCCCCTCTTTCGAGTCCAAATCCTTTGAGAAATCCCATAAAAGCCCCACCCCTCCCAACTCGATCTAATGCAAGAAGCATCATGACCTCTTTGGATTCCTCGGGATTATCAAGATCAATGATGGTCTCTTTGGTCACGAGCTCGGTGGCTAACTCCATCGCTCGAACCTTCCCCGCCTTCATTAAAGCTCCGGTGGGTACGGCCGCGGTTCCACCGTTTGAGGAGAATATACTCTCCGGGATATTCACTGTTTTAAACATGTCATCCGGAAAAAAAACTTTTTTAGGTTCAGCCAGAGATTTTCCATCTCTGAAGATGATCTTCCCTTCGCACATCACCCATAAAGGCGAGAATTCTTCAGGAGTAGGAATCATTAAAATATCTGCCATCTTTCCCGGTGAGAGAGAACCGATGAGATGATCGAGACGGAAATGCTCTGCCACATTGATGGTCACCATTTGATAGGCGACCTCAGGTGGAGCTCCAAGTTTTAATGCAGTCTTCAGTGGCGCATCCAAATAACCCTCTTCAATGAATCCTTCAGGATCCATGCTGTCTGTTGAAAGAGTGAGCCTTCTAAAATCAATTTTCTTCTTGAAAATCCCTGCGACTGCAGGAAGTTCCTTCCGAATGGACCCTTCTCTGATCATCACCCAGTAGCCCAGTCTCAACCTATCTAAGACTTCCTCTTCAGTGATGGGTTCGTGGCAGGACGAGATGCCGAAATCCGTATAGGCCTGGAGCTTTCTGGCTGAAGCCCCTGCGGTGTGCCCTTCCACCCTCTTCCCTAATTCAAGGCTCATGGACGCAAGTTCTCTTATTCTTTCCCCCTGTTTCCCTTCCAAGAAGATGTTCCCCCAATAAATCTCTCCTATTCCGAGACAATTCGGATCTTTCAATAAAGGCGTAAGTTCTTCATTGCTTGGGGCATTAATCTCTTCATCAAGAGTAAGGCCACAGAGAGGAGCCACCGTGTAATAGAATCGAATGGGTTGCTCTTCAAGCCCTTTTACAAAATATTCCATCCCCACCTTTCCAGCAATCGTTCCTAAGTCAATGGTTTCCATGATGACCGTAGTGACTCCACATGGAATTACATGCTTGACGAATTCCTCTATGCCAGACCTGCTAAGGTGCGTATGCCCTTCGATCAATCCAGGGAGCAGCACCCTTCCCTCTGCATCGATCACCTGGGTTTTACCGTCCCTTTGGGGATCATGATCCGGACCCACATAGGCGATCCTTCCATCCTTAATCCAGATGGACTGTCTCTTGACAAACTCTCTCGTAAATACATTAAAAAGAGTCCCGTTTGTGATCATTGAATCTGGAGGGATATTTCCCAAGGCCACTTCACTGAGGATCTTTCTTTTTTCCAAATCTTTCATGAACGTTTTTATAACAAAAACCTTAACTTTCTGTCAAATAAAACGTCTCGATTTATGAAGTTTCCGAATTTTATTCGAGAGAAATTATTGATTGTTTTATCATTGTAATAGGCTAATAATTTTAAATAATTAGAGTAGTTTGAAAAAGGACTTGACAAAAGAATCCAATCATATATGATTTTAAACGAAAATTCCGAATTAAATTATTAAAAAACTGTAAAGAATGTCTAACAATTTGAAAAAAAAGCCGAAATTCATTCAGAATAATATCAATGAAAATCAAGAATCCGAAAAAAAGAAAAAAATATTAATATCAGCTATAAAGATTATTGGAGATAAAGGTTACCAAAATGCTACGATTGCTGAAATAGCTAAAGATGCAGGCATAGGGGACGCCACAATTTATGAATATTTTAAAAATAAAGAAGATTTACTCCTCTCAATCCCTGTGGAAATTACCAAAGAACTCATTCCACAAATCAATGACCATATGATGGGGATTAAAGGGGCTTTTAATAAACTCCGGA
>DCUS01000041.1 GCA_002327885.1 Syntrophaceae bacterium UBA2208
GGGGATTCTATGTTTGCAGTTTTTGTGCTTCTCTTAATTGCAGCTATTATTTGCACCATAGCTTCTGCTATTGGAAAGCTCCCACTTTGGATTGCAGTTGCATTTATTTGCCTAATAGAGTTACTTCGTATAATGGTGATTGTGGGGCATTGAAAATTTCAGGAGGAGAATGAGAAATGAAGAAGTATTGATTGACTCATTCATGATCTTCCTCAGAACTCCAACCTGCTTAGCCTGAATGGATCCCGGTGGCCATGTTTTTGAAGCTCTTATTGGCTACTTCTCTAGCAGAAAGGTATGGCAGAACAATGGGCTGCTCCGGACGGTTAACCGCGTATTCGAGGACTTAATGGTCAGGATGTTATTGAGTACATTCTCTTGCCTAATTCTTGAAAATTGTGTAGAATATAAATGGAAATTGATAATGGGTTTACGAGCAAGATAATTCATTCTTGAATTACGCAAATTTTGTATAATATTGTCCAGAATGGTCTTTTCTGTTAAAAATGGCACCCAATGGCCCTTTTTGGGGGGAGAAGAAGAGATCTGGTTGATCGTTTTAGAGAAAGAATAGAAAAAGAATAGTTAGATTCAGGAGGGGATCGCATGAGATATATGGTCATTGTAGCGTTGATGCTCATCTTGCAGGCATGTGCGTCCCAAAGCGAAGTCGTAAGAAAATCTGCGACGGTTAGACCTGGAATGTCGGTGGCTGAGCTTCGGCAGGTAATGGGTGATCCACAAAACCTACAATTCAGGGGCAAGAATGAAGCCTGGCAATATTGTTCTACCAACTACATCGGGTTTGAGGACGACCATTATGTCCTTATTTGGGTTTTTGATGGTGTTGTTTCCGGAATGCAAACCTATCGAAATAGTAAATTCGGCAACTGCGAGAGCTTCTTCCGAGCGGTAAATTGGGAAGAGGCACCAAACATCTCAAACTAAATACGGCAGAGATGAATCTAACTCGCCGCTCAAGCCGTCGCGGCTTAGTAGCCCGTTATACTTTCTTTCGAATGGAAATCATCAACCCCTAATATAGACTGATCCTCACTCTTTGTAGGTGAAACTTTAAAGCTAACCTTTTGATCGGCGAGATTTTTGGGAGATCGAGGAGTCCTTCCTGAAGTCTTGTTTTCCAATTTCTACTCTTCTATGCAACATTTCAAGTGGTAATAAACGAAATAGCTCGTGATACTCCGGCCGGAGAACAAGGAGTCAGATTAGGCTGTCTGAATCCCCTCAAAGTATCCCTCAGTATATTGAGGTTCTGCCAAATATTGAGGGCAACCACTTTATTTTTTTGCTTCTTTACTGCCCTCTCCCATTGACCTAATCTCCCGTTATTTAAAGGAAGATTCGAAACCTCTGATTTTTTTCGCCTCTTGGCAAGCCATTTGCTATTCCTGTTTTTATGAACCTTGTCATCATACGAATGAAGGTCCTTCCCGAGAAGTGCCTGGAACTGTCACAAACGATTGTCTTGCTGACCGGTTCCATAAGGATGGAGAAGGGGTGCAAGCGTTGCGACTTCTGCAAGGGTATGGAGGATGAGAATCGACTCTTCCTTCTTGAAGAATGGGATACCCAGAAGAACCTTAGGGCCTACCTGAAGTCGGAGCGCTTTAAGGTACTCCGGGGGACGATGAACCTGCTCCAAGAACCCTATGAAATGATATTCCACACTGTTTTCCACCCGGCGGGAATGAAGTAGATTTAATGGATCAATTGCTTCTTACGAAATGTCTTCGCTGCCGATGTGCCTTAATCTATGACAAGTTTTACGGTCTCCAAGAACAATTCTGGGGATGGAAATGTTTGATCTGTGGGGAGATTGTTGACCCGGTGATCCTGGAGAATCGGCAATTGATGAGAGCAGGTCAGGGGATAAACGTCCGAAGGGCGCGGAGGTAAAAAAGAAATGGGTAAGGCTTTTGATCCAGAAAAATACGAAATGACCTTCTGCCCCCTTTGCCAGGGAGACGGATTTTAAAGGGTGGATAGAGGACGATGTCATCGGAATCATTCTTCCTGACACGGATGAGAAGGGAGCTAACCAGTGCTCGGCCCCCGCCCTCCGATTCCCTATGAGGTTGAGAAGTACGAACCCTCGCATCTGAGAAGAATCCTCGAAGTGAAGCCCGGGATCACGGGGCTCTGGCAGGTGGAGGGAAGAAGTAAAACGTCGTTTGACGACATGGTCCGTATGGATCTGAGGTACGTGCATAACTGGACTTTGTGGCTGGACATAAAGATTTTGCTCAAGACGGCAAAGGCGGTGCTAAAAGACAGCGGCGCCGTCTAAGAAGAATATGAAAGGGAATGTTTCACCACAGAGGGAAATGTTTATTTTGTTTGTCGGGAGGTGCCGACAAACAAAATGCAATCTGCCTTATGATTCGCATTCTTGAAGTAAGGCCATGAGACCTTTTGGAGAATCGTTGTTTCTCGATTCTCCAAAAATCACGTTTCCCTCTGCGAACTCTGTGACTCAAGCGAGTCATGCGAGCGGGTGGTAAAAATCAGCCTATAGCTTGCACCTTGCATGGTGCAAAAGGAGGATCATATGAAGATCGCAGTCATTGGTTGTGGGTATTGGGGGCCGAATCTGATCAGAAACTATGTTCAATCGAACAAGGTTGAACAGGTCATCTGTTGTGATTTGGACAAGAAGAGGCTGGACCGGATGGAGAACCTTTACCCTTCCGTGGAGGTGCTGTCCGATTATAAGGCGCTTTTCGACAGGTCCGACGTGGACGGGGTGGCCATCGCGACTCCGGTAAAGACCCACCATCCCCTTGCAAAGGAGTTTCTCCTGAACGGGAAACACGTTTTTATCGAAAAGCCCCTGACCCATTCTTATGAGACAGCGGCCGAACTGGTGAAATTGTCTGAAGAGAAGGAACGGGTCCTCATGGTTGGGCACACCTTTGAGTATACCGCCGCTGTGAATAAGGTCAAGACGCTTGTGGAGAACGGGGAGCTTGGGAAAATCCTCTATATCAGCTCAACCCGGGTCAACCTCGGTCTCTTCCAGCAGGATATCAATGTGGTCTGGGACCTGGCGCCGCATGATATTTCAACGATTCTCTATATCCTGGGAGAAACGCCCGTATCGGTCAACTGCCAGGGGAGAGCCCATTTTCACGAAGGAATCGAGGATGTGGCCACGACGACGCTCAATTTCAAGAGTGGGGTGATTGCCTTTATTCACAACAGCTGGCTCGATCCGAATAAGATTCGGAAGACAACCATTGTCGGAAGCAAGAAGATGCTTGTTTATGATGACATTGAGTCGCAGGAAAAGATCAAGATTTATGACAAGGGGGTGGATGTCCCGCCGTACTACGATACCTATGCGGACTTCCAGTTTTCCTATCGCTATGGAGATATCCACAGTCCGCGAATTGACGACCATGAGCCGCTTCGGAAAGAGTGCGACCACTTCATTGCGTGCATCCAGAACGGAATGCGTCCGTTGAGCGATGGATACAGCGGTCTTCGCGTGGTTTCCATTCTCGAAGCCGCGAACAAGTCGCTTAGCGTTGCCGGGAAAGCTGTTCCAACCAATGGCCTGAAACTGGCAGCGAAGAGAATGCGGATCAACGGCAATGGTAACGGAAAAGCAATCGGCAATGGCAATGGAAATGGAATCGGGAAAGCAAACGGAAACGCTTTCATGATGGCCAGCACCTGGCGGTAAAAAAACTTAATGAAATCAATCCAAATAGCTAAGGCGCTGTTTTTGCATTTCTGTCAGTTTAGACGTAGGGTCAGCGTCCTCGGTGACCTCGTGTTTTACGGGGCAGGAGGGGAATGGGATACCCCTCGCTGGAGTATTGGCTTTTTGGAAAAGTGAACCAAAGGCAGGACCACAAATGGTTCTGCCTTTCTTCTTTACTTTTCGTTCACGCTTTCCAACGAAAATCATCACTTTTCGACGATGTCACAAGGCGTGGACTTGTAGGTGAAAGGGTGTGTTACCCAAATCTTTCCACGATCCTCGCTCGAAAAAAAGCAGGGTTGAAGCGAAAAAATCCAGCCCCTTAAACCGTTGCCCCTGCTCTGCATATTCATTTGAACATTCTGGAACCTATCTCGGTCAACACATGTCTTCTGGTTATGATCCCTACTGGCATTGACTTCTCATCAACTACTGCCAGTAAGTCTATCTTTTTGTGCAGGATCAATTCGCATGCTTTTTCAAAACTATCACCAGATTTAATCGACAGACGTTTGCCGCTTGTGATTTCATAGACTTTCCTTATTCCCATAAGTTCGCACTCGGTGAATAAACTCGCCATCCATTCCTTTCCCCCGGTCTTGTCGCAAGCGTCACGATAAAGTTTACGAAGTTCATTCATAAAATCGGCAAGAGTCAATACGCCCGCATAATTTCCCTCATTTTCGATAACAATCAGCCCGGGCGAATGAGGAGACTTTTCCAGCATTTTCTTGATGCCTTCAAAGGCTTCCTTAAGGTTGGCATCCGTCTTTATTGTAGAAAAATCTGAGGTCATTACATCCTTGTTCGTTTTTTGAGGTTCCATTGGTATACCTCCATACCTTCAATTTAGGCCTTATGGTTCGCTATTATAGTAACCTTTCAGGGGGGCTCCGTCAAAAGTAAAATAAGGCAAGAATTTTTTAGTCCTTCCCGAAACTTTATGTTCCATAATTTTCAGAATAAGTGTATATTACGAATAAGCGTCATTCTGTAGCGGAGTTGCAGAATGACGTTTGAAGAACTAAGCCGCGTATAGCCAGCTATGGGGATTGAATCCGATCTGCCTTGTTTTTTTCTATCGATAAGCAGGTAGATAAAGAACCTCGTGAGCCCTTTTGTAATGGTGGGGGGTCGTTACGGGTGCCCATTTTT
>DCUS01000147.1:0-7767 GCA_002327885.1 Syntrophaceae bacterium UBA2208
ATTCCAGATCCGTGAGGTCCCAGAGCCACTCCGGCAATGAGAAATCCAACGATCGAAGATACCTTCAATTTTTGAAGAACGAAGACAACGAAGGCAGAAACCCCGAAAATGATAAATAATGTTTTCAGAAATGCAAGTTCCATCGCTAATCCCTAAATAACCATTATAACCTAAATTTAAAGATATTTTTTAACAATTTATAGTTGATGCATTCGTAAAAAGTCCAACCACGTGTCATTGCCTGCCTGCGGTAGGCAGGCGTTCAGACAAGTATTGCATTTCCTTCATTGCGACACAGTCTCAGCGAGGAGCGGGGAGGACCGACCGGCCGGCTTAACCCCCCATTGCAAAGGGAAGAAAAATTATGATATAAAACTTTTCAGGAGGATTTATGTTTAATATTGGGGTCCCGGAACTCTTGATTATCGTAGCCATTGCCTTGATCGTTTTCGGCCCAAATAAACTTCCAGAACTGGCCAAGGCTTTTGGGAGGGCCATGAGGGAGTTTAAAAAGGCGACCGACGAAGTGAAAGAAAGTTTTGAGGCTGAGACGAAGGATTTAGAAGAGATTAAACATACCCTGACCGATGAGAATCTCCTGGCAGATTTAGCGGAACAGGTTTCTTCTCCGGAGCCCACGGCAGAAGAGACATCCACACAACAAGAGGAGCTTGCTCCTGCTGAGACTCCACCCGTCGAAGAGACTTCCGGCCAAACCGAATGGGAAAACACGGAAGAGAAAAAGGAAGTGAAACCCGAAGGGGAAAAAGAGGGGATTCCACCCCATGGATGAGAAGAAACTCCCCCTCACCTCTCACCTCCAGGAATTGAGAAAGCGACTCATTCTCTCCTTTATCGCGATCGGGTTGGGTTTTTTTATTTGCTATGCCCTTAAAGAGCCTCTCTTCGACATCCTCGCCGCACCGCTCATGAAAATGATGCCCGATGGGGGAGCGCTCATATTCATCAGTGTGGCCGAGGCATTCTTTACCTATATGAAGGTGGCCTTCCTTGCAGGGATCATTCTAACCTCCCCTTTCGTTCTCTACCAAATCTGGGCTTTTGTTGCGCCGGGTCTCTATCAAAAAGAGAAAAAATATGTGATCCCTTTTGTTCTGGGTGGGTCGTTCTTTTTTGCTTTCGGGATTCTCTTCGGGTATTTCATTGCCATTCCTGTCGGGTTCAAGTTTCTCTTAGGATACGCCACGGACTTCATCAAACCCATGCCAAGCATGAAAGAATACCTCTCTTTCAGCATCAAGTTTTTGTTCGCCTTCGGTCTGGTTTTTGAATTCCCTGTCGTCTTGGTGCTTCTGGCAAGGATGGGGGTGGTCGATGCAAAGACATTAGCCCAAAAGAGGAAATATGCCATTCTCCTGATCTTTATCTTTGCCGCCGTGATGACCCCACCCGATATCATTTCTCAGGTGCTGATGGCTCTTCCTCTCATCGGGCTCTATGAATTAAGCATCCTGCTTTCGAAAATTTTCGGAAAAAAATTGCTATCCGTCCCTGCCGAAGGAGATATTAAACAGGAAGAACCCCCTGCTTCCACTTGATCAACCATGGATGAGTCTTCTTACAAGATCACACGATGGCCCAAAAAGGAGAGACCCAGAGAACGGCTTCTTCAACAGGGCCCCCAACCCCTCACGGAAGCAGAACTCCTGGGCATTTTAATCGGAAAGGGGACGAGAAAGAAGACCGCCATTGATTTGGCAAGGGAGCTCTTGGATCAATATGAATCTCTTCAGAAACTCTTCTCCCGTTCCCCTTCTGAGTTGATGAAGGTGAAGGGGATCGGGTCTGCAAAGGCCGCTATTCTCTCCGCCGCCTTTGAGCTGGTGAGAAGGTTTCAATCCCAAAGCCATATTCCAAAAGCGTCTTTCAAGCGATCTTCTGATGTGGCAAACCATTATCTTCCTCTCATGAGAGATTTAAGGAAAGAGATCTTCAAAGTCCTTCTTCTCAACCGAGCGAATCGTTTGATAAAGGAAGCGACCATCTCGGAGGGGACTCTTGAGGCGAGCATCGTTCATCCCCGGGATGTTTTTCACGAAGCTCTTTTAGAACTTGCATCTGGAATTATTTTGATCCACAATCACCCGAGTGGAAATCCGAGCCCGAGTGAAGAGGACCTCCGAATGACCAAACAATTAGTAGAGGCGGGCCGCCTTCTCGGGATCAAAGTTTATGATCATATCATCCTGGCAGGGGAGAGTTATCGAAGCCTCGCCGATGAAGGCCTGATTTAAATTCGGATTTCGCCTGCCTACCGGCAGGCAGGGAATGCGGAATCCGGAATGAAGAAATAGAAGAATTAAAAATTTAAACTCCGTAATGCGCAATCACCATTCCGCAATATGAAGAGCGTTCTGGTCACGGATGGACATTTTAGAAAAACATTGGCCGTGGTTCGGTCCCTGGGTCGGAAGGGAATTTCTGTCACCGTTGGAGAACGGACATTTCTCAATACCTCTTTTTTATCAAAATATTGTGCCCGGCGTCTCATCTATCCTTCACCACGGCGATCCCCGGATCAATTTGTTGAATTTCTCCTAACAGAGATTAAAAAAAACCGTTACCATTGCCTTTTCCCGATGGAGGAGGAAACCTTGCTTTTACTGGCAAAACATCATTCCGAGATCTCCCAACATACTTACTTCCTCGGCCCTGATTTGAAGAAAATCGAATTTGTTCGGGATAAAAGAAATCTGATTCAGTTTGCGGAGGCCCATGGAATCCCAACGCCAAAGACATATTATTCCCCTCCCACGGTTGCCCTTCCTCCCTGGGGGGGAGGGGAAGGGGAGGGCTATGTCATCAAACCTCGAATCAGTTCCGGGGCCTTTGGTATTGTCTATGTAAAAAAAAAGGAGGATTTGATTAGCGCTTATCAAAGTGTCCACGAACGATACCCTTTTCCGATCATTCAAGAATGGATTCCTGATGGAGGAGGGACCTTTGGGTTCGCCGCTCTTTTTGATGAGGCTTCAAACATTAAGGCTGCCTTTATTCACAAAAAGTTGAGAATGTATCCCGTTCCGGGGGGCCCTAGCACACTGCGGGAGGGGGTGGAACATCCTCAAATTATGGAATTGGGCTTATCGCTCCTTAAATTATTAAACTGGGTAGGTGTCGGCATGGCCGAATTCAAAGTGGACCCAAGAGATGGAGTCCCAAAGCTGATGGAACTCAATCCCCGTTTCTGGGGTTCGCTGCAACTGGCGATTATTTCAGGGGTTGATTTTCCCTATCTCATTCTGAGGATGTCCCAGGGGGAGAATTTTGAACCTGTTCTTCACTATGAAGCGGGAAAGCGATGTCGCTGGCTCCTCTTGGGTGATCTCCTCCATTTTCTTAATCATCCCAACCGGTTTCATCTCCATCCCTCCTTCTTTCATTTCTTTGACCCCCATACTTCGGATGATATTATTTCAAAAGATGATCCGCTTCCTCTGTTGGGATCGGCGGCGACTCTTTTCACCTTCCTCTACGACCCGGAGATGAAACGATTTTTAGAAAAGCGATAGACATCATGCTTCGAGTTACGAGTTACAAGCTAAAAACCTGAAACACGAAAATTTTCCGAAGTGTTTGGGTTAAGGTGATGGCTACGAAGCCCCTGCCTGCCAGCAGGCAGGGGCGGGGGTGGACACCAGTGATTACCCCCCCCACCTTCATCCTCCCCCGCCAGGAGACTGTGTCGTAATTGGGTGAATGCTGTGTTTGTCATTCTGAACGAAGTGAAGAATCTAATGATTTCAACTGAATCTATTATAGATGGTCTCGTAAAAAGTCCAGCCACGTGTCATTGCGAGGAGCTTAGCGACGAAGCAATCCCATAAAATCAAGCACTTAAAAAATACGAGATTGCTTCGCTTCGCTCGCAAAGACCACTTTGGGGGCTTTTTACGGATTCATCTTATATAGATTCTTCGGCTTTCGCCTCAGAATGACATTATGACACAGTCTCCAGGGGGGAGGAGATTTTATTATTTTCTGAACAATTTGATAAGGACCTCTTCATGAAAAACATTTTAACGGTGGACGTGGAGGACTGGTATCATATCTGTGATATCGAACATATTCTCCCGCCTTCACGCTGGGATCAATGTGAAAGTCGAATCTTGGGGAATATGGAGAAGATCCTCACCCTTTTTAGCCATTTTAAAGTGCAAGCCACCTTCTTCATTCTTGGATACATTGCAGAAAGAACCCCCGAGATCGTGAAGATGATTTGTTCCGAAGGGCATGAAATCGCCTCCCATGGTTATGGTCATGTTCAGGTGTACAAACAAACCGAGGAGGAGTTTCTTCAAGACCTCCTCCGATCCAAAATCCTGATGGAAGGGATGATGGGTGAGAAAATGATTGGTTATCGGGCACCGGAGTGGTCGATCTGTAGCGGGAAAAAAAATTCTTATTGGGCCCTCGACCTCCTGGCTCAGCATGGATTTCTCTACGATTCGAGCATTGCTCCGCTTCGGTTTATCGGGATTCCCAGGGCTCCGACGATCCCCTATCCCCTCACCACGTCCTACGGTGAAATCAAAGAGTTTCCTCCCCTGGTGATGCGATCTCCTCTCGGAAATCTGCCCATCGGCGGCGGATGGGGGTTGAGAATATTTCCTTATCGAAGGATTCGGAACACCATCGACCGACTGAATCGTCTTGGCCACCCTGCCATCATCTTCTGCCACCCTTCTGAGTTTGACTCCTTTTCTCCGCCCCTCACTCTTCCATGGATCAAACGATTTGTTTGTTACGGGAAGATCAGGACAACGGAAGAACGATTGATTCGGCTTCTTAGCGATTTTGAATTCACGATGATGAGGAGGGCCCTTCTTGGATAGAATCTGTATTCTCATTCCCGCTTATAACGCAGAAGAGACCCTCGGTTCTGTCCTAAAAAAGATCGAACCGCTTAAGATCGATACGGTGGTGGTCGATGATGGATCCTCAGACGAGACAAAGAGAGTGGCATTAGAAAATGGAGCGCACCTCCTAAGACATCCCTTTAATCTTGGAAAAGGTGCTGCGCTTCGCACAGGGTTCCAGTATCTTCTCCAGAGAGACTACCACATGGTCCTCACTCTGGATGCGGACGGTCAACATGATCCTTCTGAAATTCCATCTCTGCTCAAGATTTTTCAAACCGTCAAACCCGACCTTCTCATCGGCTCCCGTGCCGCAGAATTTGGAAAGATGACCTTCCTCCGTCGATTCTGGAATCGTTTGGGAGTGAAGGCGGTCGCACGGCTCTGCCATGCGGACATCACCGACAGTCAGTCCGGTTTTCGACTCATTCGAGCAGAACCATTAAAAGAAGTGGGCCTCTCCACCTCTCGATTCGAGACAGAGCTGGAACTCCTGATTAATGCTTGCAAAAGGGGATTCAGTGTGTTATCTGTTCCTATCAAAACACAAAAGGTCGATGGAACGGGTTCCAGCCATTTCAGACCTGTGATCGACACCTGGTTGGTTTGTAAAATCTTTCTTCGAAGTCTATTGAGGTGAGAAAAAGGATGGATTTTTATCGACGAACAAAACGATATTCCATAGAAAAATTTACAACGAGTGCTTTTTCTCTTCTGGCAAATGCCTCGACAGAAAACTTGATTCGTTTAACTCATCTTGCAGAGAAAATTCCCCAAAAAGAGCCCTACCGGGAAAAGATTCAATGGATTCGCACTCTTTTTCAGACAAATCACCCGGGGTTAGCCATTGCGAGGAGAGTCCTCAGTGAAACGCATCCTCACCATCGAAAGAAAATTATCTCTAACTTTATCATCAACCAACTCCTGGTGGGAACCAATCGAAGGAAAGCCTTTGATGCGGAGAGGGGTTTTTATCCGCCGGATGCCATGTTGATCAGCCCCACGATGCGATGTAATCTGAATTGCTATGGATGTTATTCAGGGATCTATCCCCAAGAGGATCTCCCTTATGAGGTGTTGGATCGGTTAATGGGCGAATGTAAAGAAATGGGCATCCATCTGGTCTTGGTGACAGGGGGAGAGCCATTTTTGAGGGAAGACCTTTTTGATCTCTTCGAAAAGCATGGGGATATGATGTTCCAGATCTATACCAATGCTACGCTAATCGATGAAACGATGATCGATCAATTTGTGGCATTGGGCAATGTGGTTCCAGCGATCAGCCTCGAAGGACTGGAGGAAGAGACCGATGCGAGAAGAGGCAAGGGCATCTTCAGTCGAATCCAGAAGGTGATGGATGGGCTACGAAAAGCCGGGATCTTTTTTGCTGTCTCAACGACACAGACTTCCCAAAATACGGATGTTCTCACGAGCGATGCCTTTATCGATTTTCTGGTGGAGAAAGGATGCCTCCTCCTCTGGAACTTCCATTACGTTCCCATCGGAAGAAAGCCCGATCTTTCCCTCATGGCGACTCCCGAGCAGAGGAACCGGATGAGGGAACGGTTCGCCTATTTTCGGGCGACCAAACCCATGCTCTTTGTCGATTTCTGGAATGACGGCTGTCTGACGCAGGGATGTATTGCAGCGGGAAGGAAATACTTTCATGTCAACGCCCAGGGGGATGTGGAGCCCTGCGTCTTTTGCCATTTTGCCTCGGACAATGTCAAAGAAAAATCTCTCATGGAGGCTCTTAATTCGCCTCTCTTTCGAGAAATCCGATCCCATCAGCCTTTCTCAGAGAACTACTTCAGGTCTTGTCCCCTGATCGACCACCCTGAGGCGGGGAGGAAATTTGCACTTCGACATGCAAAATACTTTACCCATGAAGGAGCGGAACAGCTCTTTACGGAGTTTGCGCAAGCCATCGACCGCTATGCCAAAGCTTACGAGGAGATTGCAGAAGCCGCCTGGAAGAAGAAAATCGAAAGTCAAAATCCACAGCGCTTTCCAGAAGGTAAAAAGTTAGTGGGGAGGCCCGGCAGTTGAGATGTTCATTCTTTGTCTTCCTTATAAATGGTTAAAGTTTTCGAGGGTCGAACCGGGTGCAACCACAGGGTAGACATGGATGAAAGTCACCTTTCCCCATCTGGGTTCAATGCATATCTTCTGCAAGGCGATTGCAGAAACTGCAGGCATTCCTTATCTCGTCCCTCCTGAAACCAGCCGAAAAACCTTGGCCCTCGGTGCTCTCCATTCCAACGAGAGTATCTGCCTTCCTTTTAAAATCATCCTGGGGAATTTTATCGAGGCTCTCCAGATGGGAGCGGATACCATTGTAATGGTAGGCAGCGGGCCTCCCTGTCGTCTGGGGCTCTATGACCTTGTTCAGAAAGTGATCCTCGAAGATATGGGTCTTCATTATCGATGGCTGACCATTCCGCCTCGATTGACCTGGCAGGCCATCTGGAAAAATCATGAAGAGACCAAAGAGTTAAGAAAGGAGTTGACCGCTAAAAATATTCTCCTCTTTCCTTACGGGCTCTGGATGGGCTGGAAGAAGATGATGGTTTGCGAGGCATTGGAACAATTGGCGATGAAAGTCAGACCGAAGGAACCCAAAAAAGGGGAGACCCAGAAGCGATTTAAAAAAGCGCTTTCATGGGTCGATGGGGCCAAGAATCCGAAAACGCTTAAGGAAGCGGCTCGAAAGGGAAGGATCTTTCTTCAAGAAATGGAACAAGATCGTTCCTGCATTCCATTAAAAGTGGCCATCGTGGGCGAACTTTATACGGTGATGGACCCCCATATCAATCGAGGCGTCGAGCAGAAATTGGGAGAATTGGGTGTGGAGGTGACCCGCACCTCCTGGTTCTCCACCCATATC
>DCUS01000147.1:7781-9067 GCA_002327885.1 Syntrophaceae bacterium UBA2208
TCAAAAGCTTATCTGGGTGTCGATGTCGGTGCGGAATGCAATGTCTCCGTCGGTGAAGCTATCCTGAGATCCAAAGAAGGATATGACGGGGTCGTCCACCTCATGCCCTTTGCCTGCATGCCGGAGACCACGGCTTCTGGAATTCTGACTCAGGTCGGGAAGGATTGGGATATCCCCATCCTCACACTCATTTTAGACGAGCAGGAAATCGAAGGCCGAATTCAGACACTCCTCGAGGCCTTTGTGGAAATGTTGGAATGGAAAAGAAGGGATGCTTAGGTATTCCCAGAGCCCTGATGTTTTATCGATACTTTCCCTTCTGGCACACTTTCTTTGAAACGCTGGGCTGGAAGGTGATGGTTTCCGACGGCGTCAGACGAAAGGAGAAGATCATCTATTTTGAAGACAGTTGCCTTCCCATGAAACTTCTGGTGACCCATGCCATCCAATTAAAAGACAAAGTCGATCATCTATTCATCCCGCGATTAGTCAGCCTTCATCGAACTTACATGATGTGTCCTAAGTTTCGGGGAGCTCCGGATATTGTGCGGCTTGCCACGGAAGGAAGTGTTTCCGTCATTGACGAAACCATCGATCTTCGAAAAGGAGGGATTTCCCTTTTTCAATCTTTCTTGAAGATCGGCGAAAAGTTAAACGCATCAAAATCGGAGAGCAAAAAAGCCTTTCAGGAGGCCGAAAAGTCTTTCTCCAAATTCCAAAAAGAGTGGATAGATCGCATTCACTGCCTTCCCACGAGGCAACTTTTTGAAATAGATATTCCCATACCGCCTGCGGGGAGAAAGGCTCCATTGCGTGTCGCCTTCATCGGCCATCCTTACAATCTCTTTGACACCGATATCAACAAAGATCTTCTCGCCCTGACAAAAAGGCTGGGAATGGAGGTCCTGACCTCTGATTTCCTCTCTGAAAAAGAAATCGACCGGGAGGTTTCAGGCCTCTCTAAAGAGATTTACTGGTCATCGGGAAGAGAGATTGTGGGATCTCTGTTTCATTTCCTTTCCGGTGGGGTAGATGGGGTCGTCTTCCTCACTTCCTTTAAATGTGGCATTGATGCCCTCCTTCAAGAATTCATCAAAAGAAGATTGAAAGTTCGGGGGGGCTCTTCCACCCCCCTTCTCATTCTTTCCTTTGATGAACATACAGGAAGAGAGGGACTGACCACTCGACTCGAGGCGTTCCGGGATGTGATGGAGCAAAGAAAATAGAATTTCAAATATCAAAGTTCAAATGAATGACAAACTTTAAATTTCAAAACTTTTGGTTTA
>DCUS01000147.1:9201-18152 GCA_002327885.1 Syntrophaceae bacterium UBA2208
AATCCGTTTCCATCGATGGAGTCGCCACAACAGGGAGCGCCAGACATTTAGCCGCTTATTTGGTAGGGGCTGATCTGATCAAAAATGAGATCACCGCCCATGCGATGGCCGTGATCGACCTTCTCCCCGAAGCAAAGACGATCATTGAAATCGGCGGCCAGGATTCCAAGGTCATCGTCATGAGAAATGGCGTCGTTGTCGACTTTGCCATGAATACCGTGTGTGCGGCAGGCACAGGCTCTTTTTTAGATCAACAAGCGGGCAGGCTCGGGATCTCCATTGAAGCCTTTGGGGATCTCGCTCTCAAGGCCGATCACCCTGTTCGGATCGCTGGGCGATGTACCGTCTTTGCCGAGACAGATATGATTCATAAACAACAGATCGGACACTCTGTTGAGGACATCTTGGCTGGTCTCTGTGATTCCCTGGTGAAGAATTATCTGAATAATGTCTGCCGGGGAAAGGAGATTCTTTCTCCCATTGTCTTCCAAGGAGGCGTCGCAGCCAATCGTGGAATCCGAAGAGCGCTCGAAAGAGAACTGGAGGTCCCTCTGATCATTCCAGAACATTTTGATGTCATGGGTGCCATCGGGGCCGCCAAATTGGTGAAGAAGGGGAAACTCTCCCAAACTCAATTTAGGGGATTCGACCTTTCGCAAAAGTCCTGTTCGACCCGGGGCTTTGAATGCGGGGAATGCGAAAATCAATGCGAGGTGATCGAACTTCTGGTGGACCATCAAGTGGTGGCCTGCTGGGGTGATCTCTGCGAACGTTATCGACAAACAAAGAATGGAATAGCCCCCGCCTGCTAAAGTACATATGCGGCGGGCAGGCGTGGCGCACAGAACGGCGCCAAAGGGCAAGCACCCCATCACAAATAAATTCCAATGGACAAATTCAAATTTATCAAAGATCACTTCAGGGGCTAAGATGAAAGAACGCCACCCCCGATCTCTCAATCGCTTTATTTACCTCTTCCTGTTCCAGTTTTGCTCGACACTCATCCCCCGTTCCATTCAAAAATTCTTCAGTGTGGTCATCGGGGATCTCTTTTACCTCTTGATGAAAAAGACAAGAGGCCATGTCCGGAAAAATATGGAAGGGGTCGGCAGGGGGAACTGGCCAAAAGAAAAAGTAAATGCCTTAACCCGGAAAACTTTCCAGAACTATGGTCAATACCTATTGGATTACATGGTGATGCACCGCCTTCGCCCATCGAATAAAGACCGATGGGTAAAAGAAGAGGTCGGGGCGGATTACATGACGGAGACTCTCCGTGCAGGAAAAGGGGCGATCTGTATTACCCCTCATCTTGGAAATTGGGAGATCGGAGGGCTGCTTCTTTCCTTCAAGGGAGGGAAGCTCAACGTCCTCACCCTCGACGAGAGAGATAGGGATACCCGGTCTTTCCGGGAGGAGATGAGGAGGAAAAAGGGGATTAAAAACCTCTATATCAATCCGAAGGATAATTCTCCACTGGCCATCCTGGACGCCGTCAAAGCCCTTCGAAGAAATGAGATCGTGGCGATGTTAGGGGACCGGACCGAATCTCAAAAGACAATGGTCTTCAATTTCTTTGGGAGGAGAACCCCCTTCTCCATCGGTGCTGCCATCCTTGCCATGGCCACCGAAGCTCCGGTCCTGCCGGTTTTTGTGGTGATGGGCAGCAATCGAAAGTATCGGGGAATTATTGAGCCTCCCATCTATTTTAACTCCGCTTCGAGGGAAGACCGAGAAGCAGTCATCCGAGAAGGGATGGAAAAATGGATTAAAAAATTTGAGGCCTATATCGAAAAATATCCAGATCAATGGTATAATTTTTATTCCTATTGGGAAGAATAGATGCAAGTTTCAAGTTTCGGGTTTGATGTTTTAAATCCTGTCTCCATGAGGAAACCGAACCGCTAAACTTGCAACGTAAAACATGAAACTAAATCTTTTTGAGAAGAGGAGAGGAATGGCTAAACCAGAGGATCACCTGATCGAAAAAATCAAGCAACTCATTATCCAGAGATTGAAACTTGCGGACATGACCCCCGAGATGATCGAGACCGACGCTCCTCTCTTCGGCGAGGGGTTAGGGCTGGACTCCATTGATGCCCTTGAACTTGTTTTGGGCTTGGAGAAAGAGTTTGGGGTCATCATTCCTGATGCAGAGGTGGGGAAAAAAGTCTTTCAATCGGTGAGAACCATGGCCCAATATGTTTTAGAGCATCAGGGGGACGCATGATGCCATCAACGGGGAAAATCGCTTTTTGTTTTCCTGGCCAACTTCAGGAGAAACCGATTTTGGAAGATCATCATCCTCTGAGGAAGGATCCGCATTTTAAAGAATTATTAAGAAGGGCCTCTCCCCAGACGAAATTCAATCTCCTCGACTTCTCTTTCGGGCACGAGGAGAAAGAGGAGGATTTTAGCCTGAAGCTTCAGATCTCCACCTATCTCCTTTCTATGGCTTACTTCTATCGGCTCAGAGACAAAGGATGGAATCCGGATATTTTTGCCGAACATAGCATGGGAATCTATTCAGCCTTAGCCGCCTCTGAAGCCATCACGTTTGAAGAGGGGCTCTTCATTACGGAAGCCATCGGCAGGCTCCTCAAGAAAGAAGGGGAAATCCATCGAGGAGGCATGGCCAGCATCATCGGTCTCACCTTAGAGGAAATCCAGAAAATCTGTCAAGACCTCAATGGCTTTCATCTCTCCATCGCCAATTATAACGGCTCGATGCATTTCGTTCTTTCCGGAGAAGAGGAGGGGGTGGAAAAAGCAATTTCCCTTGCCTTTTCCCGGAAGGCCATCTCCGCCAGCCGTCTTGCTTTCAATGCGGCGCTTCATTCCCCTTCTCTTTATTCATTGAGAGAAGAGATCATGAAGATTCTAAAAGATATTAAGATGCAATCCTTAAAAGTCCCCATTCTCAACCATTGGACGATTAACCCTTTGAGAAAAGAGGAGATCAAAGATTTTCTGTCTCAGGAAATCGGCCGACCCGTCTATTGGGTTCGATGTGTCGAGAAATTACTTCAGGAAGGGGTTACCCAATTCATCGAAATAGGGCATGAAGCCACACTTACGAAATTAATGCGATGGATTGATCGGGAGGCAGAAGCTTTTTCCGCCGGGGATCGTTTATCCCGTTAGAAAACCCCGCCATGGGTAGTGGGGAGGATAAGAGTGAATCATTATCCTATTAAAAATGGAGGCCCCGTCGTTTCTAACGGGGTTTGCCCGGAAGGGGTAAGATGAAATACCACGAGACCTCCCTTCAGGTCCGATTTTATGAAGTGGATGCCTATGGCGTGGTTTGGCATGGTCACTATGCGGGGTGGTTCGAGAAGGGCCGCAATGACTTGACCCAACGGTACCAGATGGGTCCCCTTCAGCTAAAGGAAATGAATCTTTTGGCGCCCGTGGTGGAATTAAACTGCCAGTTTAAGCTTCCAGCTATCTTTGGCGATTCCCTCATCATCCAGACCACCCTGGAGAGAACAGAAGTGGCCAAACTGATCTTCCATTATCGGGTCCTCGATCAAAAGAACCGAAAGGTTCTCGCCACTGGCTCCACCACGCATGTCCTCACCGATCTCAAAGGGAATCTTCTCTACCGGGTCCCTCCTGAGGTATTCGAAAGAATCGAAGCGATGCAAAAGTATTTGGAGGGATAACGCAGTTCGAAGTTAAGAGTTCGGAGTCCGGAGTTTTAAATCCGAAATCCCTGCCTGTCATTAGGCAGATGCAATCTGAAATTTTATGAAGGTTCTTCTCATTGATCCGCCTCACAAGCTTTTTCCGGGCCTTCGGATGTGGACCCCTTCTTTTGGTCTTCTCCAGTTAGGGGCCTTTCTTGAGAGAGAGGGCAACCAGGTTCAAATGATTGATGCAACTGCTCTCCATGCCCCCTGGAGAGACCTTGCAAATGCTATCTCCACATCAAAAGCGGAGGTCATCGGAATTACTTGTTCTGCCACCTGTCTCTCCCCGGAAGCCATCCAGGCCATTCATCTCTGCCGGAAACTTTCACCAAACTCCATCATTGTGGCAGGGGGAAGCCACTTCTCCCTGATGGCTGAAACGATCCTTCATGAATTGAAGGAACTGAACTACATCATCTTGGGCGAGGGGGAGATCGTTTTTTCTCAATTTCTTCAAGACCTTTCCATGGGTGGGACAGGGAGAGAAGTAAAAAGTATCGCTTATTCCGATCATGGGAAAGTCATTCTCAATAAAAGACAATCTCCCATCCAAAATTTAGACTCCCTCCCTTTTCCGGCCTACCATCTCATCGATATGGAGAGCGTGGCTTACTACTGGCATGGAATGGGAAGAAAAGCTTTCGGTCTCTCCACCAGCCGTGGTTGTGGAGACCGATGCGCTTACTGTTCTGAGACAAGATTCTGGGATGGAATCTGGAGGGGACGGAGTGGGAAGAAAATAGTGGAGGAGATCTCTTCCCTGCACCGTCAATATGGTAAAACTCTTTTTGTTTTTAACGAGAATACCTTTAACTGGAGTCGGAAGCGAGTTGAGGAGTTTCTTGAAGAATTAGGAAAGTCAAATCTCCGCATCCATTTCTGGTTTCAATCCCGAATCAAAGATATTCTTCGAGACGAAGAGCTCCTCCCCGAGATGAAGCGCCTCGGTCTCTATGAAGTGATGTTGGGAATCGAGAGCATTCAACCCGATGTGCTCAGCCGCTATGAAAAACAGCAATCGAGAGAGATGGCTCAAAAGGCCATTGATATTCTCAGGAAAAATAAGATTATGGTCATGGCCAACATCATGTGCGGAGATTGGAATGACTCTGCAAAATCCATGGAGGAGGTCTTCCGGTTCGTTAAAAGTCAGAGTGACTTTTTGGTTCTCACGCTGACCACCCCTCTTCCCGGAACAAAATATTTTGAAGAGGCAGAACGATTGGGGAGGATTAGAGAGAGGGATTTCGGCAAATATGATTTTATGCACCCTGTCATGGATACAAAATTTCTATCTGCCCAAGAGGTTTATCGTCTTCAACAGGTCTATCTGAAAAAATATTATACCCAACCGAGGATCCTTCTGGGGGCTTTCTTCAGTCCGAACCCTTTCAAACGAATGGCCTACCGGCTCATCCTCCGGTATGTCTGGGAGAACGCTACGAAACGGCCCTGGAAACAACCGAATCTCGATGGTGAACCGCGCCAGTCGTCAGTGATCAGTAATCAGAGGAAGTCATCAGATTAAAAACAGCTGGAAAAAATTTAAAAACTTTTTAGCCATCGGCCATTCGATATGAGCCATCAGCCATCCAAAAAAGTTCTCCTCATCTTTCCCAGAGAGAAGGGGGTCAAATTCTCAAATGATACGCTTTACCCTTTTCCTATCTTGGGCCTCACCTTACTGGCTTCTCTCTTTCCAAAAACCTATGATGTCAAGATAATTAATGAAGCGATTGAAGAGGTAAATTTCGATACCCATATCGATTTAGTCGGGATCACCGGTCTCACCTGTATCATCCAAAGAGCCTATTCGATTGCCGATCAGTTTCGGAGCAGAGGGGTGAAAGTCATCTTGGGGGGAGTCCACCCGAGCCTTCTACCCGATGAAGCGAAAGAACATGCCGATTCGGTCTTCATCGGAGAAGCGGAAGGGATGTTCGACAAACTGATCAAGGACTTTGAGTCCGGAAGTCTAAAACCTTTCTATAAGAATCGAGAGTGGTCTGATTTAAGAGGAATATCTCTCCCAAGAAGGGATCTTTTGAATAAACGGCATCATCCTTTTTTTAAAGCGATCGAGACAACCCGGGGATGCCCAAACCGATGCGAATTTTGCTCTGTCCCGATCATTAATGGAAAGCGCTATCGGGTCCGTCCCCTTGAAGAAGTGGATCAGGAACTGTCTACGATCATTAGAAAGAAAGGGGAATATCTTTTTTTAGCTGATGATAACGTGACAGCAAAAGAGGATTATGCCTCTGGTCTCTTCGAGATCTTTAAACGCCACGGGGTCAAGTGGATGGCCTTTACGACCATCAAAATTGCCCTGGATGAAAAGCTTCTCAAAAAGGCCCAGGAGAGCGGTTGTATCTCCCTCTTTATCGGTTTCGAATCCCTTCTTCAGGAGAATCTGGACAGCGTTTCAAAACACTTTGTGAATGCAAGAGAATTATCGGGTTGGATAAAAATGATCCAACAACACCGAATCGGGATTCACGGGTCCTTCATCTTTGGATTCGATGGAGACGACCCCACGATATTTAAAAGGACGGTTGAGTTTGTTCAGAAAAACAATATTGAACTCCCTACCTTTTCGGTCCTCACTCCCTTTCCCGGGACCCCTCTCCAAAAGCGGATGGAGGAAGAAAAGAGAATTTTCGACCGGAACTGGTCTCATTATGACATGAGCCACGTGGTCTTCAAACCGAAAAAGATGACCGTCCAAGAGCTTCAAGAAGGATACCTCTGGGCGCAGAAATATATCTGCGCTCCCCGGTCGATATTGAAGCGCCTGCTCTGGGGACCCAAGCATCATTTTTTTCATTTCCTGATGTCGAACTTTGTCCTTCGGGGCGCCCAGATGGATGTGATCGGAAGGATCAAAGATAAAGAACTTCCCTATGAAAATTTTACTGATCTCCGTCAACCGTGAAAGGATGCCTTTCCCTGTTTTTCCTCTGGGGTTGGCTTACATTGCCATGGCATTAAGAGAAGAAGGCCATCAGATGGAGGTCATGGATCTCTGTTTTTCTCAGGAGATATCGATTGATCTCAACCAGACCCTTCATCAATTTCAACCCGACCTGATCGGCATCTCTTTAAGAAACCTTGATAACCTCACCTACCCGGCCTCCGTCTCGTATCTCCGGGAGGTGGAAGAAATCGTTGGAATTTGTCGTCGAGTCTCTTCATCACGCTTGGTCATCGGAGGCTCAGGATATTCCTTGGCCCCCCAAGAACTTCTTCGGTTCCTCAATGTCGATTTTGGGATCATCGGGGAAGGGGAAGAAGTCTTTCTGCAATTGGTCAGGGGTCTTGAGAGGAAAAGTGCGATTTCCCCCTCTCCTCATCTCCTCGTCAAAGAGAAACCTTTTCCTCATCTCATAGAGGGAGCGAAGGTCTTTCCCATTCGAAGCCCGGACCGAATCCTTTTTAAAACTCATCGCTATTTAGAAGAAGGGGGAATGGGAAATATTCAGACGAAACGGGGCTGCCCTTTCTCCTGTATTTACTGCACGTATCCTTTGCTGGAAGGGAAAGGGATCCGGCTGAGAGAGATCGAGGAGGTGGCGGTGGAGATTCATCGCCTCGTCGAAGAGGGGATCGATTATGTCTACTTTGTTGATGACATCTTCAATTACCCGCCTTCCTTTGCAGAAGCTTTATGTCGTGAGATCATTCGAAGAAAGATGGATGTCAAATGGAGTGCTTTTGTCCATCCGGGATTTTTCACCGAGAACCTTTTGAGCCTGATGAAAGACGCCGGGTGTATGGGAATTGAATTTGGAACAGACTCAGGATCTTCACGGATGATTGAAAATTATAAGAAGTCGTTCACACGAGCGGATATTCTGCAAGCCTCAAAACTCTGTTTGAAGCGGCGTGTCAATTACTGTCATTATCTCCTCTTCGGAGGACCGGGGGAAGATGAAAATACGGTAGAAGAGTCTTTTCAATTGATGGATCAACTCGATCCCACAGCGGTCATTGCCATGCTGGGTATCCGAATCTATCCGGGGACGGAAATGGAGCAAATCTCCCTTGCCCAGGGGATCATCCCTCAGGGGACAAATCTCATCTATCCCCACTTCTACATCTCCCCCGCATTGAAAGGGAGATTAAATGAAATCGTCAAGGAGAAAGCCCTTTCACGGAAACGATGGATTGTCCCCGGATTGGAGATCAACATCACACAGAATTTGATGGAGCAGATACGGAAATTTCGGATTCGAGGACCGTTGTGGGAATTGGTTGGGAGAATGAAGAGACCGAGATTAAAACCACTGGCATAGCGCAGAGGGCATAGAGCACCGTGTGGGGAAGCGCCAAATTCCAAATCCCAAATGACAAATAAATTCTAAATACCGGTTTCAAATGACCGGAACAATTTAGAATGTTTGGAATTTGGTTCATTGAAATTTATTTGGGATTTGGCGCTTGGAGTTTGGGATCTAAAAACGTATGATGTAAAATCTACATCGTTTAAATCCAGGAATGGCTTTGGGAGGGCAAGAATAGGATGTTATTGGAAAATAAGGTGGCGATTGTCACAGGAGGAACCAAAGGGATTGGAAGGGCGATCTGCTTTCTCTTGGCTGAGGAAGGGGCAAAAGTCATCTCTAATTTTTCGAAGGATGTGAATGCCGCAGAAGCGCTCATGAGCGAGGCCAAATCAAAACAATTGAGCCTAAGTCTTTTTAAGGCTGACGTCACACAGTTCGATCAGGCCAAAGAGATGGTGGAGGAGACCTTTGCTCAATACGGAAAGATTGATATTCTGGTGAACAACGTAGGCCTCGCGCGGGATAACTTCCTCATGTTGATGAGTGATGAGGATTGGGATTCCCTGCTTAGAACCAATCTGACCAGCCTTTTTAATTGTTGCAGAACAGTGATTCGAAAGATGATTCCTCAGAGAAAAGGGAAGATCATTAATATTTCCTCCATCAGTGGAATTTTGGGAACTTCTGGCCAGGCCAATTATGCGGCCACAAAAGGAGGGGGGATCAGCTTCACGAAATCCCTTGCCAGAGAGTTAGGGCCTTTTAATATTCATGTCAATGCCGTCGCTCCTGGGTTAATTGAATCCGAAATCGTTTCAAAGATGCCCAAGGAAAAAGTGGAGGCGATCGTCAAATCCTCAAGCCTCGGAAGAATAGGAAAGCCCGAGGAAGTCGCACAGGCTGTTCTCTTCCTGGCATCGGACCGTTCAGACTACATCACCGGCCAAACCATTGTCGTGGATGGAGGAAT
>DCUS01000147.1:18169-20190 GCA_002327885.1 Syntrophaceae bacterium UBA2208
TTTTGCCCGATAAGAATGGCCACGACATCAAATCTTGACTTCGCTTCTTCAAGGTGCTTTTCCTTTAAATAGTTCAAGGCCACTTTTGAAAGTTGCCTTTGCTTTGAAGAGTTGACGGCTAACTGAGGGGGGCCAAAAAAGGTGGAAGTGCGAGTTTTTACTTCGACGAAGACCAAGGTATCCTTCTCTCTGGCAACGATGTCCATTTCACCCATTTTACAGACATAATTTTTTTCAATAATGCGATATCCTTTCTTCTTCAAAAATCGAAAGGCTAACTCTTCACCCTTCCTCCCGAGTTCCTTTTTCTCTTTTCTTGACTCATGTCCGTGATCCGTGTCCGTGGCAAATCCCCCAGAAAATAAGGTCTATCTTTTTACGCTATGCGCTATGCTCCATGCACAATGCATTTAGAGGTATTCCTTGACGCCCCTGAAGGTCTTTCGGTGGAGATCGCAGACGCCAAATTTTTCAATGGCCCTCTGATGTTCCTTTGTTCCATACCCTTTGTGCCTGGCGAAATTATACTGAGGAAATTTCTGGTGGCATTCCAGCATCATTCGGTCTCGTGTCACCTTAGCGATGATGGAAGCGGCGGCAATGGAGTTACAGAGTTGATCACCCTTTCGGATGGGTTTCTGAGGAATGGAAACCCTGAGGCCGTAAGGACCATCGATCAGGACAAAATCCGGAGGGCTGGGAAGGTTTCGAATCGCTAAGGTCATGGCCTTTAGCGAACCCTCAAGAATATTGAGAGAATCGATCTCCTCCTGTCCGATAATGCCAATTCCAACTCCTTGCGCTTTTGCAAAGATTATTCCGTAAAGATGTTCTCGCTTTTTTGATGAGATTTTTTTTGAATCAAAAAGTCTCTCGCCGATACCGTCTTCGGGGAGGATCACGGCTGCCGCGACAACCGGTCCGGCCAAGGGTCCTCTTCCCACCTCATCCACGCCGGCAATCCGATGAAAACCCCGACGATAGTACATCTTTTCAAAATAATCCGTGGGTTGCGTGGGAAGAGACGGGAAAAGCATCAGAATCCCATTTGGAATGATGCGATGATGGAATAATGGAATATTGGGTATTCAAAGAAATTTTTCTTTTTCCATCATTCCATTACTCCATTATTCCAATATTCCAAAGTCCTATTAGGCGACTTGTTTCTTCTCAGTTCGAATACGAGCGGCCTTCCCCTTCAGGCTTCGCAGGTAGAAAAGCTTAGCCCGCCTCACCTTTCCTCGACTGATCACATCGATCCGATCAATCCGGGGGGAATGGATGGGAAAAACTCTCTCAACCCCAATCCCGTAAGAGATTTTTCTCACCGTGAAGGTAGACCGAATTCCTCCCCTCTTCTTACGAATGACCACTCCTTCGAAGGGTTGTATCCTCTCTTTTTCTCCCTCCACGATTTTCACATGGACCCTTATCGTATCTCCTGCCCTGAAAGCCGGGAGATCTGTCCTTAATTGTTCCCTTTCAACCAATTCCATCAGGTTCATCTTCTTCTCCTTCCCGATCAAAAATATTTCAAGTTTGATATTCTCGTAAAAAATCCTCAAAGTGGTCGTTGCACAATCTTCAATCTGAAATCAACTGCGGTCTCCTAATAACCGGTCTAAGATAATGGCTACGGCTGATCGAACCGAGAGATGATTGTAACCCTTCCCCGCGATCGGGGCCAGGATATAATCGGAACTGTCCTTCACTTCCTGAGTCAAACCCCATCCAGTCCCAAACAGAAGGAAGAAGGGAGTTTTTTCATCTTTTAATAAGTTCCTCAGGAATCCAAAATCAATATTCTTCGGATGGGGAGTGGCCCCGGTTGCCACCCTCTTTACTTTCGTTCGCCAGAGATTGAAAATCTCTCGATCGGCCTCGTCAATTGTCCGAGAGATCCTAACAATGGAAAAGGATTCTTTCCTCGTTGGATTATAAACCGACCCGATGCCCTCTCTCCAATGACGAAGGATCCTATCCGCTAACTGAACTTGACTTTCCAATGGGGTAATAATGAA
>DCUS01000147.1:20213-24739 GCA_002327885.1 Syntrophaceae bacterium UBA2208
CTTATCCTCTTCAGAGAGATTGGCTTTTGTTAAAAGATCGGGTCGTCTCAATGATGTCCGTCGAAGAGCCTCTCTTCTCCTCCATAAAGAAATGGCTGAATGATTTCCTGAAAGGAGGATTTCCGGCACACAACACTCCCTGAAATTAAAAGGGCGGGTGTACTGAGGGTATTCTAAAAGGGAATTGAAAAAAGAATCTTCCTCCGCGGAGCGGTCCGATCCCAGAACTCCGGGAATGAACCTTGAGATCGCATCGACGAGGACCATCGCTGCCAGTTCTCCTCCCGTCAGGACATAGTCCCCGATGGATATCTCTTCATCAATAAAAAGGTCTCTCACCCTTTCGTCCACTCCCTCATATCGACCGCAAAGAAGGATGAGGTGGGGTTGAGAAGAAAATCCCCGAGCCAAATCCTGATGGAAGGGCTTCCCCTGAGGGGTCAGATAAATCGTCCTTGCAAATGGATTCTGAGACCTGACCGACTCGATCGCCCGAGCGATGGGTTCCGGTTTCATCACCATGCCCTGGCCCCCACCATAAGGAGCATCATCCACAACCTGATGCTTATCCAGAGTAAATTCTCGAATATTAACAATGTGAACTTCGATCAATCTTTTTTCGATGGCTTTCCCTAAGATGCTTTCCCGGAGGGGGGAGAAAAACATATCGGGGAAGAGGGTAAGAATGTCAAATCTCATCCTCATCCTCCCATAGGCCTTCCAAACAAGCGACCCTCATGACTCCTCTTGGGAGGTCTACACTCAGGATCACCTCTTCGGTTGCAGGCAAAAGGATCTCTCCCCTTTTCCCTTCGATAACGTAGACGTCATTGGCTCCCGTAGGAAAGATTTCCTTCACCTTTCCGATCTTTTTCCCTTCCTCCGTCTCCACCTTCATTCCCAGAATGTCCATCCAATAATATTCTCTCTCCCCTAACGCCGGGAAAGCTTCTTTCTTGATAAAAATCTCTTTCCCCATGAGAAGCTCTACCTCCTCAATCTTTTCCACCCCCTTAAGTCGGAGAATAAGACGTGGGGGTTGAGGAATAGCCTCCAACACCTCATAGGGCTCAGGCATGCCTTTTTCGCCCTCGATAAAAACCTCACGGTAGAAAGAAAAACGATGGAGGTCGTCTCCAAAATATTTCACCTTCATCTTCCCTTTGACCCCGTGAGGTTTGACCACCCTTCCGATGGGGAAAAGATTATTGATCATACCTCATCATTCGATAATCTCTAAAACCGACCGTTTCCCCAAATTCGCTGAAACAGCCCCCAGAATGACCCGGATCGCTCTCGCCGTTCTGCCCTGTTTTCCAATAACCTTCCCCAGATCATCCTTCGCCACATAGAGCTCGATGACAGAAGTTTTCTGCCCTTCGACTTCGGACACCCTGACTTGATCTGGATGATCGACCAACGCCTTGGCAATATACTCAACGAGTTCCTTTGCGTTCATCACCCCACCTCCGATTTTCGCATCAGTCCTGGAAGAGATGGATCATCAGCAAGGGCCAAAGAAAAGGTCACCTATTCCGCTTTCCCTTCGGTCAACTTTTTTGTCACTCCAGATCGAATCAAAAGTTGACGGACGGTTGGGGTGGGCTGGGCTCCTTTCCTCAGCCACTGAATCGCCTTCTCTTCCTTGAATCGAACTTCCGCAGGATTTTTTTTGGGATCATAGGTTCCTACCTGATCGATAAATTTACCATCCCTGGCGGAATGACGATCCGAAACCACGATCCGGTAAAAAGGGGTCTTCTTCCCACCAAATCTCCTTAATCTCATAGAAACAGCCATATTATTTTTAATCACCTCCTCTATCAAAGAATCGCAAAGGGCATAGCGCAAAGCGCATAGCGAAAACCTTACTTGAAACTGAATCTAAGACGCTATGCTCTATGCGCCATGCCTGCCTGCGGTAGGCAGGCGCTATGCGTTTACGAGAAGAAGGGTGCTCTCCCTCTTCCAAGCCCTTTCTCCCCCATTTTGCTAAATTGTTTCATCATCTTCCGAGCCTGGGTGTATTGTTTCAGCAGTCGGTTGATATCTTGAACGCTCGTTCCACTGCCTCGAGCAATCCTTAATCTCCGACTTCCATTGATGATCTGATGATTGGCCCGTTCCTTGGATGTCATGGAGTTGATGATGGCCTCCACTTTCACCAGTTCCTTTTCGTCGAAATCAAGGCCTCCCATTCCTCTCATCTTCTTAGGAAGACCCGGGATCATCCCAAGAATGGATTCCAACGACCCCATTTTTCGAACCTGTTGAATCTGGTCCCGGAAATCGTCTAAGGTAAAGGTGTCTTTCCGAATCTTCTTTTCTAATTCTATTGCCTTCTTTTCATCGAAGGCGGCTTCTGCCTTCTCAATCAGAGTGAGGACATCTCCCATCCCCAGAACTCTTGAAACCATTCGGTCGGGATGGAAAGCCTCTAAGGCGTCCAGCTTCTCTCCGACACCGATAAATTTGATGGGTTTTTCAGTCACCGACTTGATCGAAAGGGCAGCTCCTCCCCGTGCATCGCCGTCCATCTTGGTTAGGATGACGCCATCGATGCCCAGACGTTCATTAAAACTCTTAGCGATATTCACGGCATCCTGGCCGGTCATGGCATCCGCCACCAGCAGCACTTCTTTGGGTTTAATCTGCGTTTTGATCTCCCGGAGCTCCAGCATTAATGCTTCATCGATATGAAGTCTTCCAGCGGTATCGATGAGCATTAAATCATACCCTCCTTTTAAGGCCACGTCTTTCGCCTTTAAACAAATATCCAGCGGCACCTGGGAGGGTTGGGGACGATAAAAATCGGCTTTTAACTCCTCTCCCAATTTCTGCAATTGCTCAATGGCCGCGGGTCGGTACACGTCTGCGGGAACGAGGTAAGGTCGTTTTCTTTTACCCTGGAAATATCGTGCGAGTTTGGCGACGGTCGTTGTTTTTCCACAGCCGTGGAGACCCACCAGCATCACCGGGACAGGCGGGGTTCCCGAAAGATTAATTTTCTGATCTTCGCCACCCATCAGCAAGGTCATCTCTTCTTTTACAATCTTGATCAATTGTTGGGCAGGGGTGAGACTTTCCATCACTTCTTGGCCGATTGACCTGCCATGGATTTGCTGGATAAAATCCTTAACAACCTTGAAGTTGACATCAGCCTCCAAGAGAGCCATCCTGACTTCTTTTAAGGCCTCCTGGATATTCTGTTCCGTCAACTTTCCATGGCCTTTAAGTTTCTTAAAAATGGTATCGAATTTGGCTGAAAGGCTTTCAAACATATCCTAAACCCGATAAGATTATAACTACCTTATTTTATTAGGTCTTCTCTAAATTGTCAATTTGACTCAATTTAAAATTTTAGATCACAGATTTCGGAACGGACTTTTTCGGAAGTCTGGCAGGCGTGGAGAAAAAGCAGGGTGCGTTGAATGGAGGGGAAGTATCTTCTCATCTCAGTTTTTCAATTTCTCCTCCGGGTTGGACCTTCGCTTTTCCCCTCCCACTCGTGCCCCCCTTGATCTCAATTCGGTTCTTTTCGATGTCGAAGATGATCTCTTCCCCCGAAACGACATTATCCCCTTCCATAACTTTCGGATCACCGGTTAACACCACTTTCTGATCACGATTGTAAAAAATAGCTTTTTGACAGTGAGCGACTCGAAGTCCCTGCTGAATCTTCACATTCCCCCCTGCAGTGACCCGATCAATTCCCTTACCATCCTCAATAATCACGGCTTCTAATGAATCGGCATAAATCACGATATCCTTCTGCCGGGCAATGACATTCCCTTTGAAAACGATTAAATTTTCCTTCCGGTAGGTTTCTACCTTATCAGAGGTGATATCAATGGGTTGACCTCTCTCGATCGCAGTCTCCAAAAGCTTTGCCTCCTTTGTTTCTGGAGAAGCGCTCTTTTCAACTTTCTCTTTCTCCTCGGAGGACTGAGAGGGGCTCGATGATGCCACCCCCCGTTTCTCCTTGCCCGGTTTTACTTCTGACTCCGGGGCAGTCTCAACAAAAGCAGAAATGGGAGGAACCTGGGTCCGACCTTCTTCCATCGGTCCTACAGAAACAGCAGGTTCTCTTTTCTTAACTTCCGTGGAGGGAGAAATGACCCGAACTCGATCTTCCTGACTGGGTTCGGTCGGCGCATGAGAAATTTCCTTCTTGGTTTTCTCGATAGGAGGAACCGGCTTAATTTTAGCCGGCTCACTTCTCACAGGAAGGGAGGCAAAGGAAATGGGTTGCCTTCCTTCTTCTTCGAATTTGACCATGACCACCCCATCGGACTCTGCCTCTGCGATTCCCTCTTTCTTCCTAACTTCCTTGGCCTGGGTCTTAGGAACGGAGATTTTTGTCCCCGTGATGCCTTTATCGAGAATCGCCTTGGCGTCTTTGAAGTAAGGGCTTTGGGGATAATCGGTGACAATTTTTATAAAGGCCCCCTCGGCCTTCAACCATTGCTCCAGCCCAAGACAACTCTTTCCTAATAGATAGAGAGTTTTGTCTTCCTCGGGGGTTC
>DCUS01000147.1:24771-28150 GCA_002327885.1 Syntrophaceae bacterium UBA2208
ATTAAATATTCAAAGCTGGAGAGGGCCTTATTCGTGAAGGTTTGATCCCGGTCAATGGTGTGCATCTGATTATAATAAGACATCCCGATTTGATACTGGACATAAGGCATTTCTTCATGGGTGGGGTGAATCTTCTTGAACTCTTCATAAGCGGCGATGGCCTCCACATATTCCTTCTTGAAGAAATGACAATCGGCGGCTTTCAGTTCTGCCCAAATGGTATAGGGAGGGCTATCGGGAAAACTTGACTTCAGCTCTTCGAATTTCTTTAGGGCCTCGGAATAGTCTCTCTTATTGAATCGAACCAATCCTTGTTTATAGATGGTTTCAGGATCTCCCTCGACGGTTTTGACCGTCTTTCCCTTTCCACCACAACCTAAAAGAAGGAAGAGAGCGATGGGCAACAAGATCATCCAATTTAGATCGTTTATCTTTCTCATATGAAAAGTTTCCAAAAACCCTCTAATTATGATAGGAAGGGCTAAGGATGTCAATATAAAATCTTTCGAAGAGTTTACCTTTTGTCTTGAAATTTAAAGGGAAAGTCCGTAAGATAAATTTTAAAAGTATGACCGTGCCTGCATGCCGGAGTGCTTGTCTTCGTCGATGTTCTATTCGAACCAACACTTGCACGGTGAGTTGGCTGCCGCGGGCAGGCGTTTTGGCACGTAGGCGTGTCCTCGCCTGCCCGCAGGCTGGATAACCGTTCCCTAAACACCGGTCGTATTTTCATGGTTCGTGGCGATGTTTTCGTCATGTAAAATGACAGAGAAGGAGAGAGAAAGAAATGCAGATTAAAATGGCAAAGAGAATTGATCAAATCCCTCCCTACCTTTTCGCAGAGATAGACAAGAAGAAAGGGGAGATGAGGCAAAAGGGAGTGGATCTCATTGATCTGGGGGTTGGAGATCCGGACCTCCCCACTCCCAAACCGATTATTGACCGATTAAAAAAAGCGGCGGAAAATCCTGTCCACCACCGATATCCTTCCTATGAAGGGATGATTGAATTCAGAACGGCGGTCGCTCAATGGTATGAAAGGAGGTTCGGCATTAAACTGAATCCTGTCACAGAGGTTCTTTCGTTGATTGGCTCCAAGGAAGGAATTGCTCACATCCCTTTAGCTTTTGTCAACCCGGGAGATGTCGTACTGGTTCCCAGCCCCGGTTATCCCGTTTATCGTGTGTCAACCCTCTTTGCTGGAGGAACTCCCTTCTTTTTGCCGCTCCGCCAAGAGAATGAGTTTCTGCCGGACCTCTCTGGAATTCCTGAGCGGGTCGCTAAAAAAGCAAAAATCCTTTTTATCAATTATCCGAATAATCCGACCTCCGCTATTGCTGGAAAATCTTTCTTTGAAGAAGTGGTCGCCTTTGCCCGGCGCTATCAGATCATTGTCTGCCATGATGCGGCCTACTCAGAAATCGCTTTCGATGGATATCAACCTCTCAGCTTTTTAGAAGTGGCGGGGGCCCGAGAAGTGGGGATTGAATTTCACAGCCTCTCAAAAACCTTTAACATGACAGGGTGGAGAATCGGATTTGCCGTGGGTCATCCTGAAATACTCTCCGGGTTGGGAAGGGTGAAGACCAATATAGACTCGGGTCTTTTTCAGGCCATTCAGGAGGCAGGGATAGAAGCCCTGGATCACCTTGACACTCCCCTTCCGGAAATCATCGATATTTATGAGAGACGAAGAGACGTGATGGTAAAGGGTCTTCGTGAGATAGGGTTGGAAGTGGATTTGCCGAAGGCGACCTTCTACCTCTGGATTCACGTTCCGAGGGGATATACCTCTGCACAATTCGCCACGCTCTTAATTGAGCAGGGAGGGATCGTCGTTACCCCCGGGAATGGTTTTGGAGAGGAGGGAGAAGGCTATGTCCGAATGGCCCTTACCGTGGATGAAAAAAGGTTGAAAGAAGCCATCGAAAGACTGAAACGGATCAAATTTTAGGGATTTCTTCTGTCCCCAATTTTCCATGATACGATCATCCTGATGATCGAAAAATAATTCCCCTCTCCCTCGACGGGGTAGGGAAAGCCTGTCTACCGCTCATCCTCCCCTGGAACGGGAGGGAAGATTGGGGGGAAAAGGAAGGGATGAAATGCAGGAACTTTTTTTCGAAGCCTTTCTCATTGCTATTCTCATCCTGTTAAATGGTTATCTCGCTGGAACTGAGATAGCGGTGGTCACAGCCAGAAAAAGTCACATTAAACAGATGGCCGAAAGTGGGAAAAGAAACGCAAAAATCTTTTTAAAACTAAAGGAGGAACCGGATCGATTCCTGGCCACCATCCAGATTGGAATCACAAGTGTCAGTGTGCTTGCCTCTGCCGTCGGGGGGGCAGCGGCTGTGAAGGTCATTAAACCCACCCTTCAGTTGGTTCCCTTTAGACCCATCTCTGTCGCTGCAGAACCCATTGCCATAGGAGTCGTTGTAATCATCATCACCTATTTTTCAGTGATCTTTGGTGAACTCGTACCCAAGTCCATTGCCTTGATGCATCCTGAAACCATCGGGCTCTGGACAGCAAGAACCATCGATGCCTTTTCGAAAATCACCACCATCTTTGTCAAAATCCTCACCTTTAGCACCTCCCTTGTCCTGCGGCCCTTCGGGAGGAAACCCTTTACGGAACGAACCTACATTACCGAGGAGGAGGTGAAACTCTTAATCAAAGAAGGAGGAAAACACGGAGTTTTTGAACCAACGGAAGAGAAAATCCTCCAAAGCATTTTCGAGTTCACGGATATGTCGGCGAAAGAGGTGATGGTTCCCTATACACAGATAGTAATGATACAGATTGAAAAATCGGTTAAAGAAATCGCTTCGCTGATTGAGGAGGAACAGTTTTCTCGTTACCCTGTCTTCGGAAGAGAACCCAATGACATCAGGGGAATCCTTTATGCAAAAGACTTCCTCACCACCCTTGTAAAAACAGGGCAGGTCGATATCCGAAAGATCATCAAGCCTCCTTATTTTATCCCTGAGACAATGAAAATCAGTCCCCTCCTAAGAGAGATGCAAAAAAAGAGAATTCACATGGCCCTGGTGGTAGATGAATATGGTGGCATCTCGGGGTTGGTCGCCCTGGAGGACCTCATTGAAGAGATCGTTGGGGAGATCAGAGATGAACATGATATCGAGAGTCCGGTGATTCAGCTCTCAGATGGAACNNTAAAGGAGGACTACCATCTTCCCCTCCCGGAATCCCCGGAATACGAAACTCTTGGCGGCCTGTTAATGGCCACGTTGCAAAAGATTCCCCAATCGGGCGATTTGGTGGAAATCGAAGGGAAGCGAATAAGAATTGTAGAAATGGTCGGACAGAGAATTTCAAAGGTAAAATTAGAAAAACTGCCCGAACCCGCTGAAAA
>DCUS01000150.1 GCA_002327885.1 Syntrophaceae bacterium UBA2208
ACCGCGTGGGAAAAAGAAAAGGAGAGGCAAATAATCGTTCCAAAGACATTGATTGATCCCCATCCTCTGGTGGTGAAGGCTGAAAAGAGTCTCCGGAGTGCCAAGCCAGATGATAGAGGCATTTTGAGGGGATATGGCCCGGGAGTGCTGTCTGTGGTTGTCGGTCCCAACTCTATTGATCGGGCGATGCGCATTCTTAACACCTTGATCAAGGTCCTTGAGGAAAGGGATATGAAAGTTAAGGTCGAAAACATCCAAACTCAAGAGTCCCAATACTATTCCTATGGTAAAAGCTTTGTTCAAGGAAAGACGTTAGTTTCTGTCCTGGGTGAATGGGTTGAAATCGGCCTTGAGGAACGCGCTAACCGCAAGGATCATGAGCTTACGCAAAAAGAAAAGGAGGAGCAACGGAAGTATGGGAGAGTATCCTATTCTCCTAAATATGATTTCTTCCCGAATGGACGCTTAATTCTTCGGATTAAGAACGTCCACTCTGGCCATGTACGGCACACCTGGTCAGACACCGCAGGAAAAAGGTTGGAAAATCTTCTGAATTCTTTCATCGTTGGATTGACGAATGCTGCGGTCGACATAAGAGCAACCAGATTAGAGCGCGAAAGGGAGGCCCTTGAGAGGGAGGATCGGCGCCGGAAGGCTGAAGAAGAGGAGGCGCGTCGGCGTCACGAAGAACAACGATTCAAGAATCTTGAAGAACAAGCTGCTAATTGGCACAGGAGTCTGAACATCCGTCGGTATGTTGAGGCTGTCCGTAATATGGCCTTATGGAAATTCGGATCCATAGATCCCGGCAGTAAACTCGATGAGTGGATCACCTGGGCATCCCGTCAGGCAAACAGGCTTGACCCGCTCATCATGAGTTTCCCATCCATTCTGGACGTGGGTGACGGATACAATAGAGGAAAGCCCCGCAGCTAAAACAGGGCCTACCAACAAGTGCAAGTATTTTGTATTAATCCTGGGTTGTATATCGACCACATCAAAAAATATATCGACACTGTGCCCGAGACTGTGCCCACAGTAAAAAAATAACGTCACAAAAAGCCAACTTTCTGTCGATTTGAGGCTTGACATAAGTATTTGTAACTGATAAAATCTGTTAGGTTTTTAAGTAGGGCACAATTTGGGCTGGATGGACTCAAAATCCCGCGGGGCTTCCACCCCGTATCGGTTCGATTCCGACCTCCGGCACCATACTTGTCCAATCAAACACTATTGAACTTAGTTTAAATGGGGTAAACAGATAAACTGTTTACTCCTCTTTCTTAATTTTTTATCAAATTAACCATAACCTTAGGGGGGTAAACTGGTTACCAGTTTCCCCTTTTTTTATTTTAATCGACGGGAGGACGTAAAAAATGGAGATCAAAAGAAGAGATTTTCTAAGATTGAGTCTCGCTGTTGGTGCTACAGTTGCGCTGGGGGGACCCCAACTCAATGCCTTTGCAAATGGGAAAGACATTATGGAAGGGAGTGGTGAAACAGAGCCTGGTAAATGGATCCCCACTACCTGTCAAGGCTGTACGGCATGGTGCCCTGCTGAGTTTTTTATTCAGAACGGGAGGGCGGTTAAGGTAAGAGGGAATCCACTATGCAAGGCAAATAATGGTTATGTCTGTCCAAGAGGACATTTAATGCTGCAAGAACTCTATGACCCTGACAGAATAAAAGTTCCCATGAAAAGAACGAATCCTCAAAAGGGGAGAGGCATTGACCCGAAATTTGTCCCCATTTCATGGGATGAGGCAATGGATACCATCGCTGACAAGATGATGGAGCTCAGAAAGAATAATGAAACCCATAAATTTATGCTTTTAAGGGGAAGATACTCGCCCACAACAGAAGCATTGGCCTATGGGACCATACCCAAAATATTTGGTTCACCGAACAATATCTCACACAGCGCTATCTGTGCAGAAGCTGAAAAGTTTGGACCTTTTTATACAGAAGGATATTGGGGTTACAGAGACTATGACCTTGCAAGAACAAAATATCTCGTCATCTGGGGATGTGATCCTCTGAGTTCGAATAGACAGGTTCCAAATGCGATTAACAAGTTCAGTGATATTCTTGATAGGGGTACGGTTGCCGTGGTTGATCCCAGGCTTAACGCCTCTGCTGCAAAGGCACAGGAATGGCTTCCTGTAAAGCCAGGGGAAGATAATGCCCTGGCAACAGCAATAGCTCATGTGATTCTTGTAGAAGGTCTCTGGAACAAGGAGTTTGTTGGAAATTTCAAGGAGGGTAAAAACCTTTTTAAAGCAGGCATGACGATTGATGAAGCGGCTTTTGAGGAGAAATATACCCATGGATTGGTGAAATGGTGGAATATTGAACTTAAAGATAGAACACCCGAATGGGCGACCAAGGTTGCATTGATACCCAAGGGACAAATCATCAGAGTGGCAAGAGGCATGGGAAAGGCTGCCCCGTATGTCGCTGTTTGGCTTGGCCCGGGCCCTGTGATGAGTCCGAGGGGGGCTTATTCTTCTTTTGCCATTCATGCCTTAAACGGGCTCCTTGGTTCTGTAGATCATGAAGGAGGAACATTAAGAAACCCAAAAGTTCCAGTAGACAAAATGCCCTCCCTTGATGCCTATCTTGATGATATCGCGAAGGCTGGAGGAAAACAGAAGAAGATCGATCAGAGAGGAACAAAGTCATTTCCAACGATAGCTGCCGGGAAGGCGGGCAGTGGCGTTATTACAAACAACGTCGCCAATGCGATTTTGGCAAACGACCCTTATGACATCAAGGTTGCTATTGGTTATTGGAATAACTTCAATTTCTCCTGTACAGGCGCTGATAGATGGGACAGGGCAATGGCAAAAATCCCGTTTTATGTCCACATTTCAACCAATCCCGCCGAGATGACACAATTTGCTGATATCGTTCTTCCTGCTGCCCACCATGCCACTGAAAAGTTATCCGTCGTAACCAACAAGGCAAATTTATATGCCCATATGTCTATCCAGCAACCTGTGGTGAAAAGAATGTGGGACGTTAAAGCCGATGAAACAGAGATCATGTGGTTTCTGGCTCAAAAATTGAGGACTAAAGGTTTTCCCAACATCTACGATTACTTCTCAAAAGAGTTTAAAGACCATGAGACCGGAAAGAATCCAACGAATGCGGAAGAATTTGCTGAAATGGCTGCAAAAATTGTGAGCAAACCGGTTTGGGCCCCCAAGGAGCCTCTTAAGGGAGATAAAATCGATGGATGGGAAGACTTCAAGAAAAAGGGGATTTATAACTCCGAACCTTACACATTTAAAAAATTATGGGGAAATTTTGGTACGGTCACCAAGAAGTTCGAGTTTTATAGCGAGACCCTCAAGAAGGCCCTGAAGGAGCATGCCGACAAGCATAAAACAACCATTGATGATATCCTCGATGCATCCGGATATCTCGCAAAGGGAGAGGAGGCTTTTGTCCCCCACTACGAACCGCCCAAAAGATGGGGAGATGAACAGAAATATCCATTCACCTTCATAGATTACAAGTCAAGGCTTAACAGAGAAGGGAGGAGCCAGAATACGACCTGGTTCCAAGAATTTAAAAAGGTGGATGTGGGGGATGAGAGCTGGGAGGATATCTTAAAGATTAATCCCATGGATGCAAGAAAGCTGGGGATTAAAACGGGAGATACGGTGAAGGTGATTTCTCAAGCTGGAAGTATCATCGTAAAGGTCAAACTCTGGGAAGGTGTTCGTTCGGGAACCGTGACAAAATGTTATGGTCAGGGGCACTGGGCTTACGGAAAGGTGGCCGCTAAGGATTATCACAGGTTCCTTCCACGAGGGGGCAATAACAACGACCTCATGCCCGATGACTATGAACGGTTGACCGGAAGTAGCGCAAGAAATGGTGGGTTCACCGGCGTGAGAATAGAGAAGGCCTAAGAATTGAGAAAGGAGGAGATGATCCATGCCTAAATATGGAATGGTGATAGATTTGCAAAGATGTGTGGGGTGCGGGGCGTGCGCCATAGCATGCAAAACCGAGAATAACACTCAGGACAGAACGAAAGGGCAGACATTTAACTGGGCGGATTTTGTCTATAAGACTGAAGGGAAATTTCCTGATGTTAGATTTACAGCGATACCCGTTCTATGTAATCACTGCACGGATGCCCCATGTGTAAAGGTCTGTCCTGTTACACCCAAAGCCATGCATAAACATAAAAACGGCATGACCATACACAATCAGGAGAGATGTATCGGATGCCGTCAGTGTCAGGAAGCATGCCCTTACAGCACACAGGATGTTGATGAAAGCAAAGCTGCTTACAGCGTGATCAGTTTCAATGATGACAGTGATGAAACCCATGGATTTTATAGAGACGATCAGGAACTCATCAAGGGCTGTACCGCCTCAGGTGCAGAAATTTCAAAGAGGGCGGGAGGTACTCCGCCTCACCGTACCTTATATAAGCATTCGGATTATGCTGATGTCAGACGAAAAGGCGTCGTGGAAAAATGTATCTTCTGTGAACACAGGGTATTACAAGGTGAACTGCCAAACTGCGTTGTGGCCTGTCCTGCAAAAGCGCGTATCTTTGGTGATCTTGATGATAAAAACAGTGAAGTGAGTCATCTGATCAAAAAATATAAACCCTCCTACCTGAAAAACAACAAGGGTGAATTTTTGAAACCTGGCGAAAAAGGAACAAGACCAAATGTTTACTACATTAGAAACTTTAAGCCAGCAGTCAAAAAGGTCTGACAATTTGTATAGAAATCGCACAAGAGAGGCACGGAATGATAGTGAGGCCCAAATTCCGATTTAGAGAACAAAACCCTTTAAACATTCCGTCATTGCGAGCACCTGAAAGGTGCGTGGCAATCTCACTGAAAAAGACGGGATTGCTTCGGTTCCCTCGCAATGACAATTTTCTAAATCGGGATTTAGGTGAGGGTTAACATTGGATATCAACGAATTAATTCTGTATGAAAAAAAAAGGGGGGATTGTTATAGGCTCCTTTCTGCCTGTTTTTATTTGCCTAAAAAAGAATTATTCCTTGAGGAACATCTCTTCAAAAACCTTTCGACGATTTTAACATCAATCTGTCCAGAGGCAACAATCTTCTCGGCTGAAATGGGGGAATCAATACATGAATATAATAACGAAGAGTTAACCGTCGAGTATGCAAAACTCTTCGTTGGACCTTATGAACTGAAGGCTCCACCCTATGGTTCGGTGTACCTTGATAGGGAAAGGAGAGTGATGGGTAACTCAACCATGGAAGTAATAGAGATGTACCGTGAGAAGGGACTTTCAATGGATGAGGATTTCAAAGAGCTTCCCGATCATATCGCCGTCGAATTGGAATTTATGAACTATCTGATTTATAAAGAGATAAATACCTGTATGAATTCAAAGCCTGAAGAGGTTATAGAGGTCCTAAAGTATCAGGAATTATTTTTAAAAAAGTATCTCGGGGCTTGGGTTTCTAACTTTTCTAAAGCGATTATTGAAAACTCAGATAACCCTTTTTATATCAATCTTGCAAAATGCACTGAAGTTTTCATTAAAACGGATATGGATTATCTCTCAGAAACTATAAGAAGAAATGCATTTCTAAGATCTGTTTAAGCAGTTCAACTTGTTTAATCCTGAAGCCTTATCAATCTGCCCGAAATCATTAACAAATCCATCTTCCTGTCCCTCTGCCAAACCAATAACAAAAATCTTCCCTTGATGAATTCGTAAAAAGTCCAACCACGTGTCATTGCGAGGAGCTTAGCGACGAAGCAATCCCATAAAATCAAGCACTTACAGAATACGAGATTGCTTCGCTTCGCTCGCAAAGACCACTTTAGGGACTTTTTACGAGACCATCCTCTTGACATAATTTGATTTGAGGTTTATATGATTAATGAATCATATAAGCATGGAGGCATTTATGGATGAAAGGATTCTTGAGTTGAAGGCTGAGGTTTTGAAGACCCTGGCTCAACCCACCCGCCTGAAGATTCTGGAATGTTTGAGAAACGGAGAGAAATGCATTTGTGAAATCGTCCCAGCCATAAATGGAGAACAGTCCAATATTTCACGTCACATATCTCTAATGCAGAAGAACCATATCATCACGACTCGAAAGGATGGAGTGAGAGTCATGGTGAAGGTGTTGGATCCGGAGATTTTTAATATTCTCGATAGGGTGAGCAAAATTTTGAAAGACCAATTAAAAGAGCAAGAGGAATTGCTTTTGAAGATTTGATTTCACCAACCATGGGCGGGTTTCATCTTATAGTCAGTAGGTAACAATACATAAAGGCTTAAATATGAAAGATCGGTATAAATTTCTCATTGTCTTAGGTGTATTTATTGCGGCATATTTTATCCCATTTGGGGACGAAAGGGTAAGAAAAGCGATCCTTGAGGCCTTCTACATGATTCAGGATTATGCTCAGAAGCATGTGCTTTTGTGCCTTGTCCCGGCCTTCTTCATTGCAGGGGCGATAACGGTCTTCATTTCCCAGGCATCAGTCATGAAATACTTAGGTCCTCTGGCGAATAAGTTTCTTGCTTATTCGGTCGCTTCTGTCTCCGGAGCGATTCTCGCCGTCTGCTCGTGCACCGTGCTTCCGCTCTTTGCCGGCATCTACCGGATGGGAGCAGGGCTAGGGCCTGCAACGGCCTTTCTCTATTCAGGCCCCGCCATAAATATTCTCGCCATCGTTCTTTCCGCAAAGGTCTTAGGCTGGCAGATTGGGCTTGCAAGGGCGGCTGGTTCTGTCGGTTTTGCCTATGTGATCGGTCTTGCGATGGCCTTTATTTTCAGAGACGACGAGACGGAGAAAAAGAAGGTCCAGATGGCAATGCCTGCCGAAGAACCACCGCTTCCCCTCTGGCAGGAGATCGTTTATATGGCCTCTATGATCGGGGTCCTCGTCTTTGCAAACTGGGCAAAGCCCGATGTCACCGAGGGGATCTGGTATGGTGTATATGCTATCAAATGGTACATTACCGGCGCTTTTGGCCTTCTCTTTACATATACTTTTGTGAAGTGGCTCAAAGCAAGACTCTGGGTGTCTTTGATCGGGGTCATGGTCGTTGCTTTCCTGGCGGTCCTTTTTCCGGAGTATCCACTTCTATCTTTTTCTGCAGGCATCGCCTTCCTCGTTTATGCAGGCAAAACCTCTTCGGCTGAGACGAAAGACTGGATTGGTGCAACCTGGTCTTTTACTCTTATGATTCTCCCGCTTCTCTTCGGTGGTGTGCTGATTGCCGGGTTTCTGCTCGGCATGCCCGGTACGGACAACGGGATCATCCCGAACCAGTGGATTGCACGGCTGGTAGGAGGCAATTCATTATTCGCTAATCTTCTGGCATCGGTTGTCGGGGCCTTCATGTATTTTGCGACCCTCACAGAGGTGCCTATAGTGCAGGGCCTTCTCGGCTCGGGGATGGGGAAAGGGCCTGCCCTTGCTTTACTCCTTGCGGGTCCCGCATTGTCGCTTCCGAACATGATTGTCATACGGAGCGTCCTTGGAACGAAAAAATCATTAGTCTTCTTCGGTCTTGTTATCGTACTCTCCACAATTGTGGGAATGATTTTTGGGTGGATAGCGGGGTAAAAG
>DCUS01000149.1 GCA_002327885.1 Syntrophaceae bacterium UBA2208
GCTCAAATCATCGGGGCCATTTCTAACCATCAACATGGAGGCGTCCGTAGCAGAGCGGACGCGCTGGGTATTCCTTTTGAGTTTTGGTCCGGGCCATTTGATGCCAAAGGTTACCAAAGCTTTGTTGAAAAATATCAGGCTGATTTTGTCATGTGCTCCGGGTGGTTAAAGTTTGTAAAGGGACTTGATCCTGCCAAAACAGTGAATATACATCCGGGACCCCTGCCACGGTTTGGCGGACCAGGAATGTATGGTCATTATGTCCACGAAGCAATCATGGCCGCGTATCATCGGGGCGAAATAAACCAGAGCGCAGTGACGATGCATTTTGTTGATGGTGTCGCCTATGATAATGGCCCCATTATCTTCCAAATGCCCGTGCTGATTCGACCTGACGATGATGCCGAGACCCTGGCCAAAAGAGTAAACGAAAAAGAACGTGCCTGGCAAAGTTATATTTTAAACTTGGTTGTCCATCGGCAGATCTATCTTAACAAGGGACAGGTCTTTTACGAAAACGATACGGCTAAAAGACTTTTTTACTAAGAACTTATCTACAAATAACCCCCCTTCATCCCCCCTTAACTTAAGGGGGGAATAGAGGAGGGTTACAAAGGGGGATATTACAGACAATCATTATTTATGGATAAGCTCCAAGAAAGGGTGAGACGAATGTTACATTTTTTCCTGGCGAGAAGTGAGAGACTCGAATACTGCTTCAATGTGGACACTTCCGCCCCTTTGAATTCTGATGAGCTTTCGATTTTAAGACAGCTCTTAGCCGACGGCTTTGTATCAAAAAGTCTCTCTATGGAACCGACCCTTGCTGATGGAGACGATGTGGTGGAACTCGGCCCACGGATGAATTTTGCGACAGCTTATTCGACCAATATCGTCGCCATCTGCCAAACCTGTGGCCTCGAAAAGGTGACCCGCATAGAACGTTCCCGGCGATATCATCTTTCTTCGGGAGCGGATAGGGACCGCTTTATCCAGGAGCGTCATGATCGAATGACCGAATGCTTATACGAACAACCTTTACAGACCTTCGAAACCGGAATTCTACCTGAACCAGTTTTTGAGATTCCTTTGTTGGAAAAGGGCCCGAACGCTCTTTTAGAAATTCCGGGGCTTGCGATGGACGAGTGGGACAGAAACCTCTATTATGATTATTTTGTCAAGGAAGAGGGAAGAAATCCTACGATTGTCGAAATCAGGGATCTGGATAACGCCAACAGTGAGCACTCGCGACACGGCTATTTCAAAGGGAAACAGGTGATCAACGGGGTGGTCATGCCGGAAACGTTGATGGATATCGTCAAGTCGACTTTGAAAGCGAATCCATCAAACAGTATCATTGCCTTCAAAGACAATTCGAGCGGGATGAAAGGATATGACTGCTGGACGATCGTCCCCGGACAACCCGGGAAACCAGCGCCTTTTGAAAAACGGAAAGTACAGTACCATATCATTTTTACTGCAGAGACGCACAACTTCCCAACCGGAGTGGCTCCTTTCCCTGGCGCTGAAACGGGCACAGGCGGACGGATCCGTGATATCCAGGCGACGGGAAAAGGCGGCCTGGTGGTTGCCGGAACAGCAGGATACTGCGTTGCGAATCTGCTTATCCCTGGATATGACTTGCCATGGGAAACCAAATCTTTTGCCTATCCATCGAACCTGGCCTCTTCTTTAGCAGTGGAGATCAGAGCAAGCGATGGCGCCAGCGATTACGGGAATAAATTTGGGGAGCCGGTGGTGCTTGGTTTTACGCGTTCTTTCGACCAAAAACTTCCCGGCGGAGAACGCTGGGGATGGATTAAAAAAATAATGTTTACGGGCGGCATCGGACAAATCGATGCCAGGCATGTTGAAAAAGAGGAGGCTCAAAAAGGCATGCTGATCGTTCAGGTCGGCGGCCCCGCTTATGGTATTGGCGTGAGCGGCGGTTCCGCCTCCAGCAAATTACAGGGGGAGAATGAAGAGGAGCTCGATTTCAATGCTGTCCAGCGCGGCGACGCGGAGATGGAGCAAAAGATGAATCGCGTGATCAGGGCATGCATTGAAATGGGAGAAAACAATCCTTTTGTCAGCATCCATGACCAGGGAGCGGGTGGGCCGGCCAATGTTCTGAAGGAGCTTGTCGAAAAATCCGGAGGGAAGATCGAACTGAGGCGTATCAAGTTAGGAGACCCAACCCTGTCGGTGCTCAAAATCTGGATTGCCGAATATCAAGAGCGATGCGGTTTCTTGATCACCCCCGAAAGAATCGAAGAAATCAAATCCATCTGTGAAAGGGAAAAAGTAAATTGCGAAATCCTCGGAGAAGTGACAGGAGATGGCCGATTCATTGTGCATGGTGAGAAAGATGATTCAACGCCTGTCAATCTCAACCTTGCAAAGGTTCTGGGCAATATGCCACAGAAGACTTTCAAGGATGAGAGGATTGACTATTCACTAAAACCTCTTGAATGGCCGGAGGGTTTGTCGGTGGAAGTGGCATTGTCCCGTGTGCTTCGAGACCTGGCCGTGGGTTCAAAAAGATTTCTTACCAATAAGGTGGATCGAAGTGTCACCGGATTGATTGCAAGGCAACAATGCTGTGGTCCACTTCAATTAACGGTTGCCGATGTGGCGGTGATCGCCCAGAGCCATTTCGGATTAACGGGAGCGGCCACCTCGATTGGCGAGCAACCGGTTAAAATGCTGGTCAACCCGAAGGCAGGAGCCCGGATGGCCGTTGGAGAAGCGCTGACCAATATCGTATGGGCACAAATCAGTCGCCTGCAAGATATAAAGTGTTCGGCCAATTGGATGTGGGCGCCCAAACTACCCGGCGAAGGGGCGGCCCTTTATGATGCGGTGTGCGCGATGCGGGATCTCATGATCCGGCTGGGGATCGCGGTGGATGGCGGAAAAGATAGTCTCTCCATGGCCACTCGTGTTGGGGATGAAATCGTGAAATCTCCCCGTGAGCTTGTTATTTCTGCTTACGCGACGATGCCCGACATCACAAAGGTGGTCACTCCGGATATCAAAAAACCAGGACACAGCCAGCTCATCTTTATTGAAATCGCTACGCGTCAGGCTCGGCTTGGAGGTTCGGCCTTGGCTCAGGTCTATGGACAAGTTGGAGATGAATCTCCTGACGTGGATGACCCCGACATGCTTCAACGCGCCTTCCAGGCAATCCAAAAGTTAATATCAGAGAACTTCATTCTCGCCGGACACGACATCAGCGATGGGGGCATCATCACGACGTTGCTCGAAATGGCCTTCGCCGGAAACTGCGGTTTGAACATTCGAATGGACGGCCCATGGACTCCCCTCGAAAGGCTTTTCTCCGAAGAATTGGGAGCGGTGATTGAGTGTCATGGTAGTGATGTTCGGAATGTTCTCGGGATGCTTGACTCTTTTGGCCTACGCTCGACCCTGATCGGAGAAACGACGGAGGAACAGAAAATTCTCGTAACCTATCACTCGCAGAAGGTCCTTGAATCGAGCATGTGTGTTCTTCGCGAATGGTGGGAGGAGACGTCCTATCACATCGAGCGTCTTCAGATGAATTCCCAATGTGCCGACGAGGAAAGGAAAAATATTTTCGATCGCAAAGGTCCGAGCTATATCATTCCTTTTAAACCCAAACCGACGCCGGCATCGCTTCTCGAAGCGAGAGACAAACCGGAGGTTGCCATTCTCCGGGAAGAGGGAAGCAATGGTGATCGGGAGATGACTTCTGCTTTCTATCAGGCAGGCTTCAGCCCGTGGGATGTCACCATGACCGATCTGATCCGCGGACGAATGACACTGGAGCGTTTCAGGGGACTCATTACGGTCGGCGGATTCTCTTACGCCGATGTCCCGGAAAGCGCCAAGGGCTGGGCGGCAGCGATCAGATTTAATGAAAGGTTAAGGAAAATGTTTGACGATTTTTATCATCGTCCCGATACATTTTCCTTGGGTGTGTGCAACGGCTGCCAACTCTTCGCACTTCTCGGATGGGTCCCCTGGTTGGGGATCCCCGACCATAAGCAACCCAGATTCATTCAAAATTTGTCCGGGCGTTTTGAATCTCGCTGGGTGACCGTTAAGATTTTAGAAAGCCCGGCGGTCATGTTCAGAGGCATGACCGATTCGACAATCGGAGTTTGGGTGGCCCACGGCGAAGGGAGACTTCACTTCCCCGATTCAACACTGACGGACGAGATCATCCTTAAAAAACTTATTCCGTTAGCCTTCGTGGATGATGAGGGCAGGGTGGATGGAAGGATCTCACAAAGCTATCCTTTTAATCCGAATGGGTCTCCTTTCGGGATGGCGGGACTCTGTACAACGGATGGACGACATCTGGCCATGATGCCTCATCCGGAGCGAGCGTTTCTGAAATGGCAATGGGCATGGATGCCTGGTGATCTGAAGGATAGGCTCGAGGCATCCCCATGGATTCAAATGTTCCAAAATGCAAGAGTGTGGTGTGAGGGTGAGAAATAATGAATGGTAATGAAGATTTCCGATTGTTAAGGGCCATAAAGAAAGGATGGTTACAATCGCTCAAAAATGGCGGCGATGCCTAACCCCCCTCCTCCGCAAATGCATTCCAGACTGTAACGGCTGTTGCGTCGTTTCATCTCGTGTAGAAGGGTAACCAGGACCCTTGTGCCGGTGCAGGCAATGGGGTGACCGAGGGAGATTCCGGACCCATTAACATTGATTCTTGAATAATCTTTCTCTGTAAGATTCATCATTTTCAGATCTGCTAACACCTGTGCGGCAAAGGCCTCCTGGATCTCTATCAGATCAATTTGGTCCAAACTTAAATTTGCTTTCTTTAAGGCCTTCTCTACGGCGATTGGCACCGTATGATAAGTCCGACGGGGATCCGCGCCGGCCACAGCAAAAGCTTTGACGTAAGCCAGTGGTTTCACCCCAAGTTTTTTAGCTGCCTCTTCCGAGGTCACCACACAGGCAGCGGCACCATCATTCTCCGAAGACGAGTTTCCTGCTGTACAGACCCCTCCCAGAACAGGCTTGAGTTTGGCCAGCTGATCCAAGGTGGTATCTGCCCTTGGGTTCTCATCGCGATCGACGAGTCCCTCTTTTCTTCTGGAATCTGTTACAGGAACAGGCACAATCTCCCCCTTAAATTTACCTGATTCGATAGCGGCACAAGCCTTGCGATGGCTCTCCAATGCCCATTGATCACACTCCTCCCGGTGGATACCTTCTTCTTTGGCTGCGGTTTCAGCCCAGGACATCATCGATGGCAATATCCCGTATCTCTCTTCAGGTTGAGACATAACCCTGGCCCGCTGGATTCTATCGTAAAAGGGAATTCCCCATATGGAGAGGTCCCCATGTCCGCGAGGCATTCCCTTTTTACCGCCAATTCCCCATTTGATGTCGCCGGGCACATAAAACTCAGCACTGCTCATGCTCTCCACACCTCCCGCAATGATGATCTCCGCATTACTCGTCTGGATCTCCATGGCAGCATGGCAGATCACATCCAACCCGGTGCAGCAACGGCGGTCCAGAGTCATCCCGGGAATCGAGTCGGGCCAGCCTGCCTTAAGGAGAGCCATACGGGCAATATTAACATACTCACCGCTTTGATAGGATTGACCTAAAATGACCTCATCCACCTGTCCTGGATCCACCCGAGCTCTTTTGACAGCTTCATTCAAAACCAGGGCTCCTAAATCATAGGCAGTCACTTCTTTTAAAGCGCCCATGTATCTCCCGACGGGGGTCCTCACTCCACTAATCATCACAGCTTTATTCAAGGTGCTCTCCTTTCTCCCGACCAGATTGAATCAGGAAACAACAGTAGTTTAAAATGAATCCTTGTTTAATCTTAGAGATCTTACCAATAGGACTCCCAACAATAATATACCTCCAAGAATAATAAATCCTGCTGAAAAGGATCTTACTTCTCCGATGGCACCAAGCATATTTGGGACAACCCCGCCTCCAATCAGAAAACTTACCGGCATGGTGAGAAAGATGGCAATATTTTTGAATTTGGAACCTCCTGTTTGAGAGAGAGCGGCAAAACTTGGTGGAAAGAATGGGGAAGCCAGCATAGGTTGAAGAAAAATAAGAATGACACCCCCCCCCGGGAAGTCACACCCAGTAATACGGATATGGCCCCGTTCGCCAAAAAAACTGCTTTCAAGGCCAGTTTGGGTCCCCAACGATCTGTCATCCACCCAGAAATGAAGGCGATTCCTACGGGAGCGATGCGGGAAAGGCCCACTAAGGTATTGGCCCAGGCGCGATCCATCCCTTTCTCCGCATTTCAAGACCCTAAAATCTAAACAAAAAGGCCGGCAAGCTTACCGGCCTTTAAATTCTTTCCTTTGCCTATGAGCCGTTTAACGTCTTGCTCAGGACCATTGCATCGAACCACATGTCGAGCAATGGGTTGCATGGGGGAACATCCATCTCATGGACCTCACCTCCTTCTTTAACAATTATTTTAAATTTGATTCCTCCTCCTGTCAAGAAAAAACAAAGTCAGGTCGTAACCCCTCAGTCTTTGTTCGAAGGTACCATGATCCGACAAGGATGTCGGAAAAAATCTTATAGCGGTAGCCTTCACTTGACCCTCAAACCAACCACATCCCTTGAAAAGGACAAGGAATCAATGACGATCGTGATCGTCACCCGGACTTATAAAAATACTACAAAATCCGCTTGATAAGATTTTGGATGACATTCCCGGCGGATCTGTTGGATTCATACCCCTAAGGGGATACGTCAGGTCACTCAGAAATCAGAAATTAAGATTTGAAATTCCGCAATCCGCAATCTAAATTTCTTAATCCTTTCCTTTTTTCTTCAAAAAGGGAAGGAGATCTGATTCCCTGGAGGTTTTCGTGTTGGATTTTTCCTTTTCGATCTCTGGTTTCAGTTCCTCCCGCTTCCATTCTTTCTCTCGGATCATATGTTTCTCAATCCAGCGGTCAAGGGCTTTCACATCAAAAAGGACTCGGCCTCCAATTTTGAGGTAGGGGAGTTTTTTCATCGAGGCCATCCGGTAGACCGTATCCTTGGAAAGGCTTAAAAATTGACTTGCCTCTTTGGCCGTGATCAATCTTCGGAGTTCGGGGATCTTTTTCATCCGGTCGTCCATCCGTTCAAAATACTTCTCGGCCAGAAGGTCCGCCAAACTATCTAAAAACTCCTTGATCGGGGGTCGGTATTCTTCTTGTGCCATTTGTCCCTCCAAAAAATAAGGTGATCGCTCACCGTTCTTTTTCTCTTTGTATCTCCTGAATCTTTTTCATGAGAGCGATGTTTTCCGTGTGGCCAGTTAAATGGGCGGTGACTTTCCCTCGGACCGGACGATTGAGAAGATAAAAATCACCGATCAAGTCCAGGACCTTATGCCGAACGAATTCATCCGAAAAACGGAGTTTGGTGTTGACGATCTTTCCATCGTCAAGGAGGATAAAATTGTGGAGGCGACCTCCTCCTCCCAACCCCATTCGTTCGAGCATCTCTATATCCTTGAGAAAGCCAAATGTCCTTGCGGGGGCGATCAGATCTCTGAAAGCCTCTTCACTGTCCAGTGTAAAATCAAAAACCTGTTCCCCGATGGGGGGCGGATAATTTAAAAAGAAATGGATGGAAAAAACCTCCGCAGGCTCAATGGCCAAAGATTTATCTTTATGAACGATTTCCAACCTTCGATCGATGGCCAATTCATCCACTCTCTCTTCCTGGTCCTCCACCCCTGCCTCTTCCACAATCTTACAAAATTCAAGGGCTGAACCATCCATAATCGGAATCTCTTCAATCATCTTGACCATCAGGTTGGTAATCCGATAGGCATGCAATACCGCCATGAGATGTTCGACGGTCTTGGCAATCGCCCCCCCTTTTTTTAGAGAGGTGGCAAACTCCGTTGTTTGGACATAATCGAGATGGGCGGGAACAAACTCATCCGAGGAGATATTTCCGAAAAGAATTCCACTGTGAGGAGGAAGAGGTTGAAAAAGAAGGCCTGTCTTTTTCCCCGAATGGAGCCCCGTTCCATAAAGGACCATGCTCTGTTTAAGCGTGCGGTGATGGTATAGGGAGGTCCCTTTTCTTTTTGATGGCTTCCCGGTTAAAGAAATGGCTTCCCGGAGAGTGGCCGTTGGAGGTTCGGTAAGTTCTCCAATACCCTCCTTTGGAAAAATCTTCTTTCCCTGGAGAGGATCTTCCGAAACAATCTCTTTCGATTGATGGAGGGTCAGTAATTCCTTCTGTTGATGGAGGGCCCGATGGATGGTCATGAGGAGGACATCCAAAGAAAGAGGTTTTTCAATGAAGTCAAAAGCGCCCAATTTGACAGCGGTCATGGCTGTCGAGATCGTCGCATGGCCGGAAATCATAATCACCTGGCAACTTGGAGAAATCCATTTAAGCCGTTTTAATACTTCGATTCCATCCATCCCCGGCATCCAGATATCGAGGAGGGTGATATCAGGTTCCTCCTGCTGAAACACCTTAATGGCCTCTTCCCCGCTTTTTGCCCTGGCAACTTGGAACCCTTCGTCCTCCAGAACACCCGCTATCGATTGGACCACACTTTCCTCATCATCCACGATGAGGACTTTTTTCTCCATAACGTCTCCCCAAAAAAGATTTTGTTCTTTCAATATCACAACCTTGTCAAAGAATCAACTTCTTATTGATTTCTTATTGAAATATATCTTCTTTCCATCTTCTTTCTCCCCAGTTTTTCGATTCAAATTTTACAATAACCATTTTGCACTGATCTCTCAGTAGTTTCCCGCTCCCACTTCTTTTTTCAGGAGATCATAATCCTGCTCGGATGAGGCAAAAATCCCGGTATTTCCCAACCTTACATTTCTTAGCCCGGTAGCCTTGACTTCCATATAGGCTTTAATCATTTCAGAAACCTTTGGGCTCTTATACCGCTTCATTTGATAATCGGGAAAAAAAGCCAACAGGGTAAACGGGATATCGGGATCGACGTCGAAAAGCAATTGGGCAATCTTTTTCAACTGTGGCGCTTCGACAAGGTTTGGAATATAGAGGGAAAGGACTTCCAGAACAAAACCTCTTTTAATAATCTCTTCGGGAAGTTTGAGGATGTTCCGGTTAAAACAGCCGGTCAGCCATTTATGGTCTGTTCCGTCATAGGCCTTTATATCGAGCCAGAAGGAGTCCACCTTGGCTTCCTGCAACGCATCAAGATTCTGAGGGGTGAGGCCATACCCATTGGTTTCGATCAGCACCCAAAGTTCCGTTTCCATCTTGATGAGACGGGTACATTCAATATAATATTCCGGGCAACAAGTCAGATCCCCTCCCGTGAAGGCAACGATATTGCGTGCGGGTCCCCATCCCTGGGGGCTCAAAACAATCTCTTTTTTCTGAATCACTTTCGGACAGAGTGAAGACCTTTTCCCATACATCACACAAGCTCCGCAACCACGACATGAATCATAGGCATGAAATGCAGTGGCTCTTTCGCGAGGTTCCCGAATGGTAACTTCCTTTTCATATTCCTTGCATGCTTTTAATATATCGGCAGGGGACCACCAATCGCCCTTGGCAAACCTTGTGAAAGTCCAAGAATGGCATTTTCGACAGGAAAAATTACAACCCGACTGGTAGATGGAGAGGTAATTTTCCGGGCGGGAAAGATGAACGGCAGAGATCAGTCGGAGGAGGCCACTGTCTGTCTTTCTGAGCGCGGCTTCACAGGCAAGGGCTTTCCCCTGCTCGACCTCGATAAAACAACTCCCCTGGGGATATCCTTGCCGAATTAAATTGCATTTCATTCTAAAATTTTATCACAGCCTGTCTCCCTCTTGCAAGTTATGTGAACCGTGTGATATAGGAAATTATAATTCGAAACACCCAATCGTAAGTTTCGTGAAAGCGTGAGGCGTTTGACGAATTTGTAAAAAGTCCACTTACCTGTCATTGCGAGGAGCGCCTGACTGCGGTAGACAGGTAGCGACAAAGCAATCCCATGAAATCAGGCAATTACAAAATACGAGATTGCTTCGCTTCGCTCGCAACGACCCTTTTGGGGACTTTTTACGATACTATCATATTTGAATTTACGGAATAACCCACCCGGAGGGAAAAATGGAGGAACAACTTAAACAGATCGCACAATGGATCATTACTTCTAAAAGGGTGGTTGTTTTTTCGGGGGCAGGCCTGAGCACAGAGTCAGGGATCCCGGACTTCCGCAGCCCCGGAGGAGTTTGGGATAAATATAACCCCGAGGATTTTTATTTTCAGAATTTCATTGCCAGTGAAGCCTCCCGGGAAAAATATTGGCAAATGGCAACAGAGATGTGGGAACCAATAAAAGCGGCCCAACCTAATCAGGCCCATCTGACCATTTCAGAATTGGAAAAACTCGGCAAACTTGACTGCGTCATCACTCAAAATATCGATGGCCTTCACCTAAAAGCCGGGAATTCGGAAGAAAAAATCCTTCAACTCCATGGGACAGCCATATTCGTCTCCTGTTTGAGCTGTAAAAAAAGATATGATCGTGATGAGATTCAAGAACGAATCAAAAAAGGCCAGATGGCACCCCGGTGCGAGGTCTGCGGCGGCCTTCTCAAACCCGCTACTATTTCTTTTGGCCAAACCATGCCCGAGAAGGAAACCCAAGCGGCCTATCACCGATCTTCCACCTGTGATCTCTTCATTGTGATCGGGTCCTCTTTGGTTGTTCAGCCAGCAGCTTCAATGCCTTTAGTGGCAAAGCGGAATGGAGCGAAATTGGTGATTATCAATCGGGATCCAACCCCCTACGATGACACGGCGGACCTCGTCATTCATGCCCAGGCCGGGCCCACAATGGCTAGCCTTTTGGAGTATGTTAAAAAGGGAATAGGAATTGATCACGAACCCACAATTTAATTGCAGTGCCCCTTCCGAAATGGACTACTTGTAATGGCTTAATATTTATCCTCTATTTTCGCCTCTGTTAACTCCCGGGATCTCTTGAAGAAATTGGACATTTTGTGGTAAATGGACAAATTTTTGGCACTTTTCTGTTCACAAAACAATCATTTTGGAGGAAAATCACGTAAATTCAAATAATTGACCTAAGCAAAATTTGGCACCTATTTTGCTTATCATCAATAATAAATAGAATATTAAATTTCAGTAAAGGCTTCAAATTTTAAATTTAGTGACGATTAAATTAAGGTTTTTTATGAGGAAATTATTTATCAATCTTTTTTCTAAGTTTCTGTCTATTGCATTTATTATATTTTTCTTGATGAGTTGCTCTGTTATGGACCAGATCTCCCAGCCTGATGAGAAACCCATCCCCCCTTCATGGCCAACCTATGGACAGCTCTTGGAAGAAAATTATAAAGGCCCCAAAGCGAGAGTAGTCATCGCTAAGTTCATGGACAAATCATCAACGTGTCAAGAGAACAGCCAGGCAGGAGATGGAATCACTGAGATGTTACGTCAAGCCATGTTGGCCACGAATCGATATATTGTTCAGGGCAAAAAATCTTTAGATCATATCAACAGAGACAAAAATATTGAAGATGGCGGCCAAATGAAGAAAGAAAATGAAATCGACCTTTTTGTAGAAGGATTCATTAATGAATTCAGACAAGGGGTTGCAGGCGCTGGAGAAGGAGGAGGAACTTCTCACATTACCCTCTTGGTGACGATCACGAATCCAAGGACCAACCAGATTCTCGCCACTGAAAAAGTGAGGGGAAAGGCTATGGATTTTGCAGGACCCATTGGAAAAGGCGGGGTTAAATTGCCAGAAGTTTTAAAAGACTTTTCAAAAACACCGATGGAGAAAGCCATTCGCATCGCTATTGAGGATTCAACAAGCTTTATTGTTGCCAGGACCCCTCTGGAGTCGTATCGAGTTTCTCCTATTCCACCCCCTCCCTCACCCAAGGAAATTCCAAAATCCCCTCCCATAAAAGTACAAACTGAAGTGATTTCACCCCCTCCACCTCCTGTCGTTGCCTCCCCCCCTCCTCTTCGTGTTACCCAGGTTGTATGGGCGAACGTCAATTTGCGTAAGGGACCGGGAACAAACTACAAGGTCATAGGCAATGTAAAGAAAGGAACTTCTTTAAAAATATTTGAAGTAACAGGAGATTGGTTGCGCATTCGACTTGATAACGGAAGCGAGGCATGGATCATTAAATTAGCCACTTCAGAAGGATCTCACTCCTCCCCTTCTCCGTCTCCTCCCAAACCGATGCCCATGTGATAATTATAAAAATCACTTCAAGAGGAGCCCATGTTAGTCTGTCTGAATTGTAACGTTGAATATGAGGAAGAAAGAAGATATTGCAAATATTGTGGGGAGCCACTTGTTCCGAAATCAGAACCCGATTCAACTCAAAAAAAGGCAAGTGGAACGGATACGGGAAAAGCAATTGGAAAGCTGATCTGCCCGGATTGTCAAATCATTTATGAATTTGGAACCGCCTGTATACAATGCGGGTCTGCCCTGGCACCCAACATCTCACCTGGAGAAAAAGAGGAGTTAAAAAGTAATCATAAAGAAACTGCAGAAGAAAGAGGCTTTCTCAAAGCTAAAATTCCGAAAGAACAACGAATGAAAAAAGAATCAAAAGAAGTTCGCAAACTCGACATGGAGGAAAAAACCATTTCTTACCGAACAATCCGAGAACCATTGATCAGGACTCCCCAAAACAAACTAATCTGTCCCGCTTGCAAAATAATCTATGAGCGCGGGGAGGCTTGCATCCGATGCGGGTTAAAACTGGTATCACAGCTTTCCTTACAAGAAGAAGAAAAATCTAAGTTACAGGACCCCCCTGAAGTTGACCTTGAGCCCTCCCTTCTTCCAAGTCTTGAAATAAAAGATTTCGGGAACGTCGAACGGGCTGGAGAAAAAGAGGGGGATGCCCCCCCTGTTACAGAAGTCGAATTGAAAGAAGACCCCCTTCTCACCGAAGCCCCGGAACATCCACCCACACCTAAAAGATTGGAGGATGACTTTAAAAAGAAATCAAGCGTCTCAAAGAAACGAAAAATAAATTATCGCCGTTTATTTTTAGAGGCAGGAACCGTAACGGTCATGGCGGTGGCGGGGGGATATTTTCTTTGGTCCGTCTATTCTCACATGAGCAAAGAGAATGGGTCAAAGAGGCTCCACTCCAAAGTAGTGTCCCGTTCGGCCCTACTCACCCCTTCCATGGCAACCAATGAATCAACCCCTGCCTCAATACCCAAAGAAAATGATCAGAGCGGGCCCAAGGAAAACCCAACCATGTTGCCCACCCCCTCTGATGCTGTGGTGGCAGAGACTTTGGAGTTAGAGAAAATAAAGAGAATGCTCGAGAACATCCGGCAGGCTAATTTAAAAAAGGACATCGACCTATTCTTAGCCTGTTATTCCGCCGATTTCAAAGACCGAGAAGAAAAAAGAAAAGCAACCCTCGATAACTGGAAAAAATTTGATTACCTTGACCTCTCCTACGATTTGAAGAATCCTTCCATATCAGACGTTACCGCCAGGGCAAAGGTGGAATGGTTGATCAAAATTTTTCGAACGACCGGAGGGAAACCTCTGGAGAGTAAAACCATTCTGGATGTCCTCTTAAAGAAAGAGGAAGGAGAGTGGAAAATAAAAGAAGTGAAACAGGGCGGTTGAAGTATTGAAGGAAAAGCAACCGGAGTCATTCCACCGCCTCCAAACAGGGACCGCTAAAGATATTTCTTAAACCAGTCCACGCTGAGTTCAATGGCGCGCTGACGGTGGACTGGATCCAAGAGGCGGTGGTCGGCCCCCCCGATCACATGGAGCTCTTTGGGTGAGGTCAAACTGTTAAAAATCCCCAGGGCCTGTTCAACGGGAACAAGTTCATCTTTTTCACCATGGATCACCAGACAATTTGAAACGTTGGGTAAGAGCGGCAACAACCGATGTCTCGGAAGATCCTCAAAAAAAGCCTCCGGAGGAAGAGGATAATCTTCCTCTTGTTTCTTTGACCCAAAATCATCCATGTGAAGAGGAGTGGCCCAGATCACAACAGCCCTGATCTCTTTATCCATCGAGGCTTTCATCAAGGAAAGAAAACCTCCGAGGCTCGACCCGAGCAGCCCGATCCGAATTCCTGACCCTGAATTGGATCGTATGAAATCGATCGCTGCACTCAGATCGTTGATCTTTTTACTGATCGTATTATCTTCTTCCTCTCCCTCGCTTTCTCCAATCCCCCGAAAATCGAAACGAAGCAGTCCCATTCCCTCTCCGGAAATTTGCTCTCCGAGAGCAATGTATTTTTCGCTATCCTTGCTGGAGAGAAGGCCATGTGAGGAGATGACGTAAGGCGGATTCTTTTGATCGGGAAGATGAAGAATCCCTGAAATTTTGTATCCTTCGCTCATGAAAGCGACCNNCCCGCTTCTTTCATCGCTGTTAAATACTCTTCCTTCAATTGCTCTTTGGAGATGCCGTGATCGATGAAATCCCAAGGAAAAATTTCATCCAGATCTCTCCTTCGATAAACATAGAAGTCAGCGTTGATTGGAGTCTCCCGAAGGGCTTGCCCCCAATCTCCCTGAGTGCGATGGGCGGCCGCCAAAATCTTCCCCACTCTACGGTCTCCTCTTGCGAGCAGGGCTTGAATATAAGACCATTTGGGAAGGTCATGAATCACCTCCATCCCCTTCTCCCCTCGAACCTCTTTTTGTATCATCCTTAATTTCTTTTTCAACTCACCCACCTCTTCCAAAGGCTCCCATTGAAAAGGAGTGGCGGGTTTTGGAATAAATGGATTGACGCTTAAAATCAATCTCCACCTCTTTTTGGGGTCTCTTGAATGCGAGAGAATCTGATGCCGGATCCGTTTGGCCAGGATGAGAATGGCCTTGACATCCTCATCCGTTTCAGAGGGAAGACCAATTAAAAAATAGCACTTAATTTTAGAGAGGCCATTGTCTATGAGAATATCGATGGATTTCAGGATCTCTTCTTCTGCATAACCCTTCTTCAACATTTTTCGGAGTCTTTCAGACCCTGCCTCAGGCGCAATCGCCACGGTGCGGTCCTCTCCCTCCCTCAGACACTGAATCAATAAGGGAGTGACAGCGTCCACTCTTAAAGAAGACAAGGAGATGCCGCCTTGCCGGGAGAGGATGCTCTGGCACAGCGGGAGGAGATGGGGATGGTCTGAAACCGCAGTCCCCGTTAAGCCTATCCGATGACTTTTTAAAAGGGCCTCCTGTGAAATCGAATCAAGAAGGGAAAGGCTCCGATTTCGGAAAGGATGGTATACAAAACAAGCCGCACAGAAACGGCATCCCCTCGGACAACCTCTATTCATTTCCACCAAAACCATTTCCTTAAACTCCGTATCCGGAGTAAAAAGAGTGGATTGAGTAGGAAATCGGTCAAGCTTTGGAACCCATCTCCGTTTGACTTTTTGGGGAAACCCTTGTTCCGGGTGGATGGACTCTATCTTTCCATTTTCATCGTATGCCACTTCATAAAACTTTGGGATATAAACCCCGCTCACATCACTGAGTCTTCTTAAAAAACCGTCCTTATCCTTCTTCCCTTTATCTGAAAGAATTTGTCGATAGGCTTCTAAAAACTCTCCAATGACTTCCTCGGCTTCGCCGAGGATAAAGAAGTCAAAGAATTCACTGATCGGCTCTGGATTTAAAAAAACGGCTACCCCTCCCGCGATCACCCAGGGATTTCTTCCATCGCGGAGACGGCTCTCCAAGGGGATATGGGCTAATTCCAAAAGCGTGAGAATATTGAGAAAGTCGTTCTCAAAAGAAATGGAAAAGGCTAAGATGTCGAAGCGGGAAAGAGATTTCTGGGATTCTAATGAAAAAAGAAGAGTGTTGGTATGGCGATACTCCCGAACATCTTCGGACGCTGGAAGAAAGGCTCTTTCACATATCACATCCTCCTCAGCATTTAACATCTGATAGAGAGTCTGAAAACCAAGGTTGGACATTCCAACGTGGTACGAGTTGGGATAGAGAAGACAAATCGAAATCTTCCCGCCCCATTCTTTTTGAACAGACCCCCTTTCTTTCTCAAGAATACCTTTGGCCTTCTGAATGAGTTTCCAGGAAGTCATACGATATCAGTTACCCGTAATCAGTTATCAGTTATCGGTTCTCAAAAAGAGGTTTACGACATCAAGTATAACAAATTTTAAGTCTTCACAACTAATTTTATCATTGACAACGGATGACTGACTACTGTTCCCTGATAACGTGCTGGTTCAGTCGGCCTGTTTTCTTAAAAAAGTAGGAATATCAAAACGATCCTCATCCACGACAGAAAAATCCGAGGGTGACTCTAATTTCAATTCATCAAAGCGTTCGCTCGCCTTCACCTTCCTCATAAAAGCAGGGATATCTCTGTTATTCTCTTTGGTATTGAAAGAGAGGTGTGAGAAGTCCTTATTTTGTTCTCTGAGGCCAAAAGAGATAGGAGCCACTTTTTTAAACTGAGAGGTTTTCTTTTCCTCTTTGTTTCCGAAACCTGTGGCAATCACGGTCACTCGAATCTCATCCTTCATCGCCTTGTCGACCACCATTCCCCAGATCACATTCGCCTCTTCATGGGCCTCCTTCTGGATGAGCGTGGTCGCCTCATTGATCTCGCTGAGGGTCATATTCTCGCCTCCGGTGATGTTGATGAGAAGTCCACGGGCTCCTTCAATCGTAATATCTTCAAGGAGAGGGCTGGAAATGGCTTTCTGGGCAGCTTCGATGGATCGATTCTCACCAAACGCAATGCCCGTTCCCATCAAAGCCATTCCCGTTTCAACCATGACGGTCCGGACGTCGGCAAAGTCCAGATTGATGATCCCGTGGCCAACAATGATGTCTGAGATCCCCTTTGCGGCGTGGAAGAGAACCTCATCTGCCCTTTTAAATGCCTCGATCAGAGTCATATTCTTCCCGCTGATGCCCAGAAGACGCTGGTTCGGAATGGTGATGAGCGCATCAGCCGTCATCCTTAGATTGGCCAACCCTTCCTCAGCCTGCTTCATCCTCTTCTTTCCTTCGAAATGGAAAGGCTTGGTCACGATCGCCACGGTGAGAGCGCCCATTTCACGGGCCACCTCAGCAATCACTGGCGCTCCGCCGGTCCCTGTCCCGCCGCCTAATCCGGCTGTGATGAAAACCATGTCCGCCCCTTTCAGAGCTTCTCGAATCTTCTCCACATCCTCAAGGGCTGCTTTTCTGCCCACCTCTGGGTTAGCCCCGGCTCCTAAGCCCTTGGTCAAATTTTCCCCTAATTGCAATTTCATAGGAGCCATATTTGCCGCCAACGCCTGTCCATCAGTATTGGCTGCGATAAAGTCAACCCCGGAGAGTTCACTGAAAATCATCGTATTCAGGGCATTGTTCCCTCCCCCTCCAATTCCGATAATCTTCACCTTGGCGGCCAAATTTTTGTTTTCGTCGAATTCAATCATTTTCCCCTCCTTCTTTTAAAATTGGAATAGTGGAACATTGGAATACTGGAATGTTGGGTTTTAATTCTACATTATTCCAACCTTCCATGATTCCATCATTCCATGATGTTTTAAAAAAATTCTCCAAACCATTCTTTCATTCGATGAGTGACCTTTGTGAAAATATTTCCCTCCCCCACCTTAAACCGGCTCCGCCCTTTATGCCGACTTCCATAAAGGACCAGACCTACTCCAGTGGCATAAATCGGACTCGCGACCAGGTCAACCAGCCCTCCAATCCCCACAGAAGTTCCTCTCCGAACAGGCAGGTTAAAAACCTGCTCCGCCAACTCCGGAATGCCTTCCAGGATGGCGCTTCCGCCCGTGAGGACAATTCCGGAGGCAAGGAGATTGGCAAAGCCCGTCCGCACCACTTCATTATGAACCAAGGCGAGAATTTCTTCGACTCTCGGCTCGATGATCTCTGCCAAGGTCTGCCTGGACAGGACACGGGGTTTCCTGCCCCCCACGCTGGGAACCTCAATGGTTTCATCCTTCCGAACCATTGCTGTGAGGGCACATCCATACCTTATTTTAATCTTTTCTGCTTCCTCCACCGGAGTCCGAAGTCCCATTGAGATATCATTTGTGATATGGCTCCCTGCCAGGGAAAAAACGGAAGTATGCTTGATCGCACCATTTGAAAAGATCACCAAATCCGTCGTCCCGCCTCCAATATCGATGATGGCCACTCCCAAATCTTTTTCTTCTTGAGTGAGGACCGCTTCGCTTGAACCCAATTGCTCTAACACAATGTCATCCACATCCAATCCGGCCTTATTCGCACATTTGATGATATTCTGCGCAGAGGTAATCGCACCGGTAACGATATGAACCCTTCCCTCCAGCCTCACCCCGGACATCCCGACAGGATCTTTGATCCCATCCTGATCGTCCACGATGAATTCCTGTGGAATGACATGAATGACTTCCCGATCCATCGGCATGGCGATGGCGCTTGCCGCATCGATCACCCGCTTGACATCATTCGGTCCGATCTCTCTATTCTTGACGGCGATCACACCATGACTGTTTATCCCTTTAATATGCCCCCCTGCGATCCCTGCATAGACAGAGGTGAGGTGGTATCCTGCCATTAACTCTGCTTCTTCAACCGCTTTTTTAATCGAATGGACGGTGCTGTCAATGTTAATGACCACCCCCTTCCGCAACCCCTTGGAGGGAGAAGTTCCGAGACCAATGATGTTGACTCCCTCTCCAGACATTTCTCCAACGACAGTACAGATTTTTGTGGTCCCGATGTCCAGTCCGACCACCAATGCATCCTTTTTGCCCACCTTGTAACCACCTCCTCTCGTGTTTTCCCTCATGGAATTTTTCTGACCACCATTTTTTTCAAATCACTGCAATCGATTGAGACGGCTGAAAATCCTCTTTTATGAAAATCGGACCAGATAAGAGACAATCTTTTCAATTTCTCTCCAAAGTCATCCCACCCCATTCTAACCTCCACCCCTTCTGCTTTGGTGAAGCATTGAATACCAAAAGTTTTTTCCATATGGATCTCAGATAATTCTTTGAGAGGTGGAATCTTTTCCTGCTCTACAATTTCTAAAAGCTCAAGGGCTTTCATGATCAAGCGTTTCGCCTCGACCGGTTCTTTTTCTAAAAACTGACGGGTCACTCCCGTGAGATAAGGATAGTTGTAGTCATCTCGTTCTCCCACCGGAGAAAAAATCTCTCCATGAATGTCGATATAGTAAAGTTCGCCCAATTGGATAATGGCCATCGGCTTTCTTTCTTCCACCTGGATTAATATCTTGTTGGGGAAAACCTTTCTCACACTCACTTGCTCAACCCAGGGATGGGACTCTAATCGCTTCACCACCTTTTTGAGGTTAACCGAAAAGAGGTTGGGCCTTCCTTCCATCGCGGTGAGGGATTGAAGGGTTTCTCCCGCCAGTTTTCGGCCCCCTCTCACCTCAACCTCTCGCACCCGGAAATGGGGATCTCCCAAGAGATGCCCGTAAACCCAGTGGCTCAGAAAGAGGAAAAATGAGAGGAGAAGAAGCTGAAAAGCCACCCGGATCGTCTTCTTCACAATCCGCTGAAATTTTTCTCCTCCCTGCTCCTGCCTGCTCACTTTCGGCCGGAGAAATTTCCCGTCTCGCACGGTAACGGCCTCTCCCATCTCTCCTCTTCTTGGTATTATTGAGTTCATGGAGTTGGTCGGGTTAATCCGAAGAATTCAACAAACCCAATCAACTCAAAACTACTTTCTACTTTCCACTTTCTATCTTCAATGACGCCTTCAATAGAATCCGTTCCACTAAGTCTTCAAAGGGGATTCCCGCATAACTGGCCGCTTTGGGTAAAAGACTTGTCTCGGTCATCCCGGGCATGGTATTGACATCGATCACAAAAGGATTTTCATTTTCATCGGTCATCAAATCAACTCTGGCCACTCCCGAGCAACCCAGCGTTTGAAAGGCCTTGAGGCTTATTTCCTGGGCATAGAGATACTTTTCCCTTGAAATTCTTGCGGGAAGAATATACTGAGTTTCCCCCTTTGTGTATTTTGAATGAAAATCGTAAAACCCGCTCTTGGGAACGATCTCAATCATGGGGAGAGGAATATCTTCAAGAATGCCGACCGTAATCTCTTTCCCTTTCATAAACTCCTCGATCAATATCTCCTGATCGTACTCCACCGCTTTTTTAAAGGCAGGGATCAACTCCTCTTCCTTCCGGACAATAGAGATGCCAATCGTGGACCCCTCTCTCGCAGGTTTGACGACCACCGGTAAAGGAAGAGAAATTTTTTTCTGCAGACCTTTCTTGATTTCCTCCCGCTGGAAAACTTCGAAACGCGGGGTCGGAATCTTCTCGTAAAGGAAAAACTTCTTGGCCATAATTTTATTCATGGCCAATGCGCTTGCCAGAACATCCGACCCCGTATAAGGAATCCTCATCAACTCCAGCATCCCCTGAATGGTTCCATCCTCTCCAAATCTTCCGTGGAGTGCCAAAAAGGCACATTCAATCTTCCCCCGGATCAATTTTTCTCCAATATCCTCCCCGACATCCATGGCCGTTACCGTATATCCCTTTTCCGTCAAGGCTTTTAGAATGGCTTTTCCTGTCTTGAGAGAAATCTCTCTCTCCCGGGAGAGTCCCCCCATCATGACAGCGACCTTCTTTTTTTTAAGCGACTGATCCTTCATCAATGAGCCACCCCCAACGCTGCGGTCTTTCTTCCGTAATTTTCATTCCCTGCCTGTTCGGTCCCCTGCTTCCCATGGCAGGCAGGGGCGGGGCAGGCAGGCGAAATCCACATTATGGTTCACCCACCACCTTCACCTCCCTCTCCAGGGAGATGCCCCTCTCTTGGTAGACTTTCTTTTCGATAAACTCCAGCAAATAGATCACTTCTTCAGCTTTGGCTTTTCCCAGATTGATGATGAAATTAGCGTGATGGTCTGAAACCATGGCCTGACCTATCCGAAATCCTTTCAGCCCAACTTCCTCGATCCATTTCCCTGCCGGCCCCTCTTTTGGATTTTTGAAAACGGATCCCGCGCTGAGAGAGCCTAAAGGTTGTCTTCTTTTCCTCATCTCCGAATAAGATTTTACTCTTTCAAGAATCTCTTCCTTCTTCCCCTTCTTCAACCGAAACCGACCCTTAAGAATAATCCATGAAGGGGAAAGGGATAACCCTCGATAAGAGAATCGAAGTTTCGAACGGGGTCTCTCGATGATTTCTCCACCTTCCTTCATCAAGGTCATGGAGAGAAGGACATCCTTCAATTCGGCACCCCATGCTCCGGCATTCATCGCCAATCCTCCCCCGACTGTTCCAGGGATGCCAAAGAAGGGTTCGAGTCCGGTGAGTTCCTTCTGAATCGAGAACTGTACCACCCGTTGAAGGGGGAGACCCGCCTCTGCCTCGACCACCTTTCCATCCATGGTGATCTTTTTCATTCCTCGAGTTAGATTGATGACCCATCCATGTACTCCTTTATCCCTCACGATCAAATTGGTTCCTTTTCCTAAAATGAAAAAGGGAATTTTTTTTCTCCTGGCGAAACGAACCACCTTCTTTAATTCATTCACATCCCCGGGAAAGAGGAGGCACTCAGCAGGTCCTCCCAATCGGATGGAAGTGAAGTGCCTCATCGGTGCATCGAAAAGAACTTTCCCCCGGATTAACCCTGACGCCCATTTTTGATAATCCCGTCCCATTTGATTGCAGGCTGTAGATTTCAGATTGCAGATTTAAAAATCTAAAATCTTAAAT
>DCUS01000186.1:0-260 GCA_002327885.1 Syntrophaceae bacterium UBA2208
TGCGTCCTCGGCGCCTCTGCGATGAGATTCGTTCAGATTTTTTTGCCTTGAAGAGGAGGCGCTGATCCTTTGTCCTTTTATTGTCGATCCTCTTCAGAGGGTCCTCCGCTCCAAGCATTTCGGTTTGGAGTTCAAATATTCGGAAGTTATGGGTTGATCTACAGCTTGTTTGTGTTGTTGTTGGTGAGAGTATCCGTATTGGATGTCTTGGTGCGTGTTATCATCGATGTACTGTCTTTAACGGCAGGCACATGGGGCGT
>DCUS01000186.1:286-2796 GCA_002327885.1 Syntrophaceae bacterium UBA2208
CAGTCGTTAAATATCAAAAAATGAATGATGAAATGGAATGAGAAGAAAAACGTGGCCCCCTTTTTTCGTACCTGATGCCTGAACCCTCGCCCCCTCGAATCCTTGAGCCCTGTATTAATTAATGTGGATGTGTAAAAGTACGGGGAGGATCAAAGGTCCTCACTTCTTCTTCGGGTTTAATCTCTCCGCAGATCCCTATTTTGACCTTCTTTAAAGGAATATTCTTGCCCGATGCCGCAATCGCATCCTCTGTCACTTTCACCAATCCGAAGCAGCAGGGAACTTCCATGTAGGGCACCGTGACACTTTTAATGGAATTTGACTTAAAAATCTCTGTCAACTTTTCTTTATAGAGTCGAATATCATCCAGTTTCGGACAACCCACCACCACGGCTTTTCCTTTAAGGAAATCCTGATGGAAGTTAGCATAGGCAAATGGAACACAATCCGCCGCAATCAAAAGCTCTGCCTCTTGAAAATAAGGCGCGGTGACCGGTACCAACTTCAACTGAACAGGCCATTGAGTAAGCTGAGAGACCGCCGGTGTCGTAGAAATGGATTCGGTCTTGGCTTCAGAGACTTTGAAATGCATGGCCCTGGAAGAGGGACATCCCGAAAATGCTGGAGCAGGTTGAGGTTTGGGTTGAGCTTCCTTTTGTTTGTGAAGATGGACTTCCGCTGCCTTTTTGTCGAATTCTTCAGCTTCTCTTTCAATAACAGCGATGGCATCTTCCGGACAATGCCCGAGGCAAGCACCCAGTCCATCACAAAATTTATCCGTGATCAACTTGGCCTTTCCGTCAACAATTTGAAGGGCCCCTTCCGCACAGTTAGGAATACATAGACCACAACCCGTACATTTCTCCTCATCAATCTTAACAATCTGTCTCGTTGCCATGGTTTTCCTCCTGAAGGTGATTTTATTAAGATCACACCTGATGAATTCGTAAAAAGTCCGACCACGTGTCATTGCGAGGAGCTTAGTGACGAAGCAATCCCATAAAATCAAGCACTTACAGAATACGAGATTGCTTCGCTTCGCTCGCAAAGACCACTTTAGAGACTTTTTACGAGACCATCATCTTTCGAACGTCTCTAAAAAAATTAACCATATTTGAAAAATGACCGAAGGTTTTTGGTTCTATAGTTGTTTCATATATTATGAACCCATAATCTTGCGGAATGAGATATCCCATGAAATATCATAGTGTTCAAAAGAAACTTTCGGCTTACCAGGATAATGAACTTGAACCACGGGAGGAGGAGCAGGTCAGAAGTCACCTTCTTGGTTGCCGGGCTTGCCGCGAGCAATATGCGGAGATTGAACGGGTCTGGAAAATAGTAGGTCAGGTTGAAGAAATCCATCCGGACCCATGGTTTTACCAGCAAATCGTTAGAAAAATTAAGGAACCTCGTGAACAGCGTCTCTTTCCCAGTCCCCAATGGGTTCCCCGGTTATTACCAGCCCCGGTCATCGTCATCATCCTTTTAGTCGTTGGGATACTAACCGGAACGTATCTTGGAAATATCCTGTCACAGTCTAACATATTCCTGCTCCATTACGAGCAGGCCAGCGAAACCGTTTTTACTTCTATGAGGGTTTTTGATCCTGCACCTCCTGGGACGCTTACAGAAGGATATTTTCGCATGGTGAGTTATAAGGAGGATGATTCCAGATGAGATCAAAATGGTTGATCCTTATTTTAATTTTGTCATTGGCAATCAATGCAGGTGTTTTGGTCTCCATGGGATACCATTATTACGTTAATGCCTCCACTCCATCCTTAGCGCCCTGTCCCATGTCGCCGGGTGATAGTCATCTCTATCAGTCCCTGGGTCTTTCAAAGGTTCAATTATCAAAGATGGAGCCTCTGGCTCAAAAGTTTCATGCGCGGCTTGCGGAACTGGGAACTCTCATGGAGAGGAAAAAAGAGACTCTGACAGATCTCCTTCAGAAAGACGGCGACCCTGCAAGTATAGAAAATCTGCGAAAAGAGATGGCCGGGATTCAGGATAAGATTCAGGAGGAAGTGATCGTCCATATCCTGGAGTCAAAGAAAATCCTCGATCCCAACCAGCAACAACGATTCTTCGATCTCATGCGCCAGAACATGTCTCGTGCCAATAACTAATCTTTGCTAAAAACGGAGGTCAGTAATGAATCTGCGTTACATGACGAAGGAACTCTATTACCAGAAACGAAGAACACTGATGTCGATTCTCGGGCTTTCGATCGGAATCGCTCTTCTCATCGTCCTCAACTCTCTCTCCTTGGCTTACCGCCAGGCAGCCCATGTTCCCCTTAAAGAAATTGGGGCGGACATAACCGTTCAGCGATCCGGGGATGTTCCCAAGGACCTTGCGGGAGCGGTTTTCCCATGTTCGGCAGTGACGATACGCAAGGAGGAAGTTGAAAAGATCCAAAAACTTCCCGGCGTAAGGGGAATAGGCACAGGTCTACTGCTCTGGGTTTTCGACCCGAACCGGGCCTGGATCGTTTTGGGGATTGA
>DCUS01000186.1:2821-34254 GCA_002327885.1 Syntrophaceae bacterium UBA2208
AAGAAATTTCCTGTTGTGGGGTTTGTGGATGCGTCCCGTGCTGCTAAAATCGCTGTAGCGAACGTGTACCTACCTCTAAAAGATGCAGAGGATATAGCTGCTTCGTCGAAAGGATTACAGTCTGTTTCTCCATACGCACCGGGCGATGTGAACCTTCTCTTTATTAAGGCAGACCAGGAAAAGATCACCGGCCTGGCATCCGAGATGAAGGGCATCCTCGGCAATAAAGCTACAGTGGCCACGCCGGATTCCTTCCTGAAACTCCTTGGCAGCCTCTTTGCCCTTTCGGATAAATTTACGCTGGCAGCCTCTCTGATCGCCATCATCGTTGCCGTCCTAATCGCTTTTAAGACCATGGCGGGAAATATTGCCGAGCGGGCCGGAGAGATCGGGGTTCTCAAAGCAGTTGGCTGGACTAATCGAAACGTGGTTTCCCAACTGATGTCAGAGTCGGTTACCCAATGCTTTATAGCAGGGGTTCTCGGTCTTTTGATAGCCCTCGTGGTCTCGTTCGGCTTAAGTTTCATGAAGGTCAATATTCCTATTCCGTGGGAGATGAGTCCGACTCCGCATTTTCTTCCTGGAGGCGGAGATCAGATTTTCAAGACCCTGCGGCTTCCCGTCCATGTCCCCTGGAATCTGGCTTTCTTTGCTATCCTCTTATCAATCATCATAGGAGGCATGACAGGCGGGTTGCTGGGCAGGCACATCTCAAAAATCAAACCTTCGGAGGTATTAAGACATGACTAAATCAAGTATTTTATCAGGTACGGAACTAAGCAAGAAATATGGTGATCTCGAGGTAGTTAAAAATGTTTCCCTGGTTATCGACGCAGGGGAATTTGTTTGCTTGGTCGGAAAGTCAGGCTGCGGCAAAACCACTCTCCTTTCTATTTTGTCAGGATTAGAAAAACCTACAAAGGGACAGGTAATTCTAAATGGGAAAGAGATTGATGGGGCATCTGAGGATGAGTTGGCCCTGTTTCGCCGCGAAAATGTCGGGTTCATATTCCAGTCCTTTAATCTCATTCCAACCCTCTCCGCATGGGAGAATGTGGCCCTTCCCCTTTTCCCCTTAAAGATGACCAATGAGCAGCGTCGCAAGCGTGCAACCGAGCTGCTTGGCAAGATGGAATTAGGGCACAGGATCGAGCACTTGCCCTCGGCTCTTTCAGGAGGGGAGAAGCAGAGGGTGGCCATTGCCAGGGCGTTGATCAACAACCCCAAAATTATCTTTGCCGACGAACCCACCGGTAACCTGGATTCGAGCACGGGTGAGGCTATTATGGATATTTTAAACAAATTGCATAAGGATGAAGGGGTGGCTGTTTTGATGGTTACCCATGAAGCTGAGCTCGCTAAAACAGCCAACCGGCTGATCCGCATGAAAGATGGGGAGGTCGTGTCATGAAAAAAGTAATCGCATTGTGCTTTGTAGTTCTGGTCCTGTTATCAACTCCTTTTACTTTGTTCGCTGTGAAAGAGGTCAAGGTCGAGGTCCTTTACATGAATCATGGGCCTCTTCTGCCTTCGCTCGAGCAGATCAAGGGAGTTTTTTCAAAGTACGGCAACAAGATTAACGTCTCCTGGTACGATTTTGAGAGCAAGGAAGGGGAACAGTTTATGGCCAAAAAAGGAATAAACCAGCACATCCCCCTCATCATCTGGTTAGATGGCAAGTTCACTATTCCAGTAAATGGTAAAGAGATAAAGTTTATCGGCTTTCCCACAGGTTCAGGCCCTGCCTTTTTTCAAGGGAAATGGACGATGGAAGATCTCCGACAGGCTCTTAATCAGATTACAAGTAAAAAGTGAGGACATCATGAATTATCGCTACGTGTTGAAGGAACTTCGCCATCACCATAACCGCACCCTGGTCAATATCCTGGGCATCGGGATCGGAATTGCCCTTTTCGTTTCGATCAATGCCGTATCAACGGCTTATCAGAAAGCGGTGAGCCTGCCTTTCAAGAACCTTGGGGCAGACCTTGTTGTGCAGCGGCCGGAAAAAAGGGCTGTTGACTCGGGCCAGCCGCCCGCATCCATGCGCGGGATACGCCTGCCTTTTTCGAATCAGCTTCTTCCCTCCGAAGATCTCGAAAACCTCAAAACGATTGAGGGGGTCGATTCAATGGCTTCTTCACTCCTCCTCTGGGAGTTTGATAAAGGCGGTTTCAGAACGATCATGGGAGTCGATCTTGCCCAACCGATCCTGGGCCCGGTCAAGGTGAAGGAGTGGCTCAAGGAGGGGCGTTTTCCCCAAAAGGAAGGGGAAGTCGTCGTTGAAAAACATTATGCGAAGTTCCAGCACAAAAAAATGGGAGACACATTGGAGATCAATGGCCGTCCCTTCAGCGTCGTAGGGCTTCTGGAGATTAAGGAAGGGTCTCAGATTGCCTCGGCGAATATATACCTGCCTCTTTCTGATGCTCAAACCTTGGTTGGTGGAGATTCAAATGGCGTGAACATCGTCTATCTTCGCCTGAAGAGCCCATCTCTTCTCAGCCAGGTAAAGGCAAACATTGCCATGCAGCTCAATGGGGTTTCTGTCACGAGTTCCGATTCATTCCTTGAACTGATGGGAGGGGTCTCCCGAATTTCTGATCAGTTCTCTTTTATCGTCTCGATCGTTGCCCTTGGGGGTGCTATTTTTCTTATAATCAAGGCCATGCTTTCTAACCTTATTGAGCGTTCCCGGGAGATTGGCATTCTAAAGGCGGTCGGCTGGACTGAGAAAGATGTTCAAAAACAATTAATGGGAGAAGTTTTTTTACAGTCCTTCCTTGGAGGCATTTTTGGAATTGTGATGGGATATCTCTTCTCTTACCTTCTGGGGTTTCTCTCAATCCCTGTCTCAACTCCATGGGAATTGAATCTTTTGCCTGCCTTCGCCAAGGATGCAGAAGCCGCTGTAAAGACTGTTCGGCTTCCGGTGAGCATATCCGCAGGGCTAACTGGAATTTCTCTTGCATTATCTCTTGTTGCGGGGGGCTTTGCAAGTTATATCATGGGAAAACGGACGGCAAGAATGAAACCTGCCGAGATATTGCGGCAGTTGTGATTACCCAGGATCTCAATGAATTCTAAATTTGCTCTTATTTTTTTAGCCTGTACCAAATCCTCTTAATATTGCAAAGCAAAATTCTTTTTTGACCAATTTGATTTGGAAACTTGACAAAACCATTTAAGTATAATAAGATCCATTTAAGCAATTCTGAAGATAGATATTCAACAATGCGGATGGAAATCGTTCAAGTTTTCAAAGTCTTGTCGGATGAGACACGCTTTAAAATGATAAACGTCCTGTTAACCCATGATCTATGTGTCGGGGCTCTGGCACATCACCTGGGGATATCCGAGGCGGCGGTTTCCCAGCATCTAAAACAATTAAGAGAGGTAGGATTGGTCAAAGGAGAAAAGCGGGGATACTGGACTCATTACATTGTTGAAAGAAGCAAGTTGGACGAATTAGCAGAGTCCGTAAGAGAGTTGACCAGTCTTCAACCATGTCTTGAAGGCAACTGCGTCAAAAAATATAACCGAAAAACTGATTGCAATAAGGAGGGAATGAAAATGTGTGACTGCAAATGTCAATACCCGGAGAAGTTAAAAGGAAAACCAGAGGAATGTACTCCAGAGCAGATTAAAGACTGCCATGGAGACAAAGAGCATCCTTGCGTGGACGAAAAGGAGTAATGGAGAATGGGGTAATGAGATGGATATTGTCGAAGTTGACCAACTGACCAAAAAGTATGGCGACCTTGCGGCGGTTGATCGGATTTCCTTTTCCGTTCACGATGGAGAGATTTTCGGCTTCCTCGGACCGAATGGGGCAGGCAAGACAACAACGATCAATTTGCTGACGGGGTTAGCCAGGGTTACTTCAGGGTCAGCCAGAGTGTCAGGATTTGATTGTGCAGGGGAAATTAAGAAAGCCCAGCGGTTTATGGGTATCGTCCCGGATGAAAGCAATCTCTACGAGGAGTTTGACGGGTTCGAGAACTTATGTTTCTGCGCAGCCCTTTACGGAATGCAAAAAGACGAACGCGAAAAGAAGACGAAAACACTCTTAGAGCAATTTGGATTGACAGAAGCGGGAAAGAAACCTTTTAGGGCTTATTCCCGCGGGATGAAAAGGAAGCTGACGATCGCTGCTGGAATAATCCATGGCCCGAAGATCCTCTTTCTTGATGAACCGACGACCGGTATTGATGTGGCCAGTGCAAGACAGATACGCCAGCTCATTCAGAATTTAAACCAATCGGGAACAACTATCTTTCTTACCACCCACTATATTGAGGAAGCAGAACGGCTATGCAATCGAATTGCCTTTATTGTCGGCGGGAAGATTGTCCGTATCGGGCATCTGGACGAACTGATGCGCGAGGTCCAACAAGAAAACGTTGTACAAATAACCTTTGCGGACGGAGTCTCCAATCTGAAGCCTTCAATCCAGGAGAACTTTCCCGATGTTGTCGTGGAAGTGTCCGGGAATCAAGCAATTCGTCTACGGTCGTCTCACCCCATGAACCTGACACCTTTTATGAGGTTTTTTGAACAGAAAAACCTCCCCGTTTATGAAGCCCGAATCATGCGTCCTTCCCTCGAAGAGGTATTTGTCAAAATTACAGGTATCGAGCTCCAGAAGATGAAGCAGGAAAAAGAAGGGAAAGGAAAACAATGAAATCCTGGATAGCGTTCTGGAACATTCTGATTAAAGATATGAGGAATTACTACCTGAAACCGCCAAACATCAGCTGGGGTTTGGTTTTTCCAGTCGCTTGGACACTCATGTTCTTTTTAAAATCCTCAACCCCGGTGGATGTCAGGGAACTTCTTCCTGGCGTGATGAGTCTATCCATCCTCTTTGGAACGACCTCGATGCTGGCCGTCACCATGACATTCGAGAGAAGAAGCCGTTCTTTTGAAAGACTTCTTTTGGCCCCGCTCGACCTAAATTTCTTAATGCTGGCCAAAACGAGTGGAGCCATTCTCTTCGGCCTGGTCAACGCATTCGTTCCTGTCTTATTCGCGTCTTTCCTGACCGATTTATCGGGTATCCAATGGCTTCCTGTACTTGGCGCCGTTTTCTTGATTGCTGTTACTTCGACCCTCCTCGGCCTTTTTATTGCAGTGTCGGTCAAAGAGATCTTCGAGGCCCAGACTTTTTCTAATTTCTTTCGTTTTCCGATGATCTTTCTCTGCGGCCTTTTTATTCCTCTGCAAACGCTGCCTTTTTTTTTACGACCTCTTTCTTATATTCTTCCGCTCACTTATGGGGCGGACATTTTGAAGTCCTCCATCAGCCAGAACGGCCATCATGGGCTTCTCGTTAATTTCATGATCCTTCTCGGCTTCAGTGTTGCTTTGTTTGCCTTGAGCATGCGAAATGTCAAGCGTAAGTGGATTTACTGAAAAAAAGAGAACCTTTACTTCCTGTTGAAACTCTGATTAAGACAAGCAAATAGAAAACGGTCGGAAGCTTGAAAAAGGGTCGCTTGAGAAAGGGAACCTATAGATCTTCAAAGGATTCTTATCGGTTGCCGCAGTTTTTTTACCATCTATAAAAACTCTTCATCCGGTTAGGGTTTTCTTGTTCAATTCTTCCAGAACGTATAAGAACTTGAAAAATTGTTCTTTCCATGAGAAAGGTTGCCTTGACAATATGCTTTTTTTAGCATATCGTATGGCTAATTCTTTTTGAGGGAGGCATTGAATGGAAATCAAAGCGAAATTCTGGATCGAAAATAAAGGAGAAGTGGTTCTCGGGGGTGGCAAGACGGCATTGCTTCAGACTTTAGGTCATTTGGGTTCTATTCAACGAGCAGCGGATGAATTTGGGATGTCTTATCGATATGCCTGGGGAGTGATTAAAAAAATTGAACAACGGGCAGGATTTAAAATCGTGGATACGAAACTGGGTGGAAAGGATGGAGGAGGCGCGCAACTCACCCCAAAAGGAAAAGCCTTTGTCGAGACGACGGATACTCTTTTTAAGGACCTTCAGACTATCGTTGAAAAAAGATTCCGCCAGAGGCTGCGCAATCATTCTTCAAAGTAGTAAAAGGGATGACCATGCGATTATGGGGCAACGACTACAACAAAATGGAGTTTGCCGGGGCCTTCGGCGATTTGGGGACATTGATCCCTTTCGTAGCGGGATACATCACTCTTAATAAAATGGATCCCCTTGGCATCCTGGTGGCCTTTGGTGTCTTTAAAATTTTTGTGGGCCTTTATTTCAAAACTCCCGTACCCGTTCAACCCATGAAGGCGATCGGAGGGATGGCCATTGCCCATGCCGGTTCTATTACTCCTGCAATGATCTGGGGGTCAGGAATCTTTACAGGCCTTTTCTGGCTTCTCATGGGGCTAACGGGAGCGATCACATGGATTGAAAAAATCACCACCAAGCCAGTGGTCCGGGGAATCATGCTGGGGCTGGGCTTGAGCTTTATCGTCGAAGGGTTGGGAATGATGCGATCGGAACCATTCTTTGCAATTGGAGGCGTCATCATCACCCTCCTGCTTTTCGACAATAGGCGGTTCCCCGCTATGCTGGTTCTTTTAGGATATGGAATGGTTCTCGCCTTTATTCAAAAACCGGATTTGCTGGGAGCATTCAGTCACATCTCCATCCGGTTTCGACTCCCTGAGTTGACGTTGGCCCAAATGTCATGGAAAGACCTTCTTGCCGGCTTCGTTATTTTAGGGATTCCCCAGGCTCCTCTCACACTCGGTAATGCAATTATTGCCACTGTAGCGGAGAACAACGCCTACTTTCCAGATCGAAAGGTAACGACGAAGACGATCAGCATCGATCATGGGATCATGAACTTCATCAGCGCCTTCATCGGAGGCATTCCCCTTTGCCACGGGGCCGGAGGAATGGCCGGACATATTCGGTTCGGTGCCAGGACAGGCGGAGCCTTAGTAATTCTGGGCGTGATTGTTCTTTTGACAGGGCTTTTTTTGAGCGACTCCGTCGCTCTTCTCTTTCAGGTCTTTCCACAACCGATTCTCGGTGTCATTCTTTTCTTTGCCGGAGTGGAATTAGCAATGGTCATTAAAGATGTAAAACTGAAGAAACAGAACCTTTTCGTCCTCCTGGTCACTGCCGGGATGGCGATGTGGAATATGGGTGTGGCTTACCTGGCCGGACTGATGCTTTATTATGGGCTCCAACGCCGTTGGTGGAAAATGAGTTGATTCCCGAACCGTATCTGATCCTGCAAAAATTTATCATCCCGTACCCTTACCTTGTCGTCTCCTTACGTGTTCGGTCGATTAAACCAAAATCGATATGCCGTCTCTCGACATCCACCCGGTCCACCCTCACCCTGAGCTCATCCCCTATTCCGAAGGTCTTGTGAGTCCTCTCACCGACCAGGCAATACTTTTTCTCATGATACTGATAATAATCGTCGTGAAGGCTTGTCATCCTAACCAAACCTTCCACAAAAATATCTTTCAACTCTACGAAGAAACCAAAAGCGGTTACACCACTGATGATTCCTTCAAATTCCTCGCCGGTCTTATCCTTCATAAAACGTACCCTGTATCGGTCCAGAATCTCTCTTTCGGCTTCCATGGCCACCCTTTCCCGGTTGGAAAGATGGTCGGCCCGATGGGTTAGGGTCTCCTCCGAGATACGAACCTCCTTCTCCGAAAGAACCCTTTTGAGTAGACGATGAACGATCAAATCAGGGTATCTTCGAATGGGAGAAGTAAAATGGGTATAGCCATCTGAGGCCAGGCCGAAATGGCCTGAATTCTTGGCCGAATATCTGGCCCATTTCATGGATCGAAGAAGGACATTGTTCACCACCCTTTCTTCAGGCCTTCCTTTTACTTCGGAAAGAACCCTCTGAAATTCTTTAGGAGAATGGTCGGAATCTTTTCTCATTTTATACCCTAAATGGGATATAAATCTTCGAAACTCCACAATCGCTTCTTTGGGTGGTGGCTCATGGATGCGATAGACGAAAGGAAAACCTTTTTCTGCCATAAAATGGGCAACGGCCTCGTTGGCAGCGATCATAAATTCTTCAATCATCTGATGAGCAAGGTTTCTATCTGCCCGGATGATGCCTTCCGTCTCTCCCTGGAGATCCAGAATGACCTCAGGTTCCGGGAGGTCAAAATCAATGGCTCCCCTTCCCATTCTTCTTTGACGAAGTTCTTGACAGAGATTGGCCATGAGTTCCAGGGACGGGAGAAGATGACTGAATTCATTCTTTGCCTCCGCATCTCCATCCACCAATATTTTTCTCACCAAAGTGTAAGTTAACCGCTCATGGCTTCGGATCACACTGGGATAAAATTGGACCCCTTTCTTCTCGCCATTCGCATTGTATCTCAGTTCTGCGGTGAGGGTGAGCCGATCCGATCTGGGGTGGAGACAACAGATTTCATGAGAGAGCTCGGGGGGAAACATGGGAATAGCACGGTCTGGAAAATAGACGCTTGTGCCCCGGAGATAGGCCTCTTCGTCCAGAGGACTTTCTTCTTTAACATAATGGCTGACATCGGAGATCGAAACATAGAGCTTAATCCCTCCGTCTCTCTCCCTCTCAATGGAGACCGCATCATCAAAATCTCTCGCATTTTCTCCGTCGATGGTAAACGTCGGGATTTCTCTCAGATCCACTCGCTCTCTGTATTCACTTGAAGAGGGGATGGGCGGAAGATTCTGCGCCTCTTTCAAAGCGGCCGAAGAAAATCGATGGGGAAGATCATATTTGTGAATGGTGATTTGCGGCCCGATCTCCGGATCATCGGGATACCCCAAAATATGCGTCACCCGGCCCTCCGGCCTTGCTCTTTCCGTAGGATACCGGGTGATCTCGGCCACCACAATCTGATTCGGCCTCGCCCTTTTTGTTTCTCCGTCCGGGATGAAAACTTCTTGGAGGATGCGCTCGTCTTCCGGAATGATGTAGGAATAATTTTTAGCCTTCATAAACTTACCCACCACTTTGCGGGTCTTTCTTTCCAGTATCCGGATAACACTGCCTTCTTTTCCCTTCTTCCGGACGGACTCTACTCTTGCAATGACACGATCTCCGTGCATGGCTTCCTTAAGGTTTCTGGGACTGATAAAAACGTCTTCTTCTCCTTCTTTTTCAGGAATGACGAAACCATATCCATCCGGGTGCGCCTTGAGCCTGCCCACGGTCAGACTCATCTTTGACGGCAAACCGTAACGGTTGCCTCGAATCCGAACAACCTTCCCCTCTTCCGCTAAACTCCTGAGCAGCTCTCTTGCCTTTCCCCTTTCTTCTTTTTGGAGTCCTAAACGACCTAATATCTCTCTCAAAAGAAGAGGCCGGTCCTCTTCCTTCATGATGGGGAGGAGCTCCTCGGTAGAATGCCCGCCTCCTCTCTGGTCTCTTTTCTTTCCCTTGATCATCCTTCTCTTAATCATCGTCCCCTGATACTCAAGGCTTATTGCTAATAGCGAATTCCTGAAAGTGAATACATTTGATTATTTAAAAAAAGGGGGTTTTTAATTCAAAATTAAGCCCGCACTCCGCCTAAAAACCCTGCGGACCCAAAGAACATCATGACAAAAAGAATGGCGACGAAAATCAGCATAAAGATTACAATGAGAGGAAGGAGGACGGCTGAAAGGGCTCTCCCGGTTGAGATTCCATGACCTTCTCTCACCCCGATGATGGTCAGGATGAAGGTATAAATGCCACCGATGACGAGTCCTATAAAAGGGATGACGCCAAAGAGATAGGCGCTGTAAGAATAGGAAACGGCGCGGAAGGTCGTCTTGTACCCATTATGGTTCCCTCTCACAATTATGAGACAGAGGTGCAAGATGGCGCTTCCTATAAAAATGGCAAAGGCCTGCTGAAAAGGTAGAGGAATGATCATTTGTAGGATAGAAAGACTATATTGAAAGGGCAAGCGATCCAGCGGGATGAGTCGTGCCATGAAAAGCCAGAACCAGAAGATTGCGCAACCATTTCCAATGATCCCGGTAATCAATCCATAGATCAGCGGGGGCCAATACCCCTCACAGAATGAAATTTTCTTGAAAAACCTGGTAGGAGAGAAAAGAGACTCTTTTACCGTTTGAAAAAAGGCTCTGAGAAAACCTTCTCCGCTCTCCCATGGCGGATACTCCTCTTTTGAGATTTCCCGGACCTGTCCCTCCACGGACCGGGCCATTTCCTGATATTGAACATATTTGGAGATAATGATGCCGCATTTCGCGCACTCATCGGTTTCGGGTTGCTCAAATCCGCATTGGGGACATGTTACTATTGCCTGCCGATAGGCCTTCCCTTCAGGTTCAGGTTTAGCCTCCGGTCTTGGCTTAGGTTCATACTCCCGGGTCAATTCCTGATTGAGGGGGATCTCCTCTTCTATCTTCACTCTCCCCCCAATTTCTTTAAACGCTTTCTGATACTTCTCTGCTTCTTCTTTCGAAATCCCTTTTTTCACTACAATGGGAACTCTCTGGAGCAAACTTTCAGCTCTTCCAGGAGTAAGATTAAATTTTTTCTGAAGGCCCTCAAGCAAACGTGCCTCTTCTTCAGATCCTATCACCGCTAAACCTGAAAATATTACTTTATAAAAAGCCACTTCACCGTCTCCTTTTTAAAATCACTGAGAATCTGGAAATAGTTACCATATTCAGCACGAAACTACAAGAATTATTTATGAAAAATCGTAACCCCTCAGTCTTTGTTCGAAGGAACCATGACCCGACAGGGATGTCGGAAAAAATCTTATAGTGGCAGCCTTGACCTGTCCCTCGAACCCACCACATCCCTTGGAAAGAACAAAGAATCACTGATGATCGTGATCGTGACCCTACCTTATAAAAATACTACAAAATCCGCTTGATAAGATTTTTGATGACATTTCTGCCGGGTCCGCTGGACTCATACCCCTTGACGAAGGGGTTACAAAAAATCCAAAAATAACCTGGTATCCGGGTCTGTTTTAATATATGATAAGATAATTTTAACCTTAATATAAAGGGAGAATAGAATGAAAACAAGGATGACTGAACTTTTAGGAATCAAACATCCGATCATGCTTGCTGGGATGGCCTTCGTGAGCCTGCCAAAACTCGTCGCCGCCGTTTCGAATGCCGGAGGAATTGGTATGTTGAACTCCGTCGCTTATACTCCCGATCAGGTCAAGGGTGTCATCCGGGAGGTAAAAGATCTTACGGATAAGCCCTTTGGGGTAAATGCCACGCTCATCTTACCCAATGGAAGGGAAAACATAGCGGTGGCCCTTGAAGAAAAAGTCCCGATTTTGAATTATGCGTTAGGGAAGGGAGATTGGATTATCAAGGCAGCCCATGAATATGGCGGGAAGGTCCTGGCAACAGTGGCCATAGAAAAGCATGCTCGGCGAGCTGAGATGGATGGGGCCGATGCTCTGGTGGTGACAGGTCATGAAGCGGCCGCCCATGGAGCAGAGGTGGGAACGTTGGTATTAATCCCTTCGATTGCTCGTCAATCAAAACTTCCGATTATCGCGGCTGGCGGTTTTTGTGATGGCCGGGGGTTGGCAGCCGCCTTGGTTCTGGGGGCGGATGGAATTTCCATGGGCACCCGGCTCATGTTAACCCAGGAATGCGAAATGCACCAGAAGGCAAAAGAACTCTCTCTTAAGGCGACAGCGGAGGATACGATTTGTTCCGAAAAGATCGACGGGTTGCCCGGAAGATGGCTCAAGAATCCGGCAGCGATCAAGATGGCAGAGGGAAAACCCTCTCTCTTTGAGGCCTTCTCCAGCGCCCTCCGCATAAAACGCTTGATCAATGTCCCCTTTTATAAGCTTATCCTGGGGGGGCTCAAGCAGAGAGGCGTTCAAGACCTGGCTCGCCAGGCGCTTAGCCTTAAAGGGCTGAAGGCCGCCATTGACAACGGCGATTTAGAAACTGGAGTTTTACCCATCGGCCAGGCCATCGGTTTAATGAAAGATATACCGACTTGCAAAGAAGTCATGGAACGCACCGTTTCAGAAGCTGAGGAATTGGTGGAGGCGTTGAGGAAAAAAATTACCTCCTGAGGCAAGGCGACAAACGAAAAGGAATCACCCCAGGTAGGATTCCCATTGCTCGGCCGTCTTCAGGATATAACCTTTGGGAAGCTTCTTGACGATCTGGTTGTGACCGGGTAAAAGGATGTCCACCTCTAACTCAGCCAATCGCATCAGAGATTTTTTAAGTTCAGGGCCCTCCGCCCCATAAAGATCAAAACGGCCGATGGCATAATCGGCATAAACCACATCTCCCGGAATGAGGACTTTTGTGGGACGATGATAAAGGCCGATACTGCCCATGGAGTGTCCGGGGATGTGTATCACCTCCCAGTCCGTTTTTCCGAGATCCAGTGTCTCCCCTCCGTCAAGCTTTCGATTCACCTGAAATTTAAATGCCCCGGGTTGAAGGCCAATCTGCTCCTGACAATATTCCCGGAACATATCCATACCATAAACAGCCCTCTCGTCTCCCTGCTCCAGAGGATCGGCTTCCAGGCGATGCACCCATAGTTCAGCCCAGGGGATTTCTCTCAGTATTTCGGAGAGGCATCCGATGTGATCCAGATGTGTATGAGTCATGATAATCCGTTTGATATCGGACAGCTCAAATCCCGCCTCCCGGACAGACTGAATTTTATAACTTCCTTTCCCTGTTAAACCCGGATCAACCAAAGAAAGGTCTTGGGAGGATGGTTTCCCCAATACATAGGTGTGGGCATCCGGCATAAACTCGTCCTGTCCTGGAATGTAATAGACCTCTTCGGTTATCTTTGGCATCGGTCGCTCCTGAATGAAATTTTAACTCGTGTTAACTTCGTTAGAAAGTCGCATCCTTTCCAACGGGGTAAACATAACCCGGCCGCTCTCTCTAATCAAGAGGCCTCTTTTTGAACGATTAATTTAACTTTGATTTATACCTCACCGGTCAATTAAAATATTCTCATAGAAAAAATGATCTGTAAGAAAGGACAGGAGGATGACACGACGCGACCTAAAACACCCTGAAGTGAAAGCGACCCGTTATCGGGCCCACGGGGGTGGCGTGGCTCACATGATTCTGGACACCCGCCATCTTGAAACCCTTATGTTTCTTGCCCATGCTACGGTTCCCACCGGGAACACACTCATCGGCCATGTGGATCCTATGGAAGAAATTTACATCATCCAAAGCGGCCGGGGACGCATGCAGGTGGGGGAGGAGGTCTGTGAGGTGGAGTCCGGAGATGCCATCCACATCCCCATTGGCGAATTTCATGAGTTGGCCAATACCGGAGAAAAGGAACTCACCATCCTGGTTGTGGCTGGACTTATTCCAAGATGAATTATTTTAAAAATAATAAACTCCCCTCTCCCTGGAAGCTGTGTCGTAATATGAAAAAACTGAATTTTTGAAAAGGGGGAGGAGCGGTCGGGTGGAAAAGATTTAGGGNNTCCCCCTTTTCTTGCGATTACGACACAACCTTCTGGTGGAGGAGGGAATCAATGGCTTCCACTCCCACCCCTCCTTACCCTAATCCATCCATCCGGTAAACAATTTCAACGACCTTCAGTCTTTCCTAAATTTCCAGAGCCAGAGGAGACCGATCACGATCAGGAGGATGGGGAGAAAGTATGTCTTAATCATGAAAGGGACTTTGATATGAATGGAGTAATACCTTGCGCCCAAAATTAAAACTCCGATGATGGTGGTCACCCATGCGGCCAGACTTTTTCTGTTCTGAAAAATGCCTCCGGCTCCAAGGCCAACGACGATCCATGGCCATCCCTCCCTTAGCCCGTATCCCGTGCCCATTCGATCCAGAAGGATCAGCAACCCCATCACGATCAGAGCAATTGCCATGCCCATCTCTTTCCTCCTTAACGACTATTCGACCACAAACGTATCTTGAATCTGGTGATCAACATCCACCCCATCACCCATTTTTCTTTCTTGAAATAATTTGTAAAAATTTTCATAATGGCTCTTGATTAGAAACGTATATTTTCATATACTATTTTTAGAAAAAAAGCAATTGACCCTGTTGTTAAATTGAGTGCTGTAAAGGAGGACTAATGGATCCCAAATTGGTCAAACAATTCATCTCTTTCTTAATCATCCTCTTCGCATGGACCATCGTCTTTTTGCTGGTGGGACCTAAATAAGAGAGCTTTCAGAAGCTCTCCTGTCACGTTAGTATAATTGTTCATCATCCCTAACTACCCCAAGCAGGTGTGTAACCAGAGACTTCCGAACTTTTTCGGAAACCCAATAATTATTATCGGATTCACTCCATCGTCGGAATAAGAAAAGTGTTGAGATCCAAATATGGGGAGATTTCCCTGTTCAGAAAGGGGCATGGGGGGGGGGGTCGAGTTAAAACCTAAATATAACTCGACTTTATATTAAGTTTGACTTAATATAAACAAAACAGTGAGCCAGGTTCGCAATGGAAGAGATCTTCAAGAGAACTGTCATGGATGAGATCAATAAATTCATCGACAGTGATGACGTTATTGTTCTCCACGGGGCGCGCCAGGTAGGGAAGACCTGCATACTCCGTTATCTTCAAGATCGGCTGAAGGAACAGAGCAAGACAACCTATTTTATTGACCTCGAAGATTCCCGTTATGTAAAAATTCTTGATGCAGGGGTTAACGCCTTTTTAAAACACCTTGATGAAGAAGGGATTACTTCCTCCGGCAGAGAGAAGAAATGTTTTGTTCTGGTCGATGAAATCCAGTACCTTTCCGATCCATCTTCTTTCTTGAAACTGGTGGCAGACCACCATAAACATATAAAGCTTATCGTTTCAGGCGCATCAAGCTTTGCCATAAAAACAAAATTTAAAGACGCCCTGGTTGGTAGAACAATAAATTTTGAGATTTTTACTCTCTCGTTCAGGGAATTCCTTTTCTTCAACCGGGTTCATTTCGAAGAAGGCAGAGTCTATACTGGAAAGAAAACGGATGAACTCAGGGCGAAGTTCAAAGAGTATGTCCTTTATGGAGGGTATCCCAGGATTGTCCTGACACCTGAGGTCGATAAAAAGGAGAAATATCTGCAACAAATCATAGATACCTATGTGAAAAAGGATATCCGGGACCTTGCCAGTGTGAAAGACATTGATAAGTTTAATATGCTGCTTGAAGCCCTTGCCAGCCAGAGTGGCCAATTACTCAACATGAGGGAGCTGTCCAACACCACCCGGATTGCGGTTCAAACAATAGAGAGATATCTCTTTATCCTAAAAAATACCTATATCCTGAGGTTGGTAAGACCTTTCAGCAGGAACATCCGCTCAGAACTCTTCAAGCTACCCAAGATATATTTCTATGATTCAGGACTCATGCAGATGCTCTGGTTAAAAGGCTTACAAAGAGAAATGATCGGCCAGGCTTTTGAGAACGGTGTGTTTGGGGAATTGGTAAAAAAATATGGCAGAGAAAATGTCTTCTATTGGCGAACGAAAGACAAAAAGGAAATTGATTTCATACTGAAAATGAGAGAGGCTTTCATCCCCATCGAGGTGAAGCTCAACTATGAGCAGTTTAATCCGACTGCCATCAAATACTTCAATGAACATTACGGCATTGACAAGTACAGGGTGGTGGCCCTGAACGGCACACGGAAGGACCATTGCTACGTCCACCCGTGGGACATATAACTGCAAATCAGTCCGCTTCGATTCTTGCTTCACTTAAAATTTGATATAATGTAAAAAGATAGGAAATACCCTTGCTCAGATTTGCGCACCTTCAAAAAATATGATAAATTTACGCTTACGAATCAGGGTTGCAACCTCATCATCTTAATTGGAATGCCCACGTAGCTCAATGGTAGAGCTGCTGATTTGTAATCAGCGGGTTGGCGGTTCAAATCCGTCCGTGGGCTCAAAAAGAATCAACATGTTAGCTTCATTATTGCACAACTCATACTTATTTTTGTAGACGCTATGTAGACGAAAGGACGAATTAAAACCCTTCTCCTCCATTTCTAAAATAATTCTTTCTGAAGGTGTGTAACTACCACGAAGGCGGTTCTACAAAAAATTTGGAGGTCGCTTTTTGTTCTGTAATTGGCCTAACAACTCATTCCAAGATGTCACGTTTTATGTGATGAAACAATGAGTCGGTCTCAAGCCAGCGAGCCATTCTATGAATAGGAAAAGGGAAAAGGGGTCGCAGGAGTCGACCAGTCGGGCGCTGGGGCAAATAGGGTTACTCCTTAAGAAAGCGCAGTTGAGGGATAAAAACTTGGGTGAAGCCCTGCGGGTCATTTCTGAATATCTCGCTGCCAGTAGCTCAGCACTCTTCAGACTGAAACAGGATGATAAGCCAGAATGTTCTCAAATAGAAAACATCGGTTCCTGGCCTTTAGCAGACATGAATTCTTTGTCGCTGGAGTCGATGTTTATCGCGGATTCGGCCTGGTCAGACCTAAAGAAAAGAAAAATCATCCATTCCCATCCTGTTTCTAAAATCCCAGGTCATCAACCGGACTTTTTCTTCCTGCCTCTTTTCCTTGACGATCATTTGTCATGCATTATTATTTCAATAGGGCCCGAGAGAAATCGCCTAACTGGTGAGGTCAGGGAGTTTCTGGAAGGGGCCATCAGCTTATTCGAGCTCTGGTTAAGCAAGATGAATCTTGCCAAGAAATTCGATGACCTCATTAATTTTTTGCCCTACGCCATGATCGGGTTGGATACCCATGGCAATGTGACTGTTTGGAATTCTGCGGTAGAGCAGATGACAGGATGTAAAGGTTCCAGGATTCTTGGCAAAGGCAACTATGAGTACGCACTGCCTTTCTACGGGATTCGACGACCTGCGATGTGTGACCTCATTTTGCACCCCGACCCTCGGTGGCTGGCGACTTATACGGAATACCGACAGGAGGGTGACGTGGTTCACAGCTCTATCTTTACTCCTGCGCTGGGGGGAACAGGGGCCTTTGTGACCTCCATCACTGGTCGAATGCGGGACCTGAACGGCCGGGTATACGGGTCGCTTCACATGGTTCGTGACGTCACACAAGAACGCCAGATGGAAAACAAACTGCAGAGCTCTGAATCGATGTTTAAGGCGATCACCGATTATGCAGGTCTTGGAATCGCCCTTTTTCAAAAAGGAACAGCCCTTTATTGCAACGATCAATTTGGAAGACTCTTGGGCATTTCAGGAAGAGAAATTGGGTTAAGCGATCTGGTAGAAGCGGTTGACACCGAAGACCGGAAAGAAATCCAATCTCGTTTAGAATCGTTATCTCAAGGAACTGAGGAGGGTCCCTTGCGGTTGGACCTCAACTTGAAGGTTGGAAATCGGCATCGGAACTACAGCAGTTACTCCCAGGTCCTTGGTTATGGGGGTCACCCTACGATCTGTTTTGTCCTTGACGACACGACTGAACAGAAAGAATTAGCAAAAAAGGTTCGGTTAAACGAGTTGAAAATGTATCACGAGGGAAGGCTGACCTCACTTGGAATTATGGCTGCTGGTATTGCCCACGAATTGAACCAACCCATAAATACGATCCGGGTGGCCACCGACGGATTCCTTTTCGGAAGGGACGAAGGCTGGTCCCTTGATGTTGATGAGTTTTACGAGGGCATGGAAATGATTTCCAGTCAGGTGAGGCGAATTTCCGAGGTTATAAGGAATATTCGGAATTTTGCTAGGGGAGACCTGGAACAGGAATTTGAAGACGTGGATGTCAACCGCACCATCGAAAATGTTTTTTCTATGATCGGCCGGCAATTTGAAGCGCATGGAATTACTGTTCACAAGAAACTTACAAATGTGCTTCCCTCTGTTAAAGCTCATGCAAACCAACTAGAACAGGTAATAATGAACCTACTAGTCAATGCCCGCCAGGCTCTGGATGGATGCAATCACGGCCGAAAAGAGCTCTGGATTACCACGAACAAGAACACCCAATCCGTTTATATTGAGGTAATTGATAATGCTATTGGAATTCCAGACCATTCAATTGACAAGATATTCGATCCCTTTTTCACCACAAAAGAGGTGGGACAGGGAACGGGACTGGGCTTGACCATTAGCAAGTCGATCATCCGGGAACTCAACGGAACCATTGAGGTCTTTAATAATAAACTCGGAGGGGCCACTTTTCTCATCACCCTACCAACCCTTGGAGAAACAAAGTGAATATTCTGCTTGTCGATGATGAACCAGACGTTCGAAGGAGCCTGTCCCGATTTTTGGAGAAACTCGGCCACACCGTTTTCTGTTCTGGTGATGGCATGGCCGGTCTTAAGGACTTCCATGAAAGAAGGGTGGATCTTCTGATCACTGACATCCGAATGCCTGGAATGAACGGACTGGAACTCCTGCGTCGAATCAAAAAAATTGAGGAGTCCCCGGTTGATGTCATTGTCATCACCGGCCACGGCGACATGGACAATGCGATCACTGCTCTTAAGTATGGGGCTTTCGATTACCTTCAAAAACCTATTAATGTGCGGGAATTGGCTATTAGCATTGAGCGTTCCCAGGAATATGCGGAGCTGCGAAACAAGTACCTGCGATTGAAAGATGAGTTCGATGAGCGTTTGGAGTCCAAAACACGGGCTATCCAAGGGGAGGCACAGCAACTGCGAAAAGCCTTTTTAAAGGAAATAGGGCTCGACGAACTCTGCGTCTATTCGGATGGAATGAGCCAAGTCGTCCACCAGGCGGAAAAGTACAGCACCGATCGGTCGGTCTCGGTCTTGATCGAAGGCGAAAGCGGTACCGGAAAGGACCTAATTGCCCGTTACATTCACCACTTTTCCCAGGAAAACTCCTTATTGCCGTTTGTAGCAATCAATTGTGGGGCTTTCGCCCATGAACTTTTTGAATCCGAGCTCTTTGGCCACGAACATGGAGCTTTTACCGGGGCGACGCGCTCCGGCCGGGCTGGAAAATTCGAGGCTGCCTCCGGGGGCACAATCTTTTTGGACGAAATCGGGGAGATGCCACTGTCCCTCCAGGTTAAACTGCTTCGAGTCATTGAGGATAAAAAGGTTTGCCGGCTTGGCGGAGTAAACGAAATCCCTGTTGATGTGCGCTTCCTTTGCGCCACCAACAAGAATCTAAATCATGCCGTATACGAGAAGCGTTTCCGGCTGGATCTCTATTATCGAATCAGTATGGGGCATATTTACATCCCGCCCTTGAGAGAACGAAAAGATGACATTCTTCCATTGGCTCACCGTTTTATAAACCACATGTATATGAGGAAAGGAAAGCGATTCGACCGCTTCAGCAAAAGTGCCGAGAAATTCTTGATTGATTTCTCATGGCCGGGGAATGTTCGGCAGCTCAAAAACGCCATGGAACATCTGGCCTTGATGAAAGCGGATGGCCATGTCGATTTGAAAGACCTCTCTTACCTCCAGGACCTCAGCCCATTTGAAGAAATTCCCTTGAACAGGATTTTTGTTCTGGGCCGGGATAGTTTCGATTTACCGCCAGAGGGGCTCAACCTCGAAACGTTAAACGAACGAGTCATCCGCCAAGCCCTCGATAAGAAAAAAGGTAATCAGACAAGGACAGCAGAATACTTGGGCCTCTCCAGGAGAGCCCTTCAGGGCCGCCTCAAAAAGATAATACGGGAGAAGTAATCTTGCGCTGCTCCTGATGGTACAGTTTGCACGTGCCAAGGCACCTGTCGGTGCAATTCCACTTTCGTTGTCGTGTGATCATTCTCTGTCCCTAAAGATCCTTTTTCAGCCAAACCTACTCTAAGATCGCTCACTTACAAAACATGAGCAAGATTTTAGAGAAAGCTGGCTCATATTTTGCTAAATCATATCTAAGATTTTTACGTTCCTTTCAAAGAAAGGCAGATTCGACCGTGCTGATTATTGCAGAAAGGATCAACGCTTCCCGTAAATATATCGCCCAAGCCATTGCATCCAAGAATACCGAGTTCATCCAGAATGAAACCAAAGCCCAGGACCAAGCTGGTGCAGACTACATCGATGTCAATGCCGGAACCTTCGTAGGGGAGGAGGCTAAGAAACTCAGATGGGTCATTGAAACTGTCCAGGGGGCCACCGAGAAGCCCCTAAGTATTGACAGTCCTGATCCCTCCGTCATCAAAGCCGTGTTGCCAATCTTGAAAAAGACACCTATGATCAACTCCATCACTCTCGAAAGGGATCGTCTTAAAAGCATACTGCCTATAGTGGCCGAACACAAAGCCAAGGTGATAGGGCTTTGTCAATCGGAAGATTTCGTGGCAAATACGGCAGACGAAAAGCTCAAGTTGGCAAGCCGACTTGTGGAAGAAGTGACCAAGGCCGGCATCTCGCTGACGGATCTTTACATCGACCCCCTGGTTTATCCAATATCCACAAGTCCCCAGTCGGCAATTGCCACGCTGGGAGCCATCGAGAACATTATGAAAGAATTCCAGGGTGTTCATACCAGCTGTGGGTTGTCTAATGTTTCCTACGGGCTTCCCAACAGAAAACTGATTAACCGAACCTTCTTAGTGGCAGCAATCAGTCGGGGCCTGGATTCGGTCATACTGGATCCCACCGACAATCATCTCTACAATGCACTCAAAGCTTCCTTGGTGATTAATAGTAGGGATGAGTTTTGTATGGGGTACATTGGAGCATTCCGAGAAGGTCGCCTGCTATCACTATAGGCCGAAAGGAGGGATGAAAAGGAGTTAATAAAGCAAAGGAGGGGATGAATTAAGGACTGAGAAAAAGAGGGATTTTATAGAAAAATTCTTTAATCAGTATAAAAAATTGGATTAGAAGTTATTGCTATCCAAGATAACTAAAAAGTCTATAATTACATCTTGAAATCATTAAGCTTTTGGACAAACTTTTTACTTTTTCAAATCCAGGTTCGCCAGTAAAAATGCTGTCCGAAATAATGAAGACAGAATTTGATTTGTTCGGGTTCATAAAGTATCGTTGATTTTTCGCATTATTAGATGACAATCGAAAAAAAATTACTTGAAATTATTTTAAATTGTGTGTAGACCACAAAATATTTGTAAACTTAGGATTCTACCGAGGTCTTTTATTTAGAACATAACCATATTTTCGCCATACAAAAGTGAGGAAATGTTATGTTGTGGATTTTAAATGGATTCACCTATTCTATGCTCCTGTTTCTAGTGGCTGCAGGGCTTAGCTTGATTTTCGGTTTTATGCGAATTATTAACTTTGCTCATGGGGCATTTTTTATCTTAGGAAGCTACTTCGCCTTAAGTATAGTGAGTTGGACTAATAATTTCTGGATTGCTTTTCTATTAGCTCCCATAATCGTAGGACTATTTAGTGGGATAATTGAGGCCTTCCTTGTCCGTCGGGTCTATAATGTTCACCATGCTTATCAGATTATTTTACTCTTTGGTGTCGTTTTAAGCATAGAAGATTTAATCAAGATATTCTGGGGTGCTGAACAGAAAATTATTTCTACTCCAGCTTGGCTAAAAGGGGCGGTAACAATTGGTGGTCAAGCTTTCCCCACAGCCAATTTGATTATCATTGTTGTCGGTCTCTTGTGTGCCTTAGGTTGCTGGCTGCTGTTCATCAAAACTAAAGTGGGCGCAACATTACGGGCTGTTTCGTCTGATAGGGAGCTGGCCAACGCTTTAGGTCATAATGTTTCTATGATAACTACCCTTGCTTTTATGCTTGGTGGCCTTTTGGCCGGAATCGGAGGTGTTTTGCTTACCTTGAGGGGGCCCTTCACAAGTGGCATAGGTTGGGAGTACTTGATCTTTGCTTTCGCTGTGGTAGTCATTGGCGGACTGGGAAGCTTCGCTGGATGTTTTGTCGCTGCTTTAATAGTTGGATACATTTATATACTGGGAGCAGCAGTCATTCCTCAGTTAGCTATGAGCTTTATTTTTTTGTTATTGGTGGTGATCCTAATTTTGCGCCCGACTGGCCTTTTTGGCATGGCGACAGGAGCCCGACATGAAGTAGCTACTATTGTACCTATCGTGAGAGAACAAAAGCGAGAGCCTTCCTTTCTTGGAAAAATCTGGGGTGGGCGAATTCCTTATGTCGCTGTGTTGACCTTTCTTGCTCTACTTTGCTTTGCACCATTAGGGGCATCGCGGTATCAGATATGCCTCTTGTCGACAATCCTTATTATGGCCTTGTTTGCCACAAGCGTGAACATGATTTTGGGTTTCGCGGGGATGTTGTCCTTCGGGCAAGCGAGTTTATTCGCCGTCGGTTCGTATTCTGCCTCTCTCTTAATCATCAATTTCACCAAATCTTGGCCTTTGGCGCTTCTTGGGGCTCTTGCATGTTCTGTTATAGTGGCATTAATCATTGGTGTCCTTAGTATCCGTCATGTCGAGATATACTTTGCCATGCTCACACTGGCATTTGGTCAACTTGTATACACAATCGTATATAAATGGACTAACTTTACCGGTGGAAGTGACGGTTTATACGGTATTCCTCCGCTTAATTTTACCCCTTTTGGATTTAACTTTTCCTTGGAATCGATTTCTAGTTTTTATTATTTTCTTCTTATCATTTTTGCCATTTCGATTTTTATCATGAGGAGGATAGTCAACTCCTCTTTTGGACAGATTTTGAAAGCGATTCGGGAGAACCCTACCCGTATGGAATTTGTTGGAATTAACCTAAACAAATACAAGCTAATTGTCTTTGTTATCGCTGGATTGTTTGCTGGGGTATGTGGAGCTGTCTTTGCTCCCTTTAATACAGTGATCGCTCCTGAGATTAGTAGCTGGGTCTTTTCGGGCGAGATAGTCGTGGTATGTTTGCTCGGCGGAATAGGGACCTTCTTTGGACCCATCGGTGGTGCATTTATTTTCTCAATTGTAAAGGATATTATCACTGGGCTTACGGAATATTGGATGCTTTGTATGGGCACTATCGTGATTGCTTTAGTTATCGGATTCCCTGAGGGGGTATTGGGTTTCTTCCAGCGGAGACTTACTTAGTACTGTTTAGTGGTGAGGAACTTAGACCATGGAAGCATTATTGGAAACCAAAAATCTGACCAAAAGTTTTGGGGGGTTGTATGCTATAAATACACTCAACACCCAATTCTCCGAGGGGCAGATCACGGGTATTATTGGACCAAACGGCGCAGGGAAAACAACTCTTTTTAACTTGATCACTGGCTGGATCACTCCATCAGGAGGGCAAGTTTTTTTTAAAGGCCAAGATATAACCCGGCTACCCCCTTATAAGATTGTGCAAAAAGGGATCAGCCGAACATTTCAAGTAACCAATATATTTCCAGGTTTAACAACTTTCGCAAACATTCGAGTTCCAATTCTGGCACGTGTGGGTAAGAGTCTGAGCATGGTCGACTCAGTGGATAAGGCCTCTGAGATTAACGAAGAAACCATGGAGATTTTAGAATTGGTGGGGCTGTTGGAAGAGCGAGACAAAATAGCAAGTTCACTTCCCCACGGTTATCAAAGGTGTCTGCAGGTCGGTATTGGGTTGGCGAGCAATCCCAAGTTACTGCTCTTAGATGAAGTCACAGCGGGAATGAGTCCTGAGGAATCAGCGAATATAATAAATTTGCTCAAAGAGCTCTCAGATAAGAAAGGTGTTACCATTGTCTTTACTGAACATGACTTAGACATGGTCTTTTCAGCTGCTGAGAAAATTATAGTGTTGGATAAGGGCTCTATTATTGCTGAGGGGACTGGAATTGAAATAAAAAAGATTAAGGCAGTAAAAGTAGCCTACCTGGGAGAGGAGGAATAATGCTCGAAGTTACAGAAATTCACACCTATTATAGTAAGAGTCATATTTTAGCAGGTATTTCCTTAAGGGTTAAACAAGGTGAAGCACTATGCTTATTGGGAAGAAATGGGGCCGGAAAAACAACAACTTTAAAGAGTATCATGGGCATTCTCCATCCTCAGAGTGGCGCAATCAGATTCAAAGGAAAGGATATCACCCACACAGAGTCTTTTAAAATTGCCCGTCTTGGTATAAGTTACGTTCCCGAGAATATGAGAGTATTTCCAGACCTGACAGTTAAGGAAAACTTACAAATGGGGGTGATTTCTGGTAGGAAACAAAACAACGGGCAGGGATGGGATATTGAGCAGACATTTAAACTTTTCCCAGCACTTAGAGAAATGCAAAACAAGCGAGGGATGAATTTGAGTGGTGGGCAACGACAGATGTTGGCTTTATCTATGGCTTTAACAGGAAATCCGGAGTTATTGATTTTGGATGAACCTTCTGCGGGTTTAGCCCCGCTTCTTGTCAAGGAGTTGGGTCATAAGCTCAAATCACTTAAGGAGAGACTAACCATCCTGCTAACTGAACAGAATATTAAATTTGCTATAGAGCTCTCAGATAGGGGCTATTTTATAGAAAAGGGCGTGATTAAATACGAAGGGACTATAGACGAGCTTCGAAATGAAAATGAAATTAAGGAAAAATACCTTGGTGTTTAAGGTAAGCAGTGAATGGTTACTAGTCTGCTTGAGGCATAACATTAAGCAATGAAGGGAGGTGAGAGATGAGGCAGGGGTAACTAATAATGCTATCAAACCAGAATTTTATAGGAGGTTAAGATGAAAAATGAGAGATTATTTGCATTAGTTGGTAGTATCTGCTTAATATTAACATTAGTAGCATTGCCCTCTGGATCCAATTGTCAACCTAAGGGAAAGCCGATAAACTTCGGCTATCTAGAGCCTATGACAGGGATATTTGCTTCACTGGGGATAGGTATGCTTGATGGAACCCGTATGGCTGTTGAAGATGTTAACGCCCAGGGGGGAATTCTAGGTAGGCCAGTGCAAGTCTATTATGCGGATAGCGAAGGCAGTACAAAGGTTATTTCAGAGAGGGCGAGGAGATTGATATTAGAGAAGGGCGTCATCATGGTCCATGGTGAATGTAGTACTGCTTTAACTACAGCTTTGGCAGCGACTGCGACAAAGCACGGGGTAATCCACCTGAACTCGGAACTGGATGCGCTTTCGCCCCTTGCCAATATGTCTAAATACACTTTTAGGTTGACGCCCCATTTGCCGTCTGTGACCCGAGCCATAGCGCGGTTTGTAAAGGAAAGACATCCAGAGCTCAAGACATGGGCTATTTTAGTTCCAGACTATGCTTGGGGACACGAAGGGGCAAAACTTTTTACTGAAGCTATGAAGGGGATTAATGCAAAAACCGTTGAGGTGGTTCACCCCCTTGGGGCAGCTGACTATTCTCCTTATATTATGAAAATTTTGGATATGAAACCAGATGGCCTATTTAGTCTTAACTGGAGTGGAGATATGATAGCCTTCATCAAACAGTCTAAACCTTATGGGTTATACAATAAGGTCTTTGGGTTTCACTATGGGCACATAGTCGATATTTGCGCTACTTTAGGTAAGGACATGGTGCCAATTTGGGCCAGTCTAGGAGATGCTTACCCCCTTGGGCCCGACACAATAGAATGGAGTAAGAAGTTTCATGAGAGAATGGGATACTGGCCCAAAAGTGTCTACGCGGGCAATTACTACGACTCGATCTTCATTATGAAAGAAGCTATGGAAAAAGCTAATAGCACCGAACCCGATAAAATAGCGAAAGCCCTTAAAGGAATGCGTTTCAAGGGTATAGCCGGTGGCAAGCTCTATATCAGGCCAGAATCACAACTACCTGAAAAAGAGTTTGTATATCTGGGGCATATGGCTCCAAATCCAAAAGAATCTCCACCTTATTTTATAGCAGACGATATTGTGAAGTATCCTTTTGCAGAGGTAGGGCTCACCGATGAAGAAGCAAGGAAATACGGGTGTAACTTTCCTTTTAAATAAGGGATGCTGGAAGCACTGTAAAACTGGGTTCACTCTTATCTTATGTTGATATAATAGGAGTGAACCCATTGATTTAAAATGAAAGAAATGTGTTTTAGATCGGTTAGGAAAGAAAGAGAAAATGGAGCAAGTATGTAAACGATAAATTATGTAAGATTTGTCATTGCTGTCCAAGATAAATGAGAATTCTATAATCACCCCTTGAAATCATTGAGGTTTTGGACAAGGTTTTTGCTTTTTTAAATTCAGGTTCCTCATGAGAGATGCTGTCCAAATTAACGGAGACAAAATTCGAGTTGTTCGGGTTCATAAGGCACCGGTGGTATTTCAAAAGGTTTATTGAGCCAAGCCCAGAGATCCCGATGCGTAAACAGATTCATTCGCAACAAAGCCACCAAATTCGAAAGGGACCAGTCAAATTGGGATCGAAGTTGGAGAAACCGCAGAATCAGCATCGCAACCAATGCTGTCCAAATCTGAATCTTGACGGCATTGGCACTGGTTCCCACAAAGGTCTTGATCTTAAGGTTCTGTTTCAGGGCTTTAAAGAAGATCTCAATCTGCCAACGCTCCTTGTAGATGGCAGCAATGGTTGTGGCCCCCAGTTTCAGGTTATTGGTCAAGAACACCAGAACCTCTTCTGCCTCGGGATCATAGACCTCAATCCTTCGGAGAGGATAAGGGCATTTCTCGATGGCTTTGGGTCCTCTCAATTCGATCATTTCATCTTTGAGGATATTGCGGTTTTTCGGAACTTCTTTGTCACCAACGACTTCGTAAAGAGCGTTGTCCTTCATGCGGGTGACAAGATAGACGCCTTCGGCGGTCCATCGGCCAAACAAGGCATAGTCGTTGTAGCCTCGGTCATCGACTACGATGGTTCCGGGATCGAAATGAAACTGACGAGCCACCTTGATGTCTGAGACATTTCCTTCGGTGATGATAGCAAAGGAGGGAAGATAGCCATCGTGATCCAGAAGAAGATGGAGTTTGATCGCTCCTTTGGTTCGTCTAAACTTGGCCCAATCAAACATTTCCAGGCACAAATCAATGGTGCTCGAATCCATGCTGATCAATCTGTTCTTAAACCGGAATTTCTTCTTCCCGATTTTGACCTGTCCCCGGCACCGGTTAAAGAGTTTCACAAAGACCTGCTGATAGAGTTCCCATGGGCGGTGCTCATTGGCATAAGCCAGGGTGGAATGGCTCGGAGCGGTAATGCCTAAATGTTTCAACTTTCCCTCGCAGCTTCGAAGACCTCCGCTAATCTCACGAAGGGAATGGGCACGGCCTAATTGGCAAAACAACATGGACACAAATTGGCTCCAACAAGGGAATCCTTTGGCATGACGTTCTGCTTGGGTGATCATAACCAAATGCTGAAACTCCACACGAGGAAACAATTGCAATAATTGGCTGAATATGCTACTAAATCGATTCATAAGCGGCCCTCCTTTAGATGTGAGATTGTTTTGGCAGAATCAATCTATCACATAACTGATGAATTCGTAAAAAGTCCGACCACGTGTCATTGCGAGGAGCTTAGCGACGAAGCAATCCCATAAAATCAAGCACTTACAGAATACGAGATTGCTTCGCTTCGCTCGCAAAGACCACTTTAGAGACTTTTTACGAGAACATCATAAGTGTCTTGTCTAAAAAANNGAGACTTTTTACGAGAACATCATAACTAAGGAAGGGCCTATTTTTTTAAAATTATCTTGGACAAGAATGAAGATTTGTATAAACGATAGGACTTCACAAAAATAGTTTTGGGATAAACGTATTTACATAACGGATTTTATTTTTGATCTATTTTGAAAGCAGTAAGAGCGACAGTGAGGACAGTGATATGAGAAATGGTGCAGAGGTTAGCAGTAACATTCAGGAATTTCATGAGGGGTACTGCATGAAGATAGAAAGAAGTCGTGAGAAGATTCTTTCTGAAGAAGTTCTGAGGTTATAGAGTTTTTTAAATTCTGGAGAATGGTGGTTGGTATTTCTTCAAATGAAATCATCGGCATCGATCATGAGGTAAATGATGCAGCCTTTTTCGGCGAGGAATTTAGGGTGCTACTAAAGGCAGATGGGTTGATGTTTACCAAACTTCATTGACCCTCTGGTAGGACAAATGAACTTGTGGCGGAGGCGGTTTTGTTTAATATCAATTCCTATGGAGAGAATTTTGAAGCCAGCGATGCAACAAGGATAACCCCGACGAGAAAGTTTGAGATTTTGGGGTTTTTTGTTTCTTAAGTTTTCAGTGATAATGAGTTCTCCTCTTAGTTCTTTGACAGTTAAATCGAAATTTGTGATGGAGTCGTAGGCGCCATCTCCGATGAAGGCCCCGATTGGACCATCTAAATTCAAGCAGTAGGTGAGACGATTTCTTTGAGGTTCTGAAGGGCTTGCTCCGATTATAGTTAGGGAATTGGGAAACCTTATTAGAACGATAAAAGATAAAACAGCGATTTTTTTGGTAGAACAAAATTCCAGATTTGCAATTAATCTCTCTAATCGAGAGTACATCATCGAAAAGGGAAAGATCGGTTATGAAGGAAGTACTGCAGAACTCAGGGAGAACAAGGAGATCAGAGAAAGGTTTTTGGCGGTGTAAGGTAACGGTCCTTTTTTGTAAAAATTAGAGGGGAAGAGGTGAAATTATTCATTGTCGCAGGATTTCTTGGATCTGGGAAGACAACCTTAATTTTGCATTTGGCAATGTATTTTACAAATCAAAAAAAGAAAAAGGTTGCTATTATCGAGAATGAAATTGGGCAAATTGGAATCGATAATCAATATTTGGAGTTAGAGGGGCTAAGAGTCCAGGAATTACAATCTGGATGTATTTGTTGTTCCATGTCATTTGATTTGCTCGAAACCCTTAAGAAATTGCATGATTCCTTTCACCCTGAGGTGGTTCTTATTGAGCCATCGGGAGTGGCTAATCCAGAAAAAGTCTTAGAAACAATCAGTCATTCTGTTATCGGGATTGCAGAAAAGAAAGTGATAGTGCTGTTGGATGCACTCCGTTTCAAACCCATATTGGCTGCTAAACTTCCATTTGTCCAGAAGGGACTAGAAGTGGCGCATATTGTCGTTATTAATAAAATTGATGAGATTGGGAAGGAAGCATTACAGAAATTAATTAGCGAGGTAAGAACCTTAACTCAAAGTAACAAAATATTCCCAATTTCTTTAGAGAAAGGAACCGGTTTGCTGGAATTGATGAAAGAGGTTGGTTAGAAAGGTAAGCTTTGAACGAGAATATTTTAGATGTTGGCTTTGTCAACTTTTCAAAAAGGGAGAGATTTCTATTTTCTTCTTACTTGCCCGTCGATAGGATCGTTGAGACTGTTCAATCCTTCTTAATTGATTTATGTGAAACTTTAAAGAAGGAGGGTTGCAAATTAATTGGCCATATCAAAGTTCTTCTGAATGCTGGACCATCCGGATTCTTCTTCATAAGTGTAACGTCTTTTGATCAGATTCCAAAATTAAAAGGAGAGATGGGAAATGAAATCTTAGAGGTAACACTAACGATTAATGCGATTGTCTACGATTTCAATGAGACTTTGTTAAAACAACTAATTAACCAAAAGTTACAAACACTTTGTAAGTTATTAAAAGATGGGAATGGAGGATAAGAATATAGATAACGACTATTGGTGCCTTGGACTTTAAAACTAATCGAAATCCTTTGTGGGAAAATAGGAAAGGGGGAAAAAGTCATGAGTAGAGAAGAGTGGATGACACCTAAAAGAAGATTTTTATCAGGATTGTTCGGTGGAAGAGTTGATCGTATTTCAGCCGGCAATCCCACATCAGTAGCTACAGTGGAGCTTATGGAAGAAACAGGTACTTCATTCCCTGATGCCCATCTGGACGCAAAAAAGATGGCAACCTTAGCGGCAGGAGGCCATGAAATACTGGGGTTTGATACTATCATGCCTTATTTCAGTGTTCAGATGGAAGCTCCTGCTCTGGGATGTGAAGTAGACTGGGGAGACATAGAAACGATGCCAGATTGTACTACCCATCCCTATAAAGAAGCGGAGGACATTGTTGTCCCCTCAGAAAATGAATTATTAAAGGTCCATTCCATAAGGACGGTGGTTGATTCAATTAGAATCTTAAGGGAGAATTATCCTGACGTTGCTATTATTGGAAAAGTGATGGGTCCATGGACTCTTGCCTATCATGGATTTGGAGTACAAAACTTCCTGATGGATACGATATTGAACCCTGAAAAAGTTCGAAAGAGTCTGGAAAAATTACAAGAGATCTCCGTTCGGTTTGCGAATTTGCAAGTCAAAGCAGGGGCGGATGTCATCTGTTTTCCTGATCACGCAACGGGGGACCTAGTAAGCCCCGAAATGTATAAGGATTTCTTAGTCCCACTGCATAAAAAAATTGTTCTCCGAATCGGTGCTCCTATTATTCTCCACATATGCGGAAATACCTTAAACCGAGCCCAATATATCATAGAAGAGCATTTCGATTGTTTTCACTATGACACCAAAACGGATTTGATTGAATTAAAGAAGGTTACTGGACGAAGTGTAACTTTGGTTGGGGGTATTAATAATACTGAGACACTTCTGTTTGGAACACCTGATGATGTAAAAAGAGAGGCCATATTTGCTGTAAAAGCTGGAGTGGAGATATTGGCACCTGAATGCGCAATTCCTTTAAGAACACCCAACAAAAATCTAAAGGCTATTGTTGATGCAGCAAAGGAAATAGGAGTCCCACAAAGATAACAAAAGAACAAGGAGGCAAAAATGGATAAATTTAAAGAGATTAGAGAAAGTGTAATAAAAGGAAAAGCAGAAAAAGTTAAGGAATTGGTAGAGAAAGAGTTGGCTACAGGGGCCTCTCCAATCGAAATCCTAAACGAAGCATTGATTGCCGGAATGACCGAAGTTGGAAAAAAGTTTAAGACTTTAGAAATATTTGTACCTGAAGTACTGGTTGCAGCAAGAGCGATGACTTGGGGTGTGGAAACATTAAAACCATCTCTGGTAGGAAAAGATGTTAAACCTTTAGGAACTGTTCTAATTGGAACGGTAAAAGGAGATATACATGATGTAGGAAAGAACTTAGTAGTCATGATGTTGGAAGGTGCAGGTTTTAAAGTGATTGATCTTGGAATCAATGTTCCCAGTGAAAAATTCACAGAGGCCATTAAGGAACATAAACCAAATATTGTCGGAATGGCTGCTCTTCTTACAACCACGATGGGGGAATTCAAAAAGAACATTGAAACATTTAAGAAATTAGGTTTAAGGGAGCAAGTAAAAATCATGGTTGGAGGAGCTCCGGTAAGCGAGAAGTATGCGATCGAGTCCGGGGCGGATGCCTATGGAGAAGATGCCATTGACGCCGTTGAGAAGGCGAAGAAATTGATAAGTTAAAAAATATTCAATAAAGCGACTATTCCAGAAAAATTCCCCTCGTAAATAAATAGAATTGAAAATCAACGATTTGGGAATCAAATAGGCCACTCTTTAGGTTTTAGTTCAGAGAGTGGTTCATTTTTACTCTTTTGGCCATTTTAAAAGATCACGTATAGACAGTTCTTAACAAGGGGTGCAATATGCAAATTGCAAAAACATTTCTTATTCCTTCG
>DCUS01000140.1:0-13279 GCA_002327885.1 Syntrophaceae bacterium UBA2208
AAGAGTTTGTCCTAAAATACGGCGACGGGGGAAAAGAAAATCTCGTCAGGGAGCACATCCTTAAGAATTTCTATGCTTTTGAATTGATGATGGCCCCCTATGCCGTCGGCCACTTGAAGATGTCTTTTCTCTTAGAAGAACTTGGATATAGACTTAAAGAGGATGATAGGTTCAAACTTTATCTTACCAATACCTTAGAAATGGAGGAACTTGCTCAAACTGAACTTCCCGGTATGGCGTCGCTCTCTGAAGAATCCCATTCAGCAGGAAAAGTGAAAAAAGAACAGCCTATTCTTGTCATACTCGGCAATCCACCGTATTCTGGAATATCAGCTAATAGAGGAAAATGGATAGATGAATTGCTTAAAAAGGGATATACCCGTACCGATGGAGCTAAAGATGACGGTTATTATTATGTAGATGGAAAACCACTTGGCGAAAAAAATCCAAAATGGTTACAGGACGACTATGTAAAGTTCATTCGCTTTGCTCAATGGAAAATTGACCAAGCAGGCGAAGGAATCTTAGGTTTTATCACCAATCATAGTTATCTTGATAATCCCACCTTTCGAGGTATGCGTCAGTCTTTGATGAATAGCTTCAATGAGATTTACATCCTTGATTTACATGGCAACAGCTTGAAGAAGGAAAAATGCCCAGATGGATCTAGAGATGAGAATGTCTTTGATATTAAGCAAGGAGTAGCTATTGCCTTATTTATAAAGAAAAAGAGTAATTACCCAATTACCCCTATAGAAGAGGAGAGTCCTCAGCCCATCCCAACTTTAGAAAAGGGGGGCAAGGGGGGATTTGACTGCAAGATTTATCATTCAGATGTTTGGGGGGTGAGAGAAGAAAAATATAATTGGCTCCTGAAGAATGACATAAAAGCAATCAAATGGGATAAGCTGTCACCAAAATCTGAGTATTACCTTTTTATTCCAAGGGATGAAAAGCTTTTAGGCAGTTTCGAGAAGTTTCATAAGATAACGGAAATATTCCCTATTAACGGTGTTGGAATGACAACAGCAAGAGATAGTTTTGTCATTGATAAGACCAAAAACAGCTTACTGAATAGAATACGTCTTTTTAAAAACAGTAAATATTCGGATGACGAGCTTCATTCGTTCTTTCAGATTAATAAAAAGAAAGGATGGAGCATAAGAAAAGCCTGGAATATGCTCCAATCTATTTCTGATTCTGATTTAGATAAATTCATTTTACCAGTTCTATACCGCCCCTTTGATGTTCAATGGATTTTTTATCACGATTCTGTTGTGTGGAGGACAGTAAAAAGAATTATGCATCATATGGTGCAGGAAAATTTGGGGTTGATTACTAATCGTCAAGTGAATGTTAAATTTATGCATGTACTTTGCTCAAATTTGATTATTAATGACTGCACTGTTTCTTCGGAGACTAAAGAGCGATCATATCTTTTTCCCCTCTATCTCTATCCTCAAAAAGAAATGAAAGACCTATTTAGCCAAACAAAAAAGTTAGACAAAAGGAAACCAAATATTAACCCTATACTTCTCACAACTTTATCTGAGGTTTTCAAAAAGAGGCCGACGGCGGAAGAAATATTTTATTATATTTATGCAATCCTTTATTCGAATACCTATCGAACGAGATATACTGAATTTTTGAAAACGGATTTTCCAAGAATTCCTTTTACAAAAGATTACAAGTTGTTCAGCAAGACGGGAAAATACGGCAAGGAGCTTGTTGATTCACATCTCCTTAAATCCAAAGAAGTAGATTCACCAATAGCAAAGTTTAAAGGCAAGGGAGAGAATAGAGTTGAGAAAGTTACACATGAGGAAGGTAATGTTCTTATAAACCCGAATCAATATTTTGACGGGGTTCCGGAAGAGACCTGGATTTATCAAATTGGGGGTTATCAAGTTTGTGACAAATGGCTGAAAGATCGTAAAGGGCGGACCTTATCATTAGATGACATCAAACACTACTGTAAGGTTGTTACCGCATTGGGCAAGACGATAGAAATCCAGAAAGAGATCGATGCTCTCTATCCTGAAATAGAAAAACAGACAATCGAATTCAGTAGAAATGGCGTTATCAAATGAAACAGAAAGCAATGCCAAAAATTTATCCTGTTTATTTCTTCTATGGCGCTGAAGATTATCTCATGGAAGAGGAAATTCAAAAGCTCCTCAGCCAGACTCTTTCAGAAAAGGAGAGGGGACTCAACCTTCACCTTTTTAATGGTGAAGAGCACAGCGGTCAGGAGATCATCCATGCGGCCCAGACCCTCCCCATGTTTTCTCCGTATCGATTTGTTGTCGTCACCAATGTGAGCGATATGGATGAGAAGAAGGTGGAAGCGCTGATGGGATATATTCGAAGACCCTCGGGAAGCACCTGCCTTGTTCTCCAGGGGAAGACATTGGGACCCTGGAAGACCTTTCGGAAAGAAATCGAAAAAACGGGGCAGGTGAGAGAATACCCAAGGTTGAGGGGGAAAGCACTGGCCTCCTGGGCCAGAAAGAGAATGGAAGGAAAAGGAAAAGCCCTCTCAGAGGAGGCAGCCGGATATTTAATGGAGGTGGTCGGAGATCACCTCTATGATATCGATAATGCCTTGGAAAAGGTCTTTTTGAGTGTTGGAGAGAAACGAAGGGTTGAACTTTCCGATGTGGAGGAGATCACCTCAGAGGTTAAAATCAGCACCGTCTTCGATCTCATGGATGCCATCGGTCATCAAAACCTGGAGAAGGCCCTTGGAATCTTAGAAAAAGCGATCGAGTCGGGGGCCATTTCATTTAAAAAGGAAGAAGAACCCTCCAAAAAGGATCCTATCCCCCTACTATTAAGCATGATGGCAAAGCAATATTGGAATATGTTGATGATCAAAAAATTGAGCTCTCCACATGGGGAGGGTGGAGCATTGGCCAAAGAACCGGGGGCATTGCCGTGGAACATGAAAAAATATTTAGAACAGGGAAGAAATTTCTCTGAAGCGTCACTCCGGGAAGGAATTCAAAGATGTCACGAAACCGATTTAGCCGTTAAGCGGAGTCGCGGGCCCAAGGACCTTCTGATGGAAAAGCTGGTGATAGACCTCTGTCGGCCTCAATGATTTCGCTATGCGCTGGGCGTTTTAGGCTCTGCGGACAAGGTGTTGACTTCCAGGGTCAGTCGGGAGATTTTTCTTGCAGAGGTATTCTTATGGAAGACACCCTTGGAGCAGGCCTTCTGGATGAGAGGGATGGTCTTCAACAAGGCCTTTCGGGCTCCTTCGACATCCTTCTTGGCAATGGCTATTCTCACCTTTTTTACAGAGGACTTTACTGTTGATTTGATTTGGAGGTTTCGAAGCCTCTTTTTCTCGTTTTGCCTTGCTCTTTTAAGAGTTGATAAATGGATTGCCAAAATTGTACTCCTTTCTTGTCTCTTGTCCTTCGCTCACCCCTCTCACACCTGGGGGAGGGTAACGGTAAGGGATAATTGATCTTCCTAACATTTTGGTATAGGGTGTGTCAAGGCCTTTGAGAGATGTCTGAAACCCACAGGATTACTAAAGCCGCTACGACGATAGGAATGGGAACCCTTCTCAGCCGCATTCTCGGCTTTTTCAGGGATATGGTCATTGCCCATTTCTTTGGTGCGGGGATGGTAGCGGATGCCTTTTTCGTTGCCTTTCGGATTCCTAACCTGTGGAGACGATTGGTAGGAGAAGGATCGATGACCATCTCCTTCATCCCGGTCTATACGGAATACCTCACCCTGCGGTCAGAAGAAGAAAGTCGAGAAGTCACCCACATTGCTTTCACCATCGCCGGAGTTATTCTATTGATCCTGACTCTTCTTGGAATTTTCTTTTCACCCATTTTGATTCAGGTGATCGCCCCGGGGTTCATTCAGATTCCGGAGAAATTCCAACTGACCGTGACCCTTAACCAGATCATCTTCCCCTACCTTTTCTTTATGGGTCTTTTCGCCCTCTGCATGGGAATTCTAAATTCACACCGGCATTTCTTCGCACCCGCCATTGCTCCCATTTTCCTCAATATTTCCATCATCTTCTCGGTTTTTCTCTTTTATCACACGTTTCAAATTCCAGTGATGACACTTGCCCTGGGAGTTCTGGCCGGAGGGGTGATTCAGTTTTTATTTCAGATTCCTTTCTTATGGAAGAAACGAATTACTTTCCGGCTCAATTTCAACTACCGACATCCGGCGATCAAACGGATCGGCCTGCTCATGGTTCCGGGAATGATCGGAACGGCTGTCTATCAGCTCAATGTTTTCGTTGACACCATCTTCGCTTCTTTCCTTCCGAGCGGAAGTGTTTCCTATCTTTTCTTTGCAGACCGTTTGCTGGAGTTTCCTCTGGGCATTTTTGCGATCGCCGTTGGTATGGCATCCCTTCCGAGTCTTTCAAAACTTGCCTCCCAGGAAAAGATGGAGGAATTCCGGGAGACCCTTTCATTCAGTTTCCGGCTGGTTTCCTTCATCAGCGTTCCTGCGATGGTGGGACTAATCGCTTTAAAGACCCCGATCATCAACCTCCTCTTCCAGAGAGGACTTTTTGATTACAATGCCACTGAAAAAACGGCTTTGGCTCTCCTGTTTTATTCGGTTGGACTGTGGGCCATCGCAGGATCGAGGACCATCGTCCCTGCCTTTTATTCTCTCCAGGATACCTGGACCCCCCTTAAAATTGCCCTGATCTGTTTAGCAGCGAATATTATTTTCAATGCCATCTTTATCATCCCTTTAAAGCATGCAGGCCTGGCCTTGGCGACGAGCCTTTCTTCAACTTTGAACCTTATTCTCCTTTCTAAAAAATTAGGGTCAAAATTGGGGGGAGGTGATATTAAAAAGAATATTAAATCCCTCTTGCGAATCATTGGATGCAGCCTTCCCATGGGGTTCATCGCATTTTTAATTTGTTCCTTGGGGACCTGGTCAACAACAGGTCATGCCGGGGTGAAGATTATGCTTCTTCTTAGTGGAATCGTGACAGGCCTCGGTATCTATTTGGCGTGCTCCTATTGGATGAAAAATGAGGAAATGCTCTTTTTACTGAGGATGATCAAAAAAAGAAAATAGCCAGATGGCTGCTTCCGGATAGCCTGTTTAACTTCTTACTTTCTCACCCTTGCCCAAATAAATAAGCCAAAGGCCAACCCAATTCCAATGAATTCCATTCCGATGGTGGGGAAGACCAAAAAAATAGCGGCGGATGCAAAGAGGAGACGATGGAGCCAATTTAAAGGCGACCAGACATGGCCGACCAGAAAAACGGCAAGACAGGCGACTCCAAGAGCCGTCAACCCCGATGCCTTTAAGATTTGGAAGAAGGTTCCCTGCAGCAGAAGAGCCGGCTGAAATACAAAGGCGAAGGGAACCAAAAATCCTGCGATCCCTAACTTAAAGGCTTCGATCCCCGTGGACATCATCTCGGATCCTGCGAGATTAGCCGCCGCAAAAGCGGTAATCGCATCGGGAGGGGTAAGGTCTGAAAGCACAGCATAGTAAAAGACAAAGAGATGGGCGGACAACAATGCAACATCAAATTTTCCGAGCGCAGAAGCCCCCACCGTGACTCCAATGATATAAGCCGGGGTTGTTGGAATCCCGGTGCCAAGAACGCTCACCACCAAAAAGACGAGAATCATGGCCAGGAGAAGATTGTTAAAAGAGGCGCTCAGAAGAACGCTTCCAAAAGCCAGAGCCGCTCCAGTCCTTGTAAGGGTTCCGACGATCATTCCCGAACCCGCCAGGGCTGTGGCGATGATAGCGGCATTGATGGCTGAGTCAAAAAGAGCGTTCAGAATCTTTTTTGGAGTCATAAATGTCCTCCGGTCCAAAAAACTGAGACCGGTGATGACCAGCACGACAAAGAAAGCCGATTTACTGGGAGAATATCCGTATCCCAGGAAGGTGACTACCAAAATGAAAGGAAGAAAATAGTAAGCGTTCCGGAGCATCGGCCAGACATCGGGTCTTTCTTCTTTCGAGAGAACCTTCATTCCGTGACGCATCGCAAGAAAATGGACAACACAAAACAAACCGAAGAAATAGAGCAGGGCAGGGAGGGCTGCTGACTGGATGATTTTAAAATAGGGAATCCCCGTTATTTCCGACATGATAAAGGCGCCTGCTCCCATAATGGGTGGCATGAGCTGTCCACCGGTGCTCGAGATGGCTTCGATGGCTGCTGCCTGTTTCGGAATGAACCCTCCTTTTTTCATCAACGGGATAGTAAAGCTTCCGGTCGCATAAACGTTGGCCACAGTACTTCCGCTTACTGTCCCGTATAAGCTACTGGAGATGACCGAAATCTTCGCAGGCCCTCCTCTTGTCCATCCTGTTGCCCATATGGCAAAGTTGATAAGAAATTGGCCCACGCCTGCATGAAGCATGAAAGCGGCAAAGATGATGTAGATGTAAAGGATATTCGAGGAGATGCCCGTCAGGAATCCGAACATCCCTTCATCTCCAGCAAGATAGAGAACTTCCACCATCCGGGGGAAGGAATATCCTTTGAACTTCATGAGACCTGGCCAGTAAGGGGCTGTTGCAAGGTAGAAGAGAGCGATGATAATGGTAAGGGCCATCCACTTCGAAAGGGCTCGGCGGCAGGCTTCCACCACCAGGATGACGAGGAACGTTCCAAGAATGATCTCGATCGTTCGAACGTCATCCATCCCGACCATTCGAAAATTGAGCCGTTCAGCATCCCAGACGATATAAAAGGATGCTAAGAAACAGAGGGTTGAAGCGATCCCATCAAAAAAGCTTGGACGGTCTTTGGGTGATTTTTTTGTTGCCGGGAAGAGAAGGTAGATTAAGGGAAGGAGCAGAAGCAGATGAAGCCCACGCTGAGTACGAGGTTCGAAAGTTCCATACCCAGAGGTGTAGAGGTGGGTCAAAGAGGCAGCCACGGCATAAACCAATACGAAAACTTTGACCCACCCTTTTAGAGAACGCACCAGGAATTCCTCATTCCCCTTTCTATTTCAAGACTCCTTTTTCTTTATAGTACTTTTCTGCACCCGGATGAAGAGGAATCAAACCCAATCCCGTAATTGCATCTTTTAGCTGGTAAGGAGCCAGGGAGCCATGAATCTTTCTGAACGGGTCAAGGTTCTCATGGATGACCTTTGCAATACGGTAAGCCACATCATCCGATACACTCTTGTTCACGAGGATCACGCTTCCGGCAACGGCGGTGGTGACATCCATATTGGCATTGGCAGCCTTTGCATAAGTTCCGGCTGGAATCTTCCCTGATTCGATCCCATATTGTAAAAGACTCTTTAGGACCTCCGGAGAAAAATCGATGAGCCGGAGAGAACGACCGATGGAGGCTTCGGTGATCGCCGCCCCCGGAAGGGCTAAGAAGGTAAAGACAGAGTCCACATTCCTATCCTTGAATTGGCTTGCCTGTTCCGCATAAGAGCCTCTGAAGAACTTGAACCCGGCTGCTTCAAGGTCTTTATAGTCTACCTTATAGTGAGCAATCACCTTTCGAAAAACCCATTCATCGGAAGTTCCTGTTGGTGAAATGGCCATGCGTAGAGCCTTTTTCTGTTTAAACACTTCGTCCATGGTTTTAATCTGGCTATCCGCAGACACATAGAAATGGAAGAAATTGAGGCTCATCCCACCCGCAATAGCGCGTAAGTTTGAGTGCTTTTTATCATAGGGATCTTCTCCATTCCATGCGGCCACATTCAGGAAAGGTAGCCCCCATCCCAAATCGCAATCCCCTTTGTCAACCAACCTGGGGTTTACCGTGCCCCCCCCTGGGATGACTTTAACCGTAATCCCTCCTGATTTCTCATTGACAATGTTGGAGATGCCCCCTGCGATGGTATACCAACCGCCCCCCACTCCCCCCGCTGTCCAGGTCAGGGTCTGGGCTTGAGCAAAAGAGCAGACAAACAACAGAAGTCCAATGATCCCTAAAGTAAGTATCTTTTTCATCTATCTACCTCCTTCTGAGTTTTTCTTGGTTTTTATTTGTTCAGACAACGTAATATATACTCCAAGTTCTATAAAAGTAAAGAAAAATATTTTAGCAACCATAAGCTCTCAGAAGGTGTGAAAAAATTGGTTTCTTTAATTTTTGCGCCGAAACGGGGGGGACGACTCCGATTTAATTACATCCATAAATAAGGAATTACGAAATGCCATGTTTTTTCTTTCCCACCCTCTTTTAAATATGTTATGAAGGAATCAGTTCCACCCTAAACTCAAAAAAATTGGATGAGGTGAATTCATGATCGGTATCCTTTTGTTGGATACCTCTTTTCCCCGGCTCATAGGGGATGTGGGCAATCCCAAGACATTTCCGTTTCCGGTCATTTATGAAAAGGTGGAAGGGGCGCTCCCTTTCAGAGTCGTTAAGGAAAGGGATGGATACCTCCTCCCCTCGTTCATTGAAGGAGCCAAGGTTTTATGGAGGCGCGGCGCGAAGGCCATTACTACCAGTTGTGGTTTCCTTGCGATCTGGCAGAAAGAGATCGCTTCGGCTGTAAAGATCCCTGTTTTTACGTCCAGCCTCCTACAGGTGCCCTGGGCCTATCAAATCACAGGGAGGCGCGGTCCAATCGGTATCCTTACGGTCGATGCATCGTCTCTGACCGAAGCTCACTTCGAAGGAGCAGGGGCTACAGGGATTCCTGCGGTGGTGCGCGGCATGAAGCCGGAGGGGGAGTTTCATAGAGTCTATATTGGAAATAATCCGGATATCGATGTCTCCAAGGCTGGTCATGAGATGGTTGCTGAAGTCTCAGCTTTGGTGAATGAGCATCCGGATATTTCAGGCCTTGTTTTGGAGTGTGCCAACATGCCCATTTTTGGGAAAGCAGTGAGGGAAACCGTGAAGGTCCCAGTCTTTGACATCGTTACCCTAACCTGTTTCATCTGGTCCAGTGTCTTAAGGCATAGCTCCGATTAACATTTAGTGGTTAGGATTTAAAAGCATTGGAGAAGGTATGGAGAAAACGGCAGAGGTGGTCATTATCGGAGGCGGGGTCATCGGGGTTAGCATTGCCTATCATCTTGCCATGAAGAAGGCAGGGAGGATTGTTCTCTTAGAGAAAGGACAGTTGGGGGAAGGGTCAACCAGCCGTTGTGTGGGAGGGATTCGAACCCAATTTTCTACAGAGATCAATATTCGTTTCTCACTTGAATCGTTGAAGAGGTTTGAGCGATTCGAAGAGGAATTCGGGGTCAATCCAGAATTTAAAAGAATCGGATATCTTTTTCTGGCAACAACGGAATCGGAGACAGAGGTCTTCAAGGAGAATGTTAGCCTACAAAAAAAATTTAATATTCCTGTCGAACTTTTGAGCCCTGACGAAATCAGAGTCCGCTGGCCTTATCTCAGAATGGACGATATCCAGGGGGGAACATTCTGCCCTTGGGATGGATATGCAGGTCCCAGTGAAGTCCTCTCCGGGTTTGCCAATGGTGCGAGGAGGGCAGGAGTTAAGATATATGAAGGAGCAGAGGTCATTGGAATCTCATTGGAAAAAGGAAAAGTAAAAAGCGTGAGGGTGGGGGAGGAGGTCATTTCCGCCTCTACTGTTGTCAATGCAGGAGGACCTTATGCTGCATCAATCGCCGAAATGGTGGGCATTAAAATTCCGGTAAAGCCTTTAAGGAGACAAATCTTTGTTACCGCTCCTTTCCATCTTACCAATCAAACCATTCCGCTCACCATTGATTTTTATCGGGGATGGTATTTCCGCCAGGAAGTGGACGGATTACTGATCTCCGGCCCCTTAGATCCGGAGCCAAGTTTTAATCTCAATATCGATTACGAAGCGATGGCCGACGCTTCGGAGAATGCGACGTACCGCGTTCCGATTCTTGAAAAAGCTCGTATTGCCAGGGGATGGGCGGGGCTTTACGAAATCTCTCCGGATTGTCATGCCATCCTCGGAAAGATTCCCGAGGTGGGTGGATTCATCCTGGCCAATGGTTTTAGCGGGCATGGATTTCAACATAGCCCTGCCGTGGGTCAAGTGATTGCTGAGTTGGTTTTAGACGGTAAAGCCAATACCATTGACATCTCCTCTCTTTCAATCGAGCGATTCAAAAAGGGAGATTTGATTTTAGAGCCCATGACCGCTTTTAAAGAATAAACCCCTAATCTTCTTTTATAAAGAATCCTTTTGAAATAATAATTCTTTAGTATTTTTCAAATGTTAAATTATGATAGTTAATGTAAAATCACGTCAACTGATGTCAAGTAAAGTTAAAAAATAACTGATATTTTAAGAGGTTATGTCTTTATTGAATATTTTTTATATTGAGTTTTTATTAATTTCTCTATATAATAACAGAGGATTATAGCATTAAATTTAATTCCATTAAGAGAGGGCGGGTGATTAAAATGGAAGGGAAAAATATTTTTGATCTGGAAAATGAGAGGAGATCTTTCACGTCCTCATCAAGTATTGGCGGGATGGAATCCGTTAAATCTAAAATAGATTTTCTATCCAGTGAGCAAAATACACCCTTCCTGTCCTCCTTTTTTATTGAATTGACCGAGCAGATTAAAAAAACTCTCAACTCCATCAAAGGGTTTACACAAATTTCTCGCGGCAAATTTAGCGATAGAGAATTTGGAGACTATTTTTATCGGGCAGTGACCAAAGATATTGAGAAAATGGATATGGTGCTAAATGGCCTTGTCAATTATGTGAAGCTCAATACCCCAATTCGGAAAACAGATACCGTTCATCGTTTTATCGAAGAGGTACTGAAGAAACACCAGACGCAGATGGAAGAGAAAGAAATCAAGTTATTTAAGAAATATGAAAAAGAGCTTCCTGAAGCCACCGTCCCGGATGAACAGCTGAGATATATTTTAAGCTCTGTTCTCCAATACGCCATTAGTTCAATGCCTTCTCACGGGAGTATGGGACTTTCGACCAGGTCATTTATTATTGAGAAGGAAGTAGAGGAGGCACCGGATTTTTTCAAGAAGGATGGCCGATATATTGAGATCTCGATTGTTTTTGTCGTTGACAGAAAGCAAATGGAGCAAGGGATGGAAACTCCGACCCATCAAAAAGAAGAACCCCTGGGTCTCATCCTCCGTTTTGTAAAAGAGGTCGTTCAGAGAAATCGTGGAATTATGAGAATTGAGACAGATGAAAAAAGGACCAAAATCTTTGTCTTCTTAAGATTTCCCGTAGAAAGAAGAAAAGTCGTTTATTATCAGTCGGTCAATTAATCAAAAAACATAGCGCAGATCTCGTCCTTTAAACCTCTCTTGCATTTTCTCCGAAGTTGGGTTAATATTTCCTCAATTTAATTTTGAGGTAGGATGATGGCAAAAGTTTGTGACATTTGTGGGAAGGGGCCGGTTTTTGGCCATAATGTAAGTCATGCCAATAATAAGACCCGGAAAGTGTGGTATCCCAACCTCCATAAGGTAAAGACCTTTAAAGATGGAAGAACGATTCGAATGAAGGTCTGCGCCCGATGCCTTCGCTCAGGGTCCGTCACCAAAGCCGCATAGCTTAATCAGCAGAGGGCATAGAGCATAGCGTTAAAGTTTATTACGCTTTGCGCTATGCAATCCATTAAGCTTCGGCCTGATTCTCCACTCTCATTCTTTCTACTCGATAGATCCCCTTAATCTTTCCGAGAGCCCTGATCACCTTGTTGAGGTGGTTTAAATCCCGGATTTCAATTTCAAAAGTGCTGATGGCTCTCTTGTCTTCTGCCGTGTCCACCCTGGCATTCTTGATATTGGCCTGGTGGGAGGAAATGGAGTTGCTGATTTCGGCCAGCAATCCTTTCTTGTCCTCGGAATGGATACGAATCCGCACCGGATAACTGTATTCCTTGGTGGAATCCCATTCCACCTCGACCTTACGATGGGGATCATCGTCCATCGCATTCTGACAGTCAACGGTATGAATCGTTACCCCTCTTCCCCGAGTGATGAATCCTACCACCTTATCTCCGGGGACAGGATTACAGCACCCTGCATAGCGCACCATCACATTGTCAATCCCCTTGATCAGAAGGGCATCTTTGGGGCTTCGGGTGATTTTCTGAAAGAGATGCTTGAAGCGCCCTTCCTTGAGTTCTTCTTTTTGTTGGTCCAATTTTTCCTGAGGAAGGATCTTTCCAATAATTTGATTAACCGTTAACTTCCCATAACCGACCGCCGCGATGAGGTCTTCCACCCCCTGGAAGCTAAATTCCTCCGCCACCCTGGCCAAGTCACCTGACTTCATTAATTTTGCCTGCTGGAGGTCAAATTTTCGAAGTTCTTTGTCCAGGATCTCTTTCCCGAGGGTGAGGGATTTTTCTCTTTCTTCTGCGGTAAACCATTGGCGGATTTTGGTTTTAGCTCGTGAGGTTTTGACGAATTTTAGCCAATCCTTGCTGGGTTTCTGATTGGGGGAAGTCATGATCTCCGCCGTATCCCCGCTTCTGAATTCATATTTTAGGGGGACGATCTTCCCGTTCACCTTTGCCCCCACACAATGATTTCCGATATCGGAATGAATGCTGTAGGCAAAATCAATAGGGGTTGAGCCGATGGGGAATTGTTTAACCTCTCCCTTGGGGGTGAAGATGTAGACTTCATTGGGGAAGAGGTCTACCTTTACACTCTCGATAAATTCTCGATCATCTTTCAGATCTCTTTGCCATTCGAGGAGCTGCCTCAGCCACGTGAAACGTTTATCATCGGCCTCTCCCAAAATCTTTCCCTCTTTGTATTTCCAATGGGCAGCGATGCCTTCCTCCGCGACCCGATGCATTTCATGGGTTCGAATCTGGATCTCGATACGTTCCCCATAAGGCCCGATGACAGCGGTGTGGAGGGATTGGTACATATTTTCCTTGGGGAGGCCGATATAATCCTTGAATTTTCCCGGGATGGGTTTCCAGAGAGAGTGGATGATGCCCAGTACGTCATAACACTCTTTCATGGAATGGACGACCACCCGGAAAGCAGTAATGTCGTAGACCTGATCAAAATCGATGTTTTGGTCTTTCATCTTTAAGTAGATGCTATAAATCTGTTTTAGACGCCCGGTCACCTCTCCCTCGATTCGGTTTTCATAAAGTTTCTTCATCAAGATTCGTTTCACTTCGCCAGTATAGCGCTCTCTTTCTTTCTCCTTTTTTGCAATCTTACGCCGAATCTCTTCGTATAATTCCGGATGGATGTGTTGGAAAGCCAGGTTTTCCAATTCCGATTTGATCCAGTCAATTCCGAGCCGATGAGCTAATGGAGCATAGATGTCGAGGGTTTCCTGAGCGA
>DCUS01000140.1:13310-34437 GCA_002327885.1 Syntrophaceae bacterium UBA2208
GGGCAACTTCGTCTCCGAAGTTTTTCTGGATCTCTTCGCGGGTGGTCAGGGTGTCCTCCACCGTGTCATGGAGGAATCCGGTCGCTACGCTGGCAACATCGAGTTTCAGTTGAGTTAAAATTCCTGCAACCTCCAGGGGATGATTCAGGTAAGGCTCTCCAGAAAGGCGGACCTGTCCCAAATGAACTTTGGCAGAGAAGACGTAAGCCTTTCTGAGAAGGTCCATATCAGCATTGGGATTATACGAAGTTAACCTTTCAAGGACGTCATTGAATCTTAACATTTTAGAATTATCTTACTGGTAACGATCATAAAATTCAAGTGGGTTTTCTCCTGACCGTCGAACACTTTTAAAACAGAGGGACGGGCAGAGATGAAGAGTCTCGAAAAGAGTCTTGAAAAGTTTTGACAGTGAATTAAATAGAATCTATAATGTTTTACTTGAAGTTTTAAGATAGGGGACAGGATGAGACGGATTCTACTGTTTTTCATCATCGCTTTGGTCATCGCCGCTCTTTTCTATTATTTCCTTACACGAGATAAAAAGGAGGGGAATGATTTTATCAAGGTTTCTGGAAATATCGAAACCACAGAGGTGGATGTGGGATTCAAGATTTCCGGAAGAATTGTCAGCCTCTCGGTTCAGGAGGGAGATTGGGTCGATAAGGGGAAGGTTCTGGCAAAATTAGATGACGAAGATCTCCGGCACCGTTTAGAGTTAGCGAGGGCCGTATTAAATTCGGCCCAAGCCAAATTGCGCAAGTTGTTGGCCGGGTCAAGGCCGGAGGAGATCAGAGAAGCAGAAGCAGTCCTTTCTCAGGCCAAGTCCGATCTGGAGAATAAACAAGCTCATTATGAACGGATGAAGCCTCTCTTCGAAAGAGGAATTATCCCCAAGGAAACCCTGGATAATGCAGAGGCGGGTTATAAGATTGCCAAGGCATCCTTCCAGAGGGTAACGGAGAATTATCTAATCGTCAAAGAGGGGCCCAGAAAAGAGGATATCGAAGATGCCAGAGCACAGGTGGAGCAAGCTCGAGCTTCTCTTAAACTGGCAGAAACCCAGCTCAGTTACACGGTTCTCTATTCCCCCCATTCGGGGGTTGTTTTAGTTAAAGCGAGTGAAATGGGCGAAGTGGTCAATCCGGGAACTTCGGTCCTCACTTTAGCCGACCTTGAAAATGTTTGGCTAAAAGCATATATCCCGGAGACTGACCTCAGCCGAATCAAGTGGGGTCAGGAAGTCATTGTGACTACAGATCTCAAACCAAAAAAAGAATACAAAGGGAAGATTTCTTTTATTTCCTCCCAGGCTGAATTCACTCCCAAAAGCATTCAGACGGAAAAAGAGAGAGTGACATTGGTTTACCGCATCAAGGTGGACATCCCAAATCCAGACCGGGAATTAAAGCCGGGGATGCCAGCCGATGGACGGATACTTTTGACTTTATCCTTACCACAAAAACAATAGATGTTATCCATTCAAACCACCCACCTTACAAAATCTTTCGAATCATTGACCGCCGTCAAAGACCTGAACCTGGAAGTGAAGGCGGGGGAAATCTTCGGTCTGGTGGGTCCGGATGCATCGGGGAAAACCACTACGATACGGATGCTATGCGGCATTCTTCCGCCGGACGGGGGAAAGGCGAGAGTGGCCGGGTGCGACATACGGAAAGAGGCGGAGTCTTTGAAAGAAAAGGTGGGTTACCTCCCCCAGCGTTTTGGACTCTATGGGGACCTTACGGTTCTTGAAAACATTCAATTTTATGCGGATCTCTATCAAGTTCCGAAGAAGAGTCGGGAGGAGAGGATAGAAAGGCTTCTTCAATTTGCCAATCTGAACCCTTTTGGGAAGCGAAAAGCTCAGGATCTATCCGGAGGGATGAAGCAAAAATTGGGTCTGATTTGTGCGTTGGTCCATACCCCTCAAATCCTCTTCCTCGATGAACCCACGACTGGCGTGGACCCTCTCTCCCGGAGAGATTTCTGGATCATTCTCTATGAACTATTGAAAGAGGGGGTGACGATCCTCTTTTCGACCTCCTATCTGGACGAAGCGGAACGATGCAACCGCATTGGAATGATATATCAGGGAGAACTTTTGGTGGCGGATACCCCCTCTACAGTAAAGGCCAAAATGAGAGGAGAGATTTTGGAACTTCGAACAGAGAATAATCAGAGAAGCCTCAGAATGCTGGATGGAATTGAATCGCTCCAAGGCTTCGTCTTATCCGGAGATAAAATTCATATCCTCGTCGATGATTCGAAGGAAGGGGAAAGGGTCATTCGTGATGTTTTAGGGGGAAAAGGAATGAATATATTAGACCTCATCGTGGTCAGACCTTCGCTTGAAGATGCCTTTGTTTCAATGGTGAGAGAGAAAGAAAAATAATTGAGAATGGCGAATCAACTCAAATTCTTAACTCCCAACTCTGAACTCATAACTTATGGCGATGACAAATTTTACTGTTGAAGTGGAAGACCTGGTTAAGACCTTCGGTGACTTCACCGCTGTCAGTCATATCAGTTTTCAGGTGAAGAGGGGAGAGATCTTTGGTTTTTTAGGACCTAATGGGGCCGGAAAGTCTACCACCATCCGAATGCTCTGTGGCCTTTTAATCCCCACTTCAGGAAAAGGAAAGGTTGCCGGTTTCGATCTCACCCGTGAACCGGAAAAGGTTAAGCAGGTCATCGGTTATATGTCTCAAAAATTCTCGCTTTACGAAGACTTGACGGTCAGGGAAAACCTTCATTTTTTTGGAGGGATTTACGGCCTCTCCGGAGGTCTTCAGAAAGAAAGAGAAGACCAGGTTCTGGACATGATTGAGCTCAAAAAGCTCCGGGATCGAATGACCCGAACACTGGCCGTTGGATGGAAACAAAAGCTGGCGTTGGGATGCTCGGTTCTTCACGAACCTTCCATTCTTTTTCTGGATGAACCCACTTCGGGAGTCGATCCGATTTCAAGAAGAAACTTTTGGAACCTCATTCAACAAATGGGGGAAAAAGGAGTGACCACCTTTGTCACGACTCACTATATGGATGAGGCAGAATATTGCGACCGATTGGCCTTGATTTATGAAGGAAGGATCATTGCCCTGGGAACCCCTTCTGAACTCAAAGAGAAGGCCATTGCNNTCTGAATCGGCAGTATTTGGCGACTCTCTTCATGTGATTGGCAAAGAAGGAATCGATTCAGAGCAAGAGATCAGGCGCCTCTTCCGGAAGCAAGGAATTCGTTTAACACGGATGGAGCGCATCAGGCCCTCTCTGGAGGATGTCTTCGTTTCACTCATTTCTAAAGAAGGAAGAGGATGAAATCTTCTCGTACCTGGGCGATTGCCAGAAAAGAATGGTTCCATATCTTCCGAGATTGGAGAAGTCTGGGATTGGTCATTCTGATGCCGATCCTGTTGATGCTCCTCTTTGGTTATGCAGTCACCCTTGATGTGAAAAAGGTGCCAATGGGTGTTTTGGATCGAGACAGGAGCCAGGAGAGCCTCTCTTTTATCCATCGGTTTAGCGCTTCTCCCTATTTCCACCTATGTTTTTATGCAGAGGATGAAAAAGAGATTGAAAGGTTGATTGATCGAGGAGGGGTGAAGATGGGGTTGGTTCTCCCCTGGGATTTTTCGAAAAAGATCAAGGCCGGGAAAAAAGCGACCATTCAAGTATTACTGGATGGGTCGGATTCCAATACAGCCAATATCATTCTGACTTATGTTCAGGGAATTGCCCGTGAATACAATTTAGAGAAGACCTTCTGGAAGATAGAACGCTTAGGTGGAAAAAAGCCAAAACCGCCCATCGAGGGTCGGCCCAGGATCTGGTTTAACGAAGAGCTGGAATCGAAGAATTATTTTATCCCCGGACTGGTGGCAGTGATCATGTCGATCATCGGAGTCCTTTTAACCGGCCAGGTGATCGTTCGGGAATGGGAACGGGGGACGATGGAACTTCTCATCTCCACACCGGTTCGAAAAGAAGAGTTGATTATTGGAAAATTGTTTCCATACTTTTTGTTGGGCCTCATTGATTTGTTTTTGGCCGTGTTGATGGGGACATGGGTCTTTGAGGTTCCGTTCAGAGGGAGCCTCCTCCTTCTTTTTCTCCTCTCCTGCATCTATATCATTGTTGCCCTGGCGCTTGGCATGACCATCTCCACCGTGGCGAAGACTCAAATTTTAGCTAATCAGATGGCCATGGTCATCGGTTTTCTTCCCACCTTCCTCTTATCAGGGTTCACCTTCGTGATTGCGAATATGCCATTTTGGCTTCAAATCATCACCTATGGAATTGCCCCCAGATACTATGTCACGATTCTCAAAGAAATTTTTCTAAAAGGAACAGACATTGCCTTTCTCTGGACTGAGACATTCATTTTGATCGGAATGGCCGTCGCCGGAGTTTGGGTGGCGACCAAGAGTTTTAAAAAGGAATTGAGGTGAGAATATAAGGAATGATGGAATCATGGAATAGTGGAGTAATGAAAAAAGCTGGAACAATGGAATGATGGAATGGTGGAATAATGACACAAACAAGCCTAATCCTAACTTTCTTTCCCAATATTCCAATATTCCAGTATTCCAACATTCCAGTAATCAGACCATTCTTCCATTCTTCCAATATTCAAAGAAGGTGTTTATGTTTCACCGGGTTCGTTTTCTTTTTGTCAAAGAGTTAATCCAGGTGCTGAGAGATAAGCGCTTGAGGGTTACCCTCATCTTTCCGCCCATCTTCCAGTTGATCGTCTTCGGATATGCGGCGAATCTGGATGTGAAAAACATTAATACTGCGGTACGTGACCTTGACCAGAGCGTGGAATCAAGGGAACTCATCAATCGATTTGGGAGTTCGAAATATTTCAGTATCATCTCTTTCCCTCAAACCCCCCAGGAGATCGAAGCCCTTATTCAAAAGGGGGAGGTTATTCTCTGTATCGAAATCCCCAGCGATTTTTCAAGAAAATTGAAAAAGGGGGATACGGCGATCGTTCAAATTATCCTCGATGGAACCGAATCCAATACAGCGATGATCGCCCTGGGCTACATCGGCCGGATTCTTTCAGAATATTCGACCACGATCATGATCAAAAGGTTGAATCGGGAGGGGATGATTGGGTTCGAAGAAGTCGGAGTGGAACTGGAGCACCGGATCTGGTTTAATCCGAATGCCGAAAGTCGACTTTTTTATATCCCAGGCGTCATCGCTTCCATTGCCTTTCTCATCCCTATTATCCTGACGGCTCAGGCCATTGTTAGGGAGAGAGAGATCGGGACTCTCGAACAGATTATGGTGACCCCCATCCGGTCATGGGAATTAATGCTGGGGAAGACCCTCCCTTTTGCGATGATCGGTCTGGCGGATGCGATCATGATTGCACTGATCGGTGTGCTTTGGTTTGAAGTCCCTCTTCGAGGAAATCCCCTGCTTCTTCTTTTGGGGAATATTTTTTTCTTAATGAGTTCCGTAGGGATAGGTCTTTTCATCTCCACCATCTCCTCAACACAGCAGCAAGCCCAGATCTCCACCTTCTTTTTCATGATGCCTGCTTTTATCCTCTCTGGTTTTGCCTTCCCATTAGAGAATATGCCGGATTGGCTTCAATATATTACTTATGCGAACCCGTTACGATATTTTCTTATTATTATTCGGGGTGTCTTTTTGAAGGGGAATGGACTGGATATCCTCTGGCCTCAGATGTTAGCACTGGTCATTTTGGGCGGTCTTACTATTGTCCTGAGTTCCCTGAGGTTTCAGAAAAGATTGAAATAGGATGAGCAGCGGAATATTGGAAGAATGGAATATTGATGAATTCGTAAAAAGTNNGACGAAGCAATCCCATAAAATCAAGCACTTACAGAATACGAGATTGCTTCGCTTCGCTCGCAAAGACCACTTTAGAGACTTTTTACGAGAACATCAATATTGGAATAATGGGTTTTCGTGATAGGGATTGTTGTTCACCCATCCATAGGTGAAGTGCTTTTTCACATTATTCCATTATTCCAACATTCCAATTTTCCAGAAAATTAAACTCCTGGCGAAATTTAATGCACCGGCTCCTCTTGACCCTTTATCGAAAACTTTACCAGGTTTATGGTCCCCGTCACTGGTGGCCTGGAGAGACCCCCTTTGAGGTGATGGTGGGAGCCATCCTGACCCAAAATACCTCCTGGAGAAATGTGGAGAAAGCGATTGAGAGGTTAAAAGAAAAGGGGGTTTTAAATCCGTTCGGGATCCATCATCTTAAAAAATCAAAGCTGTCTTCATTGATCAAATCGTCAGGTTACTTTCGAATCAAAGCAAACCGGTTGAAGTCTTTTGTCGATTTCTTATTTGAAGAATATGACGGGAATATAAAGACGATGGGGAAGGAGAGGACCGAAACGTTGAGGGAAAAGCTTCTTGGGGTGAATGGAATTGGGCCTGAAACGGCGGACAGCATCCTCCTTTACGGCCTGAGGAAACCCATTTTTGTTGTGGACGCCTATACCAAACGAATCCTGCTACGGCACGGATTCATTTCAGAGAAAGCCTCCTACTTAGAAATTCAAAAACTCTTTATGGATCATCTTCCCCTGGACGAGAAACTATTTAATGAGTATCATGCCCTTTTAGTAAACTTAGGGAAAACGGTATGCAAGAAGATACCGAGATGTGAGACATGTCCCCTTAAAGAAGTAAGGCGGAAGGCGTTAGTCGTGAGGGGAATGTGATTTTTTGTTAGATAATCATTTACACCTTACACCTTGCGCCTAACGATTCGCGGAAGAAAATGGCTTACTGGCAAAAAGAGATTCGAAGCTTGATGGGAAAGGCGATCCATCGTTANNTTGTTCCATCTCCTGCATGAACGAAGCAAGCGAGTCCCTATTCATTACGAACTTTTCCCGGTTTACATTGATCTCGGTTTTGATTCCGGGCGAGCCGAAATTCTCAAAAAATATTTTGAAACGAAGGGGCTTCCTTATGCCATTGAATTCACGGATATCGGAAGAAGGGCAAACAGTGCCGAGAATCGAGAAAATCCCTGTTTTCTTTGTTCCTGGGAGAGGAGAAAACGATTGTTTCATCTTGCCCATCGTCTCAAATGTAGCAAGATCGCTCTGGGCCACCACAAAGACGATATCATCGAAACCCTCCTCCTTAATATTTTTTTCAGTGCGGAGATCAGTACCATGATTCCCTTCCAGAATTTGTTTAATGGAAAGATCACCCTGATTCGACCTTTCGCCTTAATCGAGGAGAAGAAAATTGAGAGGTTTGCGCAAGAGATGGGATTGCCTTTCGGCCCGAGTGGTTGCCCCACCTCGGGAAAGACAAAACGAAAAGTGGTGAAGGACATTATCGATTCTCTAAGCAAGAAGAACCGGAAAGTAAAAGGGAATATCTTCCGCGCCCTTTCCAACGTAAAGTTGGATTATACGTTGATCCCCCGAAGCCATTCAAAGGAAAATGAAAATGTGTGATGGCAAGACCTGACCCTGAATCATTGCTTGACAAAATATCAGCAGTTAAGTATATGTTAATAAGTTAAATTATATTTAATAATTTTTGATGAAAGAGATTGCCGAAAAACTTAAGGCCCTCCGGTTGGCAAACCGAATGACCCTCAAACAACTGGCTAACAAAGCCGGTTGCACGGATGCCTATCTCTCCCAGCTCGAAAGAGGCCGCGCAAATCCCTCCATTATGATCCTTAAAAAAATTGCCTCCGCCCTTCAGGTCAAGGTGGTTGATTTCTTCCTGGAGCCGGAGATCAGGGAGAATGACGTGATCTGCAAAGAAGCAGAGAGGGTCAATATTCGCTTTAAACAAGGGGAGGCGAAGATTCAGATGCTTGTCCGAGACATCCAAAATAAAAGAATGCAACCTTTTTATACAACCATCGAACCCGGAGGTGGATCGAAGGGATCTTACTCCCATATCGGAGAGGAATGCGGAATTGTTTTGCAAGGAACGCTGGAGATCAACCTGAATGGGAAGGCGTATCGACTGAAAAAAAACGAAAGTTTCTATTTTTCCTCCCAAGAGCCTCATAGCTGGTCAAATCCAAGTAATAGGAAGACCGTTGTGATATGGGTGGTCAGCCCACCCACGTTTTGACATCACCATGACCGAAAGGCATCATCGGGGCGAGAAAGTCAAAGGAATGGGAAACTAAATGTCTTGGTAAGGAGGGAGGTGAAATTTTAAAATTGGTTCTTACAGGTCCCTTCAATAGGGTGCAGAGAGAGGTTCCAATCAAAAAGGAGGATCAATATGTATAAAAACATTACAAAAAGGGAATTTTGCGGAATTTCAATTATCTGTGTTGTCTTGTTTCTCATATTGGGGGTGGGATTGGACAAGCCTCAGGTCGCTTATGGACAGGCCATGAACATTCGATTTAGCACCTGGCATGTTCCGGTCAGCAGGGAGGCAAAGGTTTTTGGCGAAATGCTCGAAGAGCTAAAAAGGAGGAGTAAAGACCGAGTCACTTATACCATGTTCGCTGGCTCGGCGTTGGGAAAAGGCCCAGAGCATTACGACATTGTCGCCAAGGGTCTTTCCGATATGGGTTATTTTACCGCTACGTGGACACCCGGAAGATTTCCATTGACGGATGTTCTGTCCCTTGCTGCCTGGGTCGATGGGAAGGACATTGCAACGGACATCGGAAATGCCATGTATAAACGAGTCCTCCATCAGGAATTTCCTGGCGTGAAAATGATTGAATTGAACGGTTGTATCCAGGCTTTCATGTGGACAAAAAAACCCGTCAGGACTCTTGAAGACGTGAAAGGCCTCAAGATAAGAAGTCCGGGGGGCCATCAAACCCATTATATTAAGTCACTTGGAGCCGAGCCGATTTTCATGCCTCTCGGTGATGTCTACATGGCAATGGAAACAGGAACAATTGATGGAATCGTCACTTGTCCCCCTTTAATTCTTTCTTTCAAACTCCATGAAGTGGCAAAACATGCTGTCGTCACAACATTTGGCTGCGTTTCCGAAGGCGTCATTATGAACCAGGAAAGCTGGAAAAAGACTCCTGATGACCTTAAACCGGTTATCGAGGAAGTCTGTCACAACCCGTTCCACACGACAGGAGGACTAAACAGGGATGTCTATAAGAAGATGATGAAAGAGGTTACTGATAAAAAAGTGGAGCTCTATAATCTGCCTGCAAAGGAAGCGGAGCGTTGGTATGATCGGTTCAGAGAGGTAACAAGAAAGTGGGTGGCGGATCTGGAAGGGAAGGGTCTGAAAGCAAAAGAAGTTGTCCGTATGTACAATGAGGAATGTGAGAAACGAGGCGTAAAGGTCGCAGCCTTTCCACCTGAATGGAAGTAACATGCGATAAGGCAATATCAAATGCGAAAGTTCGACTTTCAAATGGAACTCGAACTCCAAGTATCTTAGAAATATTTGACATTGGTCATTTGCCATTGATTTGGCATTTGGGTTTTGGCATTTGGAATTCTTGTTTTAAAGAGGCGAGCCATGTGGTGGACGAAAACTCAAAAGATTATTCACCGCATCAATTTTTATGTGTGTATCGTCGGGATGTCTTTAATGATCCCATTGATGTTGCTCACCACAGGGGATATCCTCGGCAGGAAATTTCTTTCTAAAACAATTCCGGGAACCTTTGAAATATCCGAATATATCTTGGCCACCTTTATCCTGCTGGGTGCCGCTTACACCCAGCAGGTGAAGGGGCATGTCGGGGTTGATTTTATTATCTCCCGGCTATCTTCCCGTGTTCGAATTTTTTGCGAGATCATCACAACGATACTCAGTTTGTTCATCATTGCCATCGTCATATGGTACGGGTGGTTGGAAGGCATCCGAGAGCGTACTGTCTCGGACATGTTGAGAATCCCCCAATATCCTTTCAGGATCCTCGTTGCCGTGGGAGGCTTTCTGTTGTGGCTGGAACTTCTGATCGATCTCTTCAACTCAATAGGAAAGCTTAGAAGGAGGGAAGGGTGAATCCCATTACAGCAGGGATATTGGGTAGTTTGCTACTGGCGATCTTATTGTTTCTCGGGATGCCCATTGCCTTTGTCATGATGTTGGTGGGGTTTTTGGGCATTAGTTATTTGACCTCCATCCATGCAGCATTGCCTGTTATCGCCAAAACAGTTTATGAAACGGCCTCGTATTATCCCTATACAATCATTCCTCTCTTCATCCTGATGGGAGGATTTGCGGGAAGCGCCGGGATTACCAGGGAACTCTATCAATCCTTTGATAAATGGTTCAGGAGATTGCCCGGAGGATTAGGGATTGCCACGATTTCTGCCTGTGCTTTTTTTGCCGCTTTGAGTGGTTCCTCTGTGGCCGCCTCAGCGGCGATGGGAACGATCGCCATCCCCGAGATGAGGAGATTTAATTATGCCCCCAGATTGGCAGTGGGTGTGGTGGCTGCGGGCGGGACACTCAGTTTTCTGATTCCGCCCTCTCTTGGTTTTGTGGTCTATGGCATGCTGACAGAGCAATCGATTGGGAAACTTTTAATCTCGGGAATTTTCCCGGGAATCCTTCTCTCCCTTGCCTTTGTCACCATTATTGTTTTTCAAGTCAAATTGAATCCCAGTTTAGCTCCAGCCACTCCCGGCGAGGTAAGTTTCATAGAAAAACTAAAGGCCTTTTCAGGGATATGGGAGACACTGATCGTATTTTTTATTGTGATGGGTGGAATCTATGGTGGTTTCATTAATCCAACGGAGGCGGGTGCGATCGGCGCCACCGCTCTTTTTGTCATCGCTCTGTTAAAAAAGAAATTAACTTTTCGCAATCTTTCCGCCTCTCTTCTGGAGTCGGGCAGAATTTCGGTTTTAGTCCTTTTTCTCGTAGCGGGGGCAAATGTTTTCAGTTATTTTCTTGCCCTTTCCACGATCCCGATCGCTGTGTCGAGCTGGATGGCCGGACTTGATGTCTCGCGATATATCATTCTTGCCATCATTATCTTGATTTACATGGTCCTCGGCTGTTTCCTGGATGCGATCTCAATGATGGTCCTCACCATGCCTGTCATCTTCCCGGTGATTAAGGCATTGGGTTTTGATCCAATCTGGTTTGGGGTCATCTGCGTGATCATGATGGAGGCGGGATTGATCACACCTCCTGTCGGGCTCAACGTCTATACCCTTGCAGGGGTTGTGAAAGAGGTTCCCATGCAAACGATTTTCAGGGGGGCGATGCCTTTCCTGATCTCCATGATCGTGGTGGTCATTTTTATCACCCTTTTTCCGGAAATTGCTTTATTTCTTCCATCCATGATGGGAAGGTAAAAAATTATTAATAAAAAGGAGAAGTCAAATATGGCAATGCTACCCGAGGTTAAGAGTCATTATGGAAAACAGAAATTTCTTATCGATGGAGAGTGGGTGGAGGCAAAATCTAATGTCCTCCAACAAAATCCGAATCCAGCCACAGCAGAAGTTATTTCGGAATTCCCGGAAGCCACTAAAGAAGAAGCGCGAGCAGCAGTTATGGCCGCCCACAGGGCATTCAAGAAATGGAAAGATGTGCCTCTCCGAGACCGGGCCCGACTTCTTTTCGATATGAGGGGAAAATTTGAAGAACGCTTTGAAGAGCTTTCACGCATGCTTGTCCAGGATCATGGCAGGACAATCGAAGAGGCGAGAGGGTCTGTGAGGAGAGTCATTGAGAATATCGAGTCTGCTTGTTCTGCTGTGTACGGGTTGACCCAGAGGAACGAACACGTGGATCAGGTGGCAGATGGAATCGATCAGTATCTCATCTGGGAGCCATTGGGCGCTTTCCTCATCATTACGCCGGGCAATATTCCGATGCATGCCTGGTCATCGTTTGTTCCATACGGCCTTGCGGCTGGCTGTACCATGGTGGTAAGTCCGAGCAGGCAATGTCCCATCGCATCAGAAGCCATCTGTAAAGTAGCCCAGGAGGTGGGTTTTCCACCTGGTGTTCTGAATTTGATTCACGGGGGAAGGACGATCAATAAAGAGATATTATCCCAACCCGAAGTGAAAGGCGTGGGTTTTATCGGGTCCAATCGGGCAGGATGGGAGCTCTTCGAGCTCTGTGGCAAGCTTGGGAAAACCTCTTCCATTAATGGAAATGGTAAAAATCATGTTGTCATTATGCCCGATGCCGATCTTGATATCGGAATTCAATGGCTCCTCAGGGGTTGCTTTGGAATGTCGGGACAGCGCTGTTTAGGAGTCGACAACATTGTGATCATCGGTTCTATCTACGACGAGGTAAAAACTAAATTTAAAGAAGCTGCCGCAAGGATGAAACTGGGTTATGGACTGAATACAAAAACCGAATTGGGGCCGATGACCACCCAGGGTGGCAAAGAGAAAGTCGTTGAATGGATTGAAAAATCATTAGTCGATGGAGCAAAGATAGTTCTTGATGGAAGATCAGCTAAAGCGAATGATTACCCGAAAGGTTATTTCCTTGGTCCCACAATCCTTGAAGATGTGAATGTGGATATGTCGATGGCCAAAGAGGAGGCTTTCGGCCCAGTCGCCGCTTTGATCAGAGGAGAACGTCTTGACCAGGCCATCGAGTGGATTAATACGAAGACCAATCTCGGTCACACAGCTTGTGTTATGACCAGAGATGGCAGAAATGCTCGCCAGTTCATTAGAGAGGTAAATGTGGGTAACGTTGGAGTCAATGTCGGTGTGGCGCAGCCCTATGCCTTCTTCCCACTTGGGTCGAGAAGGGAATCGTTTGTCGGGACAGCCAAATCGAGGATGGCCTCGATGAGGATGTTTATGGACGAGAAAACCGTCGTTACGAGGTGGATTTAAATGATCACGTTTGTTTTAAATGGGGAAGAGATTCAAATGGAGGTGCCTCCGCACTGGACCCTGCTGCGACTTCTTCGGGAGAAACTCGGTCTCACCGGCACGAAGGAGGGTTGCGGGATCGGTGAATGCGGGGCCTGCACCGTGCTGATGGATGGGATGCCGGTCAATGCCTGTCTTATCCTGGCACCGAAAGTGGAAGGGAAAAAAATCGAAACCATAGAAGGCCTCGGGAGTCGAAACTCCCTTCACCCGTTGCAAAAATCTTTTATTGATCACGGGGCGATCCAATGTGGCTTTTGCACTCCGGGGATATTGATGTCTTCCAAGGCTCTATTAGAAAAAAATTCTCAACCGACCCGGGAAGAGGTCAAGGAAGCGATTTCCGGCCATCTCTGCCGGTGCACAGGCTATCATCAAATCATCGAAGCCATAGAAGCGCTTAAAGAATAAAGAATGCCAAATGTCAAAACACAAAGTTCAAATAAAGTTCAAATTCCAAATTTCAAATATTTTGGCATTTGAACATTTGTCATTCATTTGGCATTTGGATTTTGATATTTGACATTTATTATGATGATCCCTCCTTTCGACTATAAAATACCAAATACTATTGAGGAAGCCTGCGATTTGTTGTGGCAGGCCGGGGGAAAAGCAAAGGTCATTGCCGGAGGGACAGATCTGGTGATCGGCCTTCGTCAGGGAGATCATGTCCCTCCACTTCTCATAGATATCACAAGAATAGAAGAACTTCGGAAGATTGAAGAAATGAATGAATCGGTTTTTATCGGGGCGGCAACCACCCATTCTGAAATTGTTTCTTCTTCCCTGGTAAAAAAATATGGAAGGGTTTTATCCGATGCCGCTTCAGAGATTGGCTCTCCGCAGATTAGAAATGTCGGCACCATCGGTGGGAATATCGTTAATGCTTCTCCTGCAGCAGATACCATTCCTCCACTGATGGTATTAAACGCCATGGGGAAGGTCGTGTCTAAGGAGGGAGAGAGGCAAGTTCCTCTTTCTCAATTATTTAGAGGCCCTTATAAAACGACTTTAAAACCCCATGAGCTTTTGATTCAAATTATATTTGCAAAACTTTCTCCAGAGGTTCGGAGCAGCTTTGTAAGGCTTGCCAGAAGGGGGGCCATGGCGATAGCCAGAATGAATGTGGCCATTGTTCTCCAAACCGAAAAAAGAAAACATCGCATTGAAGAGATATGCATCTCTGTAGGTTCAGTGACCCCTACTCCCCAAAGGATGTCAGAAGCAGAGGCTTTTTTAAGGGGGAAATCGCCTGATGAAGAGGTTCTGCAAAAAGCTTCTCTAAAAATTTCCGGGACAATGATCCGCGAGAGCGGAATCCGGCCAACCACCTCCTATAAGAAGCCAGTGATAGAGGCCTTATTTGTGAGGGCCATGAGAAAGGCTCTGGAAGAATCGACATGAGGCAGGTAGGGATTGAAGTTCCAAAAGTGGATGTTCTGGAAAAAGCGTTAGGCGAAGCGAAGTTCGGCGCAGATTTACCGTCCAAAGACCCCCTTTATCTTAAAGTACTGCGCAGTCCAAGACCTCATGCAAAAATTGTAAGCATTGAGATGGATGAAGCTTTAAAGGTTCCGGGCGTGGAGAGGGTTTTCACAGCGAAAGATATTCCTGGAAAGAATCTGGTTGGAACCATTACTAAAGATCAGCCCATCTTGGCTTCGGATCGCGTGAGGTTCATCGGTGATCCCGTTGCATTGGTCGCCGCAAAAACAGAAGAGGCGGCGGAAGAGGCCGCCGGGAAACTGATGGTCGTTTATGAAGATCTCCCTTCCGTTCATCATCCGGAGGAAGCCCTCCAACCGCATGCCCCAATGATTCACGACAGAGGAAATTTGCTTCTGGAATTTCATGTCATCAAAGGGGATGTCCGGAGAGGATTTAAAGAGGCGGAGGTCATGATAGAAGAAACGTATACGACGACATGGATTGATCACGCCTATTTGGAGCCTGATGCAGGGATATCTTATTTGGATGATGAGCAAAGGATCACAGTCGTTTGCCCAACTCAGAATGTCCATTATGACCAGAAAGAGGTGGCTTCTGTTCTCTCTTTGCCATTGGACCGGGTGAGAATCATCCAGTGTTCCACGGGTGGGGGATTTGGGGGAAGGTTAGACATCACCATCCAGTGTTTAATGGCCCTGGCTGTTTTTCATCTCAGAAAACCCGTAAGAATCGTTTATTCACGGGAAGAAGTTTTTCAAACCACCTCCAAACGTCATCCATTAAAGATCCGATACAAGAGCGGAGCGAAAAAAGATGGCACGCTCACTGCCATTGAAGTGGATATTTTGGGTGACACAGGAGCTTATGCCTCTTATGGGGGAACAGTCGCTATTCGATCAGCGGTTCATGCCTCAGGTCCATATCAGGTTCCGAATGTTAACGTGAGAAGCCGGATGGCCTATACCAACAATTCGTGGTCCGGCGCCATGCGGGGGTTCGGAGTGCCTCAGATGGCCTTTGCTCATGAATCTCAGATGGATCTGATCGCCGAGGCATTGAAGATGGACCCCATTGAGCTTCGCTTAAAGAATTGCCTCCGCCTTGGATCAGAAACAGCCACGAGTCAAACCTTGATGGCGAGTGTTGGAATAGGGGAGACGCTAAGAAAAGTGAAAGAATGGAAGGATCGCCTGGTCGTCTCAAAAAAAGATTCTGAAAAACCCTTCATCAAGAAAGGAATTGGCGTCGGTTCAATGTGGTACGGAATTGGCAATACAGGGATTCCCAATCCTTCCACGGCGCAGATGGAGATCAGCCCGGATGGGGAGGTTCGGCTTTTTACAGGGGTGGCCGATATCGGACAAGGTTCTGATACGGTTCTTTTACAAATGGCCTCTGAAGCGATAGGGGTCTCTTTCGGCGCGATTCGTTTCATTCGAGCAGATACCGCCGTGACCACGGATGCGGGGGCTACCTCAGCCAGTCGCCAGACTTACATTTCCGGGAATGCCATTCTCAATGCAATCAAGAATTTGAAACAAATGGCCATCAAGGAAGCAAGTCAACTCTTAAGCATCAATGAAAAGGATCTCTTCTTCGAAGACGGAAAGGTCAAATCGAGGACCTGTCTGACAACCTCTATCCCAGTTAAAGAAATAGCAAAGAGATGCGGAAAAATATTAAGGGGGGAGGGGTATTTTGACCCTGAAACGACCCGGCTCGACCCTGAAACTGGACAAGGCGCTCCTTATGCGACTTATGCGTTTGCGACTCATTTAGCAGAAGTAGAGGTGGATACGGAAACAGGTAAGGTGAAAGTTAACCGGATGATTGCCATCCATGATGTCGGGAAGGCCATTCATCCGAAAAATGTGATTGGTCAAATCATGGGTGGGGTTGCCATGGGAACAGGGTTTGCTTTGATGGAGGAGTTTATCCCAAACAGAACAACTTCCTTTGTCAATTATCTCATTCCAACATCAAAAGATGCTCCTGAAATCACTCCGATCATCGTTGAGGATAAGGAGCCTACGGGTCCTTTCGGAGCAAAGGGGGTGGGGGAGCCGGCTTTAATTCCATCCGCTCCAGCAATTTTGAATGCGATTGCTGATGCGATTGGCCAGAGGATTTATCATTTGCCAGCAAATTTAGAAAGAGTGTTAGAAGCGGTTCGAAGAAAGCAATCAATTACCAATGATCAATGAGCAAGGATCAATAACCATTGACAATTAACCATTAATCAATAAATTTTTTCGCCATGCGCCATGCGCCATGCGCCATGCGCTTTGCGATTTTTATGAAAGGGGAAAGACAAAATGTCTAAACTGATGATTAAAAATATTGGTGTTTTGGTTTCAGGGGATATTTCTAATCCTGTCCTGAATGCCGACACCCTTATCATCGAGGGAGGATTGATTCAAAATGTGGGCAAGGAGAGAAACCTTGATACAAAAGGGATGGATCAGGTGATGGATATTGGGGGGATGACTATCACCCCCGGGCTCATTGATTCCCATTGCCATCCTGTTATCGGAGACTTTACACCCCGGCAGAAGATGTTGGATTTCATCGAATCCTCACTCCACGGTGGAGTGACCACTCTCATCTCAGCGGGGGAGGTTCATCTCCCCGGGAGGCCTAAAGATGTGGCAGGAACAAAAGCCCTCGCGGTTTTGGCTGCTAAATCCTTTGCCAGCGCTCGACCTGCAGGAGTGAAGGTCTTGGGCGGAAGCCTCATTCTTGAACCCGGCCTGCAGGAAAAAGATTTTGAGGAATTGGCCAGAGAAGGGGTGAAGGTGGTGGGGGAGATTGGTCTGGGAGGAGTGAAAAACCCAAAGGATGCAGCGCCGATGGTTAAATGGGCGAAGAAATATGGAATGGTCGTGATGATGCATACCGGGGGGACCTCTATCCCTGGAAGCACAACGGTTCCTGCTGATGATGTGATCGCTACGGATCCAGATATCGTCTCACATATTAATGGGGGGCCAACTGCTATCTCCATGGCTGAAGCAGAAAAATTGATTCGAAAAACCTCTTTGATTTTGGAGATCGCCCACTGCGGGAACTCAAAGATGATCGTGGATGTCATGAAAATTGTAAAAGAAGTCAATGCGTTTCCAAGAATTATTATTGGGAATGATGCTCCCTCTGGAACGGGCGTGATCCCTCTGGGAATTCTCAGGGTGATCAACTTTTTAGCTTCCCTCTGCAGCGTCAAAGCAGAAGAAGCCATCGCTATGGCGACGGGGAATACAGCAAAGGTTTACAAATTAAATCGAGGAACGATTGAAGCGGGGAAGGAGGCTGATCTGGTCGTCATGGATGCCCCCATGGGATCGGTTGGAAGAGATGCCCTCTCCGCCATTGAAGCAGGCGATATCCCAGGGATTGCGGGGGTGCTGATTGATGGAGTGATGAAAAGCGGAATCAGCAGAAACACTCCGCCACCCAATAGAAAGATCGTGACCAGTAAACAGTAGGCAGTAGGCAGAAGACCATTGAACAATAACTAAAGTGAACGCCATAAATAAGTCGACATACCCATAGAGTCATTGCGAACGAAGTGAAGCAATCTCATGGGATTGCCACGCCTGCGTGCCGTAACGCCACTTTGGCGTGCAGGCACGTCGCTTCTTGCCTACCGGCAGGCAGGTGCTCCTCGAAATGACAACTTTCTTTTGACGTTCACTATAATGACCATTAACTAAGGACTAAACACATGATTGTGGATTGGGAAGTCTGTATCGGATGTGGTTTATGTATGGAGGCTTGTCCCCTTGGAGCCATTTCCATGGCTGCAGAAAAGAAAGCATCTATCTCTGAAATCTGTGTCGATTGTCAGGCCTGCACTAAAGTCTGTCCAAAAGAAGCCATCGGGCCTGAGCCAAAACCCAAAAAAGGGGGAGTGAGATGCTTATCGTGCCCGATCACCTGCTATATCAAAACTGGTCATACAGGAGCCTGTCAGCGGTTCGTCAATCTCAATGGGGAATTAATCCGGAACATACCGCTTCAATCTTATGAAGATGTCAAGGGGATTGTCGGTGAAGATTATGAAGAAGTCATTCGGAGACCATTGATCACCGGCATCGGAGCCGGAACCACTTATCCCGATACAAAACCTGCTCCTTATATTGTCCAATCCCGGATGAAGGGGATCGATGTGGTTACGGTCGTCACAGAGGCCCCTCTGAGTTACAGTGGTATCAAGGTCAAAGTGGATACGGATCTGCATATGGGGAATGAAGGGGCCCCCGTGCTGACAGGAAAAAAGAAGATTGGGCATCTCTGTACAGAAGAATATGGTTCTAAGATTCTTTCTTTAGGAGGAGCCAATCTCTTAACAGGGAAAAACGGCATCGCTGTGGCGAAGCTTATTGTTGACATTGCCAACCGGAAGGAGGTCCATCTTAAGGTAGAGGACGGATCTGAATTGATTCTCCAGGTGGGCAAAGCCCCTATCATTGATGGTGAGATCGGAAGAAGGATGAGGGTAGGTTGCGGCAGCGCCTCCATGGGGCTTTTTGGCAGGTATTTTTTAGAAGCTGCGGACGAAGTGATTGTCCTCGATGCTCACCTGATTGGCCAATTCACAGAGCATGCCGCAGGAAGGGAACTGGGGGCAAAATATAGTGGCATCAAGTTGAAAGCAAGAAAATCCACCCCGGGTCGATATTTTGGTGAGCATGGCCGAGGCTGGGGAGGGACACCCATTGAAAATCCTATTGATGTCATCGAGGGGGTAGAACCAAAAATAGTGAAACCTGGGATAACGGTTCTGATCACCGAGACAACAGCGGAGAGAGCAGCCATGTTTCGTCTTGGGAAAGCCGGAAAGTTTGCCCGGATAGAGTTGACTCCAAAGGCAAAAATGGCGGTGGATATGATTGCTTCGAACTGCCAGCCATCGAGAGTTTCCGCTGTTTTTATTGGTGGATCGGGGGGAAGCGCAAGGGCAGGGGTCACGAAGATTCCCGTTAAACTCAACCAGGCCATTCATCAAAACCGGGCAAAATTGACCGTGGGCGGAGCTCCAGTCTATATCCTTCCGGGTGGTGGAATTACTTTCTTGGTGGATGTTGAGAAGGTGATGGTCAGGGCTTTTTCTTATGTCCCCACCCCAGCGACCGTGGTTCCACTCGAGTATACGATGAGATTGAAAGAATATCTGGAAATAGGCGGCCATCAAGAGAAGATCAGAAAACTAAAGGATGTATTGAAGGAAATAGAAAAGCGTCGCTTAGGATATTAGAGAATTGAATACGCTTGAATAGTGACATGGCTGTGGGATCAAATTTATGCCGAGCGAACTGACCCGGAGGACATATGGGCATGATCCCATCCAGATTTTATCAAATGGGACAGTCCTCGTAGATCATGGCCCTATGCATATGCTCATCAGTGCATTTGAGAATGGAAAGCCCCTCGTTAATTTAGCAGAAGAGGGAGCTCATTTCGCCATACAGATCCTTGAGGATTTAGCAAAATTTCTTCCTGTCATTAAAAAGAAATCATTAGACTTGGAGGTCGAAGAAGCCTTTCCTGATGTAGTTCGAAGGATGATTGAAGCGACCAAGAAGATGGGAGAACCGGATTTAACTCCTCTCGCTGCGGTCGCTGGAACGGCTTCTGATGTTGTGGCAGATTTCATGTTAAGTAAAGGGGTAACAAAAATCATCGTGGATAATGGTGGAGATATTGCCATCCGATTGAGAGAAGGGGAGGTGGCAAGAGTAGGAGTAAAAACAGAGATCGATGCAAGACAACCCACCTATCTCGTTTCAATCGATTCCACCATGGGGGTGGGTGGGGTGGCGACCAGTGGACTTGGAGGGAGAAGTTTTACCAAGGGGATTGCTTCGGCAGCATCGGTTCTCTCTGAGAGCGCTTCGTTAGCCGATGCGGCAGCGACCGTTGTTGGAAACTACACCGACATCGAAGATCCAAGTATCACGAAATCCCTCGCAGAAGAGATCTACCCTGATACTGATATCAATGGAGAGTGGGTCACCGTCAAAGTAGGAAAATTATCCCAAGAAAAGATTGAGGAAGCATTGAACAGCGGTCTTTCGAAGGCCTACTCGATCTATCAGAAAGGATTGATCAAAGGTGCTTTAATCGCACTACAAGGAAGAGTGGTCTGGACAGAACCATTGAATTTATGGTTAAAAAAATTGTGATTTTTCGCTATGCGCTTTGCGCTATGCTCCATGCGGTTTTATTCTTTAATTTATGGGAGGTGTAAATATGGAAGTCAGAAAATATGTGACCATTGTCGAAGAAGCGGTCGTTGAAGGTGGAAAAAAGGTTGATCCACCGACCCGGAAGGCTGCTGCCATAGCAGTCATTAAGAATCCCTTTGCGGGGAAATATGTCGAGAAATTGGATGAACTCATTGATATCGGCGAAGAGTTAGGGGGTGTCCTGGGAAAGAGGGCCGTTGAGGCGTTGAAAATACCTCCTAAAAATGCTGAGAGTTATGGGAAAGCCGCCATCGTCGGCGCGGATGGAGAATTGGAACATGCCGCAGCCATTTTACATCCCAAACTTGGGACACCCTTAAGAGAAGCGGTGGGCGGAGGCAAGGCCATTATTCCTTCAGNNACGAAATTCTTGTGGCCATCGTCGTCACCGACTCTGGCAGACCTCATCCTCGGATTGGTGGCTTAAAAAAAGAGGAGGCAAAGAAAGAGGATGGACTCAGGTAATTCTCATCCCCTCACTCTTCTCTTTTCCTCATTGAAGGAAGGGATGGGGTGAGGGATTGAGTGTTATGGGTGAATTTGGACTAACAGACAATTTCAAAACAATTCTTGAATACAAATAACACCTAC